>JABUUA010000100.1 GCA_021443405.1 Bacteroidaceae bacterium
GCGCCCACCGAGAAGGCGAGGTTGCGGAAGCGGAGCAAGATGTAGAGGAAGATGGCTAAGAAGGCCAGACCCACACTAATCATGGCGCCGTTCGTAATGTCCTCAGCCACCGAAGGACCAACCTTCTGGCTGCTGATGATGGAACCACCGTCGCGAACGTCGCGGTTGATGAAGGTGCCGTGGTCAAGGTCGGCAGCCAGCAGACCGGCGCTCTGCAGCGACTCGAACAGCTTGGCCTCGATTTCACTATCCACTTCCAAGCCATCCTCTTCGATGCGATAGTTCGTAGAGATACGGATGGTCTGGCCGTCGGTACCGATGGCGATGGCCGAGGTGTTACTTTCAGGGAATGCACCTGCCAGCACTTCACGAACCTGCTCGGGCTGCACCTGCTTGTCGAAGACCACCACAAAGTTGCGACCTCCCGTGAAGTCGATGCTCTTGCTGAAGCCGCGACCGAAAATCATGCCCAGACAAACAATGGCAATCGTGCCGAAGACAGCGAAACTCTTCTTGTAGTTCTGCATGAACTTGAAGGTGGGATTCTTGAACGAGATGCGGTTGCCGATGTAGGTCTTGAAGGTCAGGTTGAGCCACTTGTCGCGGTCCATCATCTTGGCGTAAACCAGACGAGTGAGATAAACTGCGGTGAAGAAGCTGATGACGATACCGATACCCAGCGTGGTGGCAAAGCCGCGGATGGGACCTGTACCGAAGTAGAACAGGATGATGGCGGTGATGATAGACGTCAGGTTCGAGTCGAAGATGGCGCTGAATGCGTTGCTGTAACCTGCGGCAAGTGCCTCGCGCACCTTCTTGCCGGCGGCCATCTCCTCCTTCGTGCGCTCGTAGATAAGCACGTTAGCATCCACGGCCATACCGAGGGTCAGTACCAAACCGGCAATACCGCTCATGGTGAGGGCAGCCTGGAAGCTGGTGAGCACGCCCACGATGAAGAAGATGTTGAACAGCAAAGCGCCGTTGGCCACCATGCCGGGAATAAAGCCGTACATCACAACCATATAAATCATCAGGAGGACAAAGGCGACAATGCACGACATCACGCCCATCTTGATAGACTCGGCACCAAGGGTGGGACCCACGATTTCCTCGCTCACGATGTGAGCAGGCGCAGGCATCTTACCTGATTTGAGCACGTTGGACAAGTCCTTCGTTTCCTCGGCAGTGAAGTTACCGGTAATCTGTGAGCGACCGCCAGTAATCTCGCCCATCACGTTGGGGGCGCTGTATACATTGTCGTCGAGGACAATGGCGATGCACTTATTGACGTTCAGCTTGGTGAGGTTAGCCCAGCGGCGTGCGCCGTCCACGTTCATCTCCATCGATACGCAGGGACGACCGTTCTGGTCGAACTCATCGGTGGCACCCGTAACTACGTCACCCTCCATAGCGGCGCGGCCGTCGCGGTTGGTCACGCGGATGGCGTAGAGCTGATAATAGTCGGCACCAGCGCCGTCACCGATACCCTTCACGGCCCACTTCAAGCGAAGGTCAGAGGGAAGTGCCTGCTTCGCCTCGGGGCTCTGGAACAAATCGGTGAGAGCCTGCAGGTCGCGCTTGTGGGCGAGACCCACCACGCAACTACCGGGCTGCACTTGCAGACGACTCAGGATGGGGTGTTGCTTGCGAGCCTCCTCGGTGCTGGCAGCGTCGTTCTCGGCAGGAGCAACCTCCTCGCCCAGAGCGGCGGCCAAGTCGCCCTTGGCGGCCTTAGTAGTGTCGGCAGCCACTTCCTCGGCTACAGCCTCGGTTGCGGTGGTGTCGGCCTTGGTGTCGCCGCTCAAAGCAGCGGCCAGGCGGGTGTCGAGGTCGTAGAGATAGTTCACAACCTCGCTGCCTTCGTAGGTCTCCCAGAACTCCAAGTTGGCGCTACCCTGCAGCAGTGAACGCACGCGCTCGGGCTCTTTCACGCCGGGCATCTCCACCATGATGCGGCCTTCCTGGCCTTCGAGGGCCTGGATGTTAGGTTGAACCACACCGAAGCGGTCGATACGGGTGCGCAATACATTGTACGAATTGTCGATAGCGGCCTTAACCTCCTCGCGCAACACCTTCTCCACCTCGGCGTCGGTGCTCTTGGTGGTCACCTTGTCGCGCAGTTGCTGGGTGGCAAACAACTCGGCGAGCTGGCTTTCGGGAGCCAGTTGCTTATACTCCTTGATGAAGAGCGAGATGAAATCGCCGCCGCCCTGCGAGGTAGCCTTCTGGGCTGTCTCGGCAGCCTTGGCAAAGTTCTCGTTGGTGGCTTCCTTGTGGTCAGAGAGAGCCTTCACCACATCCGAAACGCTGACCTCGAGGATCACGTTCATACCGCCCTTGAGGTCCAGACCGAGGCCTATGCCCAGCTCGCGGCACTGCTTCAAGGTCCAGACATTGCAGTAAACCTTTTCGTTTTGGATGGAGTCGAGGTAGTGCTGACCTGCCTCCTCACCGCTCACTGCTGCAATCTGCTGAGCCTTGTTCTCGTAGTGGCTAACCACCCAGCTGAAGCTCATGTAGAAAAGGCAAATCGCAGAAAGCACAGTAGCGATAAACGTTACAAATCCTTTGTTTTGCATTGTTTTGTGTTTATTAGTTTTTAATTATTATTTTGTTCGTGTTAGGGCGCATACACGCGCAATAGGTGTGCAAAATTACAAAAAAACTTGCACTTAACCGAATGTTTCGCCGAAAATCTTGCTTAATCCCAGAAAGTTCATTAGAACAATCATTGCTTGCCAGTCGCTTTTTGGCTATAATTTCCCCGCTTATCAGTCACGATGGACCCCCATCGCTCCCTCAAAGTGGGAAAATTCTATCTCGAAAATCATCTTGCAATCAAAAACCGCCTAATGGACTTTCTGGGTTATTTCGCCACTTTGCGAAGTTTTACCTCCATGGGGAAGTGGTCGCTCTCGTAGATAGTGTCCACGATGTGAGCTTCTGCAGGCTCCCAGTGCGACGAGCAGAAAATGTGGTCGATGCGCACGGGGAAACCGTGCTGATTGAAGGAAATGCCGAGGCCGCGCCCAGCCTGTCGGTAGGCGCTCGTCAGTCGCTTGTCCAGTTGCTGATAGGCATAGGAGATGGGAGTGTCGTTGAAGTCGCCGATTACCAGCAGGCGGTCGGCGGCATGGCGGTCGATGAATGCGGCGAGACTGTCGGTCTGCTTACCGCGGAAGTGAGCGCGCTGGGCGAGTTTTCCGATAATAAATTGTCCCTCGCGCTTCAGGTCGTCCTTCGTGGGGTCTTGGATGGTCTGCGTGTATTCGTCACGCTCGCTCTGGGTGAAACCGGTGGACTCGAGGTGACAGTTCAGCACCCACACCGTGTCTTCGTTCATCAGCACGGAAAAACGACACACGCCGTTGCAGAAGTTGGTGGGAGCGACCATAGTGTCGGCCGAGACGATGGGGAAGCGGCAATAGAGATTGCGCCCGTTCAGAATCTTGGACTGATAGCCCAACTCTCCCATGCGCTGCGCAACAAGTTCGCCCAGCGGCCCCGCACATTCCTGCAGACAGATGATGTCGGCCCCGGCCTGCTCCAGATAAGCGACCGCCGCCTCGTTGTCGTCGCTGTAATAAGCGCCGCCCACGTTCCACGAGAGGAGGGTGAGTTGACCGAGAGAATCGGGCTGGTCGGACGGACGACTGACGGGAAAATAGTCCAGGATAAAGCCGCCGCAAAGCAGAAGTCCCAGCAACGGAACGAGGGCGTAACGGGGCTTGAAGAGCAACCAGAGCGGCAAGAAAATAACATTACAAATAAGAAGTACGGGGAAGACCAGCCCCACCACCGTGATGCGAGGGTGTAGGGAGGGTGATATCTGAGTGCTCAGACAACAACCCCAGAGCAGGAGCAAGGAGACAAGATTGGCTCCCAGCACCAGGCTGGTGGCGAAGCGGCGCAACCACGCGCTCGCGCCCTTCCGCTTAGCGGCCATCGGCATCGAAGAGTTTGCGCTTCTCGCTCTCGGAGAGACTGCCGTAGCCGTGGCGCTTCACCTTGTCGAGAATGCGGTCGATTTCCTCCTCCTGCGCTTTCTTTCGGGCGTTGTAGTCCAAGTCGGCATCGCGCTTTCCGCCGTTAATCACGCGCATTCGAGGTTTTTGGAACTTCGAGCAGAAGCGGCTGAACCACTTCGGATTGCGCCAGTGAAGGATGAGAATCAAGCCGAACAGCATGCCGCCCAAGTGAGCGGCGTGGGCCACTTGGTCGTTGCTGGCCAGCACGATGGAAACGAACTCAATGAGGGCATAGCCCACAACGAAGTATTTCGCCTTGATGGGAACGGGAATCGGGAAGATGAACATGCGCTGGTCGGGATAATACATGCCGAACGCCAGCAGGATTCCATAGACCGCTCCCGAGGCTCCCGCCGTCCGCCAACCGTTGAGCGCGGTGCGCAAGGCCACGGCGCCGTCGTCGGTGATGAACACATGATTGAGGGGCAGTTCCGAGAGGCCTCGCCACACAAAACTGAGGTACTGAACGCCCTCTTGCAACAAGCCGGCGCCGATTCCGCAGACGAAATAATAAGTGAGAAATTTCTTTACTCCCAAGGTCTGCTCGATGACAGTGCCGAACATCCAAAGCGCAAACATATTGAAGAAAATGTGCTGGAAGCCGGCGTGCATGAACAGATAAGTGACAAACTGGTGCGGCATGAAGCCGTCGGCCAAGAAGAAATGCAAGTCCAAGAGGCTGTGCAGGTCGATGCCGCGCAGTCCCAACACATAGGTAGCCGCAAACATCAGCACATTGATGATGAGCAAGTTTTTGGTTACAGGGGGCATATAGAACATAGTAGTAACGTCGTGAATTGGCTGCAAAATTAAGCATTTTCCCCGTAACTATGGCAATAAGTGCCCAAAATTTCGTATCTTTGTGGCCGAATTTTTGTGAGCGCACACGCAGGCGACCGCGTCCTTGTGACCAAATGTCCGTGTCCGCCCGCCCCGGAAAGACAAAACAAACACTTATGGAAATAGCTGTCAAGATAGCCAACGCGGTGAAGGCCGCTGTGAAAGAGTTGTACGGTCAGGAAGTGGCCGACAAGATGGTGCAGTTGCAAGAGACGCGCGCCGAGTTTGAGGGCAATCTCACCCTCGTCGTCTTCCCCTTTGTGAAGATGAGCCGGAAGAAACCCGAGGAGACGGCGCAGGAAATCGGCGACTACCTCACCAGCCATGTGGGCGACGTGGTGAGCAAGTTCAACGTGGTGAAAGGTTTTCTCAACCTCGTCATCAACCCCGCCCAGTGGATTCTGCTGCTGCAGGAGATAGAGCAGGCCGAAAAGTTCGGTTTCACGCCCGTCACCGACCGGTCGCCGCTGGTGATGATTGAGTATTCGAGCCCCAACACCAACAAGCCGCTCCACCTCGGCCACGTTCGCAACAACCTGTTGGGCTGGGCGCTGGCCAACGTGATGGAGGCCAACGGCAACCGCGTGGTGAAGACGAATATCGTGAACGACCGCGGCATTCACATCTGCAAGTCGATGCTGGCCTGGCTCAAGTACGGCAACGGCGAGACGCCCGCCAGCAGCGGCAAGAAGGGCGATCACCTGATTGGCGATTACTATGTGGCCTTCGACAAGCACTACCGCGAGCAAAT
>JABUUA010000101.1:0-8128 GCA_021443405.1 Bacteroidaceae bacterium
CATCGATGCCGAGCATTATCAACGCTCGACCTCGCTGGCGCCCCCCACGGGGGAGGGAGAAGAAAAAAGATTCCTGCTGTTTATCTTAACAAAGGAACAGTTTCCCCCTCCCCCGTGGGGGAGGGTCGGGGTGGGGTCTTGGGTTGTCCTACTTTTCTATCACCGTCCCATTAGCCCCATCGAGGCAGGTGGCGCTGCAGATGATGACGCGGGCCACGCCTTGGTTCAGCGCCTCGAAGGCGTTGTCGAGCTTGGGAATCATTCCACCCGAGATAGCGCCTTGCTCCTTCAGTTCCTCGTAGCGAGCAGGCGTGATGTGCGGAATCACCGAATCGTCGTCGTCGGGGTCGAGCAGCACGCCCATCTTCTCGAACGTGTAAGTAAGGGTGACGTCGAAATAAGGAGCCAGTGCACAGGCCACGGTCTGGGCGATGGTGTCGGCGTTGGTGTTGAGCATGTGGCCTTCGCCGTCGTGGGTAAGAGGAGCCACCACGGGCGTGACGCCGCTCTGGAGCAGGTGAGCCAGACACGGACCATCAGCGCTGTCCACGTCGCCCACCCAGCCGTAATCGACTCCGTTCTTCAGCGGACGCTTGTGGGCACGGATGAGATTCATGTCGGCACCCGTGACGCCTAAGGCATTGACGCCGAGCGCCTGCAGCCGGGCCACCAACTGTTTGTTCACCAGTCCGCCATAGACCATGGTCACCACCTGCAGTGTGTCGTCGTCGGTCACACGCCGTCCGTCCACCATTTTGCTTTCAATACCCAGCCGACTGGCCATCTGCGTGGCCGAACGACCGCCGCCATGCACCAGCACTTTCAAGCCGGGCAGTGCCGCAAAGCGGCGCAACATATCTTCTAAGAAGGCAGGCTGCTCAACAACAGCGCCGCCGACCTTGATAACTGAAACCCCACCCCGGCCCTCCCCCACGGGGGAGGGAGAAGCTGATTGATTACTATTCTCTTCCATTTTTGATTTTTCTATTTGATTCTTTATTTCGTTTAGGACGGTGTGGATGTCGCCTAAGACTTGTTCGTTGGTGAAGCGTAGGACGGTTAGGCCTTGGCTCATTAGGTAGGCGGTTCGCTCTTGGTCGTTGTTGATTTGTTCCTCGTTAGCGTGGTAGCCGCCGTCTATTTCTATCACCAATCTGCGGTCGAAGCACAAGAAATCGGCTATGTAATTGCCCACCACCTGCTGGCGCCGAAACTTCACTTCGCAGAAATGCTCCCGCAGATACTTCCACATCACCCCCTCCGCCTCCGTAGGCCGTTTCCGATTCTCCCGCGCCAACTGCCATAACAAAGGGGAAGCCACCAACCCCCAAAGCCGTTTTCTTCATAAAATAGTTCTCCCTCCCCCGTGGGGGAGGGTTGGGGTGGGGTCTTACTCCAAATACGTATATCCATACAGCCCGGCTCGGTAGTTCGAGATGAACTCCTTGCCCTCGGTCTCCGTTATCTTGCCGTCCTTCACGGCCTTGGTCACCCAAATCTCCAGACGCCGCACAAGTTTCTTGGGGTCGTACTGCACATACTCCAGCACGTCGGCCACCGTCTCGCCATCGATAATCTGGTCGATGGAGTAACTCTCCTTGTCCACCGAGATGTGAACCGCGTTGGTGTCGCCAAACAGATTGTGCATATTGCCTAAGATTTCCTGGTAAGCACCCACGAGGAACACGCCGATGTAGTAATGCTCATCCGCCTTCACGGGGTGCAACGGAATGTAGCTGGTCTGCTGACCGCCGTTGACATAGGCCGTGATTTTACCGTCGCTGTCGCAAGTGATGTCCTGCAACGTGGCGCTGCGGGTGGGTTCCTCCTGCAAACGAGCGATGGGCATGATGGGGAACAACTGGTCGATGCCCCACGAGTCCGGCATGGACTGGAAGAGCGAGAAGTTGCAGAAATACTTGTCCGACATCTGCTTGTCGAGCACGCGCAACTCGTCGGGAACGTGTTTCTGGTGGTGAGCCAGTTCCGCCACCTCGTGACTGATGGCCCAGTAGAGCGACTCTATTTGCGCGCGCGTCTTGAGGTCGATGATGCCGTGGCGGAAGAGGTCGAGCGCCTCCTCGCGAATATCCTCGGCGTCGTGCCAGTCCTCGAGCATCGAACGGCTCGAAAGCTTGTCCCAGATTTCCGTGAGGTCGTGCACCAACTTGTGGTCGTCGTCAGTCGGCTGGAAGTCCTCGGGCATCTGCGGCGCCGAGACGCTCTCCAGCACATCCAGTATCAGCACACTGTGGTGAGCCGCCAGCGAGCGACCGCCCTCGGTGATGATGTTGGGGTGCGGAATATTATTCTTGTTGGCTGCCTCCACGAGCGTATAGACGCAGTCGTTGACATATTCCTGTATGCTGTAGTTGACGGAGCTCTCACGGTTCGAGGAGCGCGTGCCGTCGTAGTCCACTCCCAGACCGCCGCCACAATCGACAAAGTCGATGGGGAAGCCCATGGCATGCAGCTGCACATAGAACTGAGCCGCCTCGCGCAGCGCGGTGGAGATGCGGCGAATCTTGGTAATCTGCGAACCAATGTGGAAATGAATAAGCTTGAGACAGTCGCGCAGTCCCATCTCGTCGAGCATTTGCAGCGCCATGAGCAGCTCGGAACTGTTGAGACCGAACTTAGAGGCGTCGCCGCCGCTCTCGCTCCACTTGCCGCTGCCGTTGGAGGCCAGCTTGATGCGGATGCCCAGGTTGGGGCGCACGTTGAGCTTCTTGGCCGTCTCGGCGATGATGCGCATCTCGGGCAGTTTCTCCACCACGAGGAACACGCGCTTGCCCATCTTCTGCGCCAGCAAGGCCAGTTCTATGAAGTTCTGGTCCTTGTGACCATTGCAGATGATAAGGCTGTCGGAGTCCATGTGGGTGGCCAGCACGGCGTGGAGTTCCGGCTTCGAACCCGCCTCCAAACCTAAGTTGTAGCGCTTGCCGTGGCTGATGATTTCCTCCACCACGGGGCGCATCTGGTTCACCTTGATGGGGAAGATGATGAAATGCTCGGCATTGTACTGATATTCCTTCGCGGCCTTGCGGAAACACTCGTCGGTCTTCTCAATGCGGTTGTCGAGAATATCGGGGAAGCGCAGCAGCACAGGCGCGGTGATGTGGCGCGAAGCCAGTTCGTCCACCACCTCCTTGAGGTCCACCTGCACGTTGTTCTTCTTGGGCGACACATAAACGTGTCCCTTCTCGTTAATTCCGAAATAGTTGACTCCCCACCCTTTCACGTTGTAGAGGTCGGCCGAGTCTTCAATGCGCCATTTCTTCATGCCAGTCCCAATTCTTCTTTAAGTAGTTTAACGGTGATAGCTATCTTCTCGTAGTTGTCCATCAGACTCACGTCGATGGTATGTTTGGCTTTCGTGTAGAACGGCTCGCGTTGGGCGAGCGTTCCGCGGATGTAGTCCACCAGTTCCTCCGGTGTCTTGCCCTTGATGAGCGGGCGTATGGTCTTCCCCATGCGCAAGTGCATGGCCAGCACCTCGGGGTCCACTTTCAGATACACGGTCTCGGCAAGCGAATTCATGTAGTCCATGTTGTCGTAGAAGCAGGGCGTTCCGCCTCCGCACGACAGCACGATGTTCTGAAACTCGGCGGCCTCGTGCAGCATACGGCGCTCCAAGTCGCGGAAGCCCTCCTCGCCCATCTCCTGGAATATCAGGTCAACAGACTTGTGGAAGCGCGTCTCGATATACCAGTCGAGGTCGTAGAACTGCCATCCCAGCGACAAGGCCAGCTGGCGACCCACAGTGGTCTTGCCAGCGCCCATGTATCCGATGAGTATGATGGACTGCTGCATTTACTTCTTGTGCGCGGTGCGGCGGCCACGGGTTGGACGAGGGCCTTCGGCGTCCTGCTCCTTGATGATTTCCATGCACTCTTCCAGCGTGAGCTCGGCAGCCTTGTCATGCAAGGTCTTCGCCAGACGATAGTTGGTGCCTTTGTAGGTGATGTAAGGACCGAAACGGCCGTTGAGCACCTCCAGTTCGGGTTCCTCGGCGAAGGTCTTGAGACGGCGCTGCGTCTCCTCCATGCGCTTCTGCATAATCAGGTTGATGGCCTCCTCGAGGGTAATCTCCAGCGGATCCACATCCTTGGGGATGGAAACATATTTACGCTGATGCTGCACGTAAGGACCGAAGCGGCCGGAACCTACCGACACTTCGCACTGCTCGAACAACCCGAGCGTGCGGGGAAGGCGGAAAAGTTCCAAGGCCTCGTCGAGCGTGATGGTCTCCAGGCTCTGCGAATCCTTGAGCTGTGCAAAGCGCGGCTTGCGGGTGTCGTTCTGCGAACCAATCTGCGCCACAGGACCGAAACGGCCGATTTTCACCGTCACCACCTGGCCGGTGGCGGGGTCTTCGCCCAGCACGCGCTCACCCACACGGTGTTCGCTCTTGTTCTCCAGCGCGTCCTCCACCAAGGGATTGAACTCGCCGTAGAACGTGCTCATCATGCCCATCCAGTCTTTTTCTCCCACGGAAATGGAGTCGAAGTCTTTCTCCACCTCGGCGGTGAAGTTGTAGTCGAGCACCTGCGGGAAGGTCTCGAGCAGGAAATCGCTCACCACGCAACCCGTGTCAGTGGGGAGAAGCTTGCCGCGCTCGGCGCCCAGCACCTGCTTTTTCTCGGTCTGCTTGAGCTTGTCGCCCTTGAGCGTGAGCACCTGATAGAGCGTGGGCTCGCCGGGCTTGTCGCCCTTGACAACGTATTCACGCTGCTGTATGGTGGTGATGGTGGTGGCGTAGGTAGAGGGGCGGCCGATGCCCAGTTCCTCGAGTTTGCGCACAAGGCTGGCTTCGTTGTAGCGCAACGGACGCTGTGAGAAGCGCTGGGTAGCGGTCACGTCCTTGCGGCTCAACTGCGTGCCCACCTGCAGAGGGGGCAGTTCGCCTTCGGCCGATTTGGGTTCGCCGTCCTCGGCCTCGGTCTCGCGATACACGCGGAGGAAACCGTCGAACACGACTACTTCGCCCTGTGCCACGAAGTTGTAGTCCGAACCGCTCACGCTGATGGTGGCGACGGTGCGCTCCAGTTCGGCGTCAGCCATCTGGCAGGCGATGGTTCGCTTCCAGATAAGATTATAAAGCTTGCGCTCCTGCGCCGTTCCTTCTATCTCGGTCTGGTCCATGTAGGTGGGGCGGATGGCCTCGTGGGCCTCTTGCGCTCCCTTGGAATTGGTGGTGTATTGGCGCGTCTTCACATAGGTGTCGCCCATCGTTTCGCTGATGTACTTCTTGCTCGTTCCCAGACAGAGGCTCGACAGGTTCACGCTGTCGGTACGCATGTAGGTGATGCGCCCGCTCTCATAAAGGCGCTGCGCCACCATCATCGTCTGCGAAACGGTGAAGCCGAGCTTGTGGGCGGCTTCCTGCTGCAAGGTGCTGGTGGTGAAGGGAGGGGCAGGCGTGCGGCGACTGGGCTTGGTCTGTATGTCCTCGATGGTGAACTGTGCGTCGCGGCACTGCTCGAGGAAGGCCTTGGCCTCCTCCTCAGTGGCGAACTTATGGTTCAGCTCCACCTTCAGTTCGCCGCCCTCGGGCAGGAGGAAGGTGGCCGTCACGCGGTAGGAACTCTCGCTCTCGTAGCCCATGATTTCGCGCTCACGCTCCACAATCAAGCGCACGGCCACGCTCTGCACACGGCCTGCCGAGAGTCCCGGACGCACCTTGCGCCAGAGCAGCGGACTCAGCTTGAAGCCCACGATGCGGTCGAGCACGCGGCGTGCCTGCTGGGCGTTCACCAGATTGGTGTCGATGTCGCGGGGATTCTCAATGGCGGCCAGGATGGCGGGCTTGGTGATTTCGTGGAACACGATGCGGCGTGTCTTTGCGCCGTCGAGCCCGAGCACTTCCTTCAGATGCCAGCTGATGGCTTCTCCCTCGCGGTCCTCATCGGATGCGAGCCACACCATCTGGGCGTCCTTCGAAAGCTTCTTCAGCTCGCCCACCAGTTTCTGTTTGTCGGAGGGAATCTCGTACTGGGGTTGGAACGTCTCGGTGTCGATGCTGAAGGAGTGTTTCTTCAGGTCGCGGATATGCCCGTAACTCGACATCACCTTATAGTCGTCGCCCAGAAATTTCTCTATCGTTTTCGCCTTTGCAGGGCTCTCTACAATGACAAGATTTGGCTTCATCGTCTCTATCTTTGTTTTGAATTTGGGCACAAAGATAGGACAAAAATCTTAATCTATACCTTATATATAAGCAAATTTTTCCAAAAAAAGTTGCACGCCTTGGCGGATGCTGACGAACGCAAAACGGTCAAGACATACGTCTTGTAAGGGCACCCACATCAGTTCGCCACAATCGTCCATCGCCCGCATCGGCGAGAAATCGGACACGCGGCAGCGGAAAAACGAATCGACAGTGTGCACCACGAATCCACTATATAAATAGGTATTGGGGAAGGAGCACAGATATTCGGTCGCGTCCACCGTCAGCCCCGTCTCCTCCAGCACCTCGCGGCAGACGCCTTGCTCCAGTGTCTCGGCAAGGTCGCAGAAGCCGCCGGGCAAATCCCACTTGCCGCGTTCGGGCTCGCGCGAGCGAACGGCCACCAGCAGTTCGCCACGGTCGTTCTGTATCAGCGCCGCCGCCGAGGCCGAGGGATTGAGGAAATACTCGAAGCCGCAGCGCCAGCACCGCTTGCTGCGGTCGCCGGACACCTCGAACTCACGCGCCCCGCACACGGGGCAGAAATGGAACTTCTCTAATGGATGACTCATAGTTTTCGTTTTCTCACTGGCGCAGCCCGCCGCTTTTCCCCGGACCGGCGTCTGCAATGTTGCAGCAGTCTGCGCCGCTTTTCCCGGAAAATTCGCTGCAAGGTTGCAGTTCTTTGTTTTTGCACGACGCGGTCGCTACCTTTGCAGTACCGAATCAAACATCGGCAAAACTTACAAAAATGGAACAACTTTTAATCGCAATGCAAACTTAGCAAAAAGAAGCGGCTTACGCAATATTTTGGTGAGAATCTTACCGTGATACGGTCTTTTTCATTATCTTTGCTTGAAGATGAACTTATACAACTGGCAACTATGACACATTTAACTGAACTCTACAACCACCTCGACCCCATGATGCGATTCTACTGGACCGTGGCACTCGTCACCAGTCTGGTGTTTGTCATCCAGTTTATCCTGACCTTCGTGGGCATCGGCGACACGGACAGCGACTTCGACTTCCAGAGCGACGTGGACGCTTCCGCCGGCGACACACTCGACACGGGCGGCGCCATGCAGCTCTTCACAGTGCGCAACTTCATCAACTTCCTGCTCGGCTTAGGCTGGGGCGGCGTTTGCTTCAGCAGCATCACGCAGAACCATCTGCTCCTCGCCCTCCTCGCCCTCGCCACGGGTGCCGTTTTCGTGGCCATCTTCGTGGCCATCTTCAAGCAGGCCAAACGCCTCGAGTCGAACGGTGCCTACCAGATAAAGGACTGCGTGGGACAGGTGTGCGACGTCTATCTGCGCATCCCCGCCAACCGCAGCGGCCAGGGGAAGGTGCAGGTGAGCTTCGGTGGCTCGGTGCAGGAACTGGCTGCCGCCACCAACGGCGACGCCATCGCCAGCGGCACGAAGGTGTATATCACCAGCCTGCTCGACGACCACACTGTGCTCGTGGAAAAGGCATGACAACAAAAATTATTCAATAACCTATAAACAACAACTGTATGGACATTCCCTATCTTTTCGTGATTATCGCGGTCGTGATTGTCATGATCATCGCCGCCTTGCTCAACCGCTATCGTCGTTGCCCTTCCGACAAGATTCTCGTAGTCTATGGAACGCAAGGCAGTAACAAGAGCGCCAAGTGTGTCCACGGCGGTGGTACCTTCGTCTGGCCCATCATCCAGGACTACGCCTACCTGTCGCTGACGCCCATCGGCATCGATGCCAACCTCACCAACGCGCTGAGCCGCCAGAACATCCGCGTGGACGTTCCCTGCCGTTTCACCGTAGGTATCAGCACCGAACCCGAGACCATGCTCGCCGCTGCCGAGCGTCTGCTGGGCCTGAGCGCCACACAGATTCAGGAGCTCGCCCGCGATATTCTCTTCGGTCAGCTGCGTCTGGTCATCGCCACCATGAGCATCGAGGAGCTGAACTCCGA
>JABUUA010000101.1:10231-14964 GCA_021443405.1 Bacteroidaceae bacterium
CGCTATCACAAGGTCATCATCATGACCGATGCCGATGTCGATGGTTCGCACATCGACACGCTGCTGATGACTCTTTTCTACCGCTACATGCCCGAGCTTATCCAGAACGGACACCTTTTCATCGCCACGCCGCCTCTCTACCGTTGCTCTATCGGCAAGAACGAGGAGTACTGTTATACCGAAGTGGACCGCATGCGCTTCATGGAGAAGTACAACAACGGCTCGGAGCAAGGTATCCACACCCAGCGTTACAAAGGTCTTGGTGAAATGAATCCCACCCAGTTGAAGGAGACAACGATGGACCCCAACAGTCGTCTTCTCAAGCAGGTGACCATCGAAGATGCCGCCGGCGCCGACTATGTCTTCTCGATGCTCATGGGCGAGGACGTGGCACCACGCCGCGAGTTCATCGAGCAGAACGCCACCTTTGCTAACATCGACGCTTAACGCGTTGCTCCGCTATGGACGGCATTCGCGCCATATTCTTTGACATCGACGGCACACTGGTGTCGTTCCGCACGCACCGCATCCCGCAGACTACGCTGGATGCGGTGCGGCGCGTTAGAACGATGGGCGTGAAAGTGTTCATCGCCACCGGGCGACCCGTGCCCTTTGTCAACAATCTTGGCGACATGGAATACGACGGTATCGTGGCCGTCAACGGCGGCAGTGTGGTGACGGCCGACGGGGAGGTCATTCTGCGACGCACCATCGACCCCGCCGATCTCCAGCGCCTCATCGCCTACGAACGGGAGCACCCCATGCCCATCGCCTTTGCGTCGGACCGTGAGGCTTTCGTGACCAAACTCAACGACGAGGCCCGAGAGGTGTTCACCCTCCTCGACCTGAACGAAAAATCGGGCGTTTTCGCCCCCATCGAGCATTGTCTCGAGATGGAGACCATGCAGGTGATTCCATTCTTTCATGCCGACGAGGAACCCTACATCATGGAGCATGTGCTACAAGGTTGCGACGCTTTCCGCTGGCACCCTTCCTTTGTGGATGCCATCTGCAAGGGCAACAACAAGGCTACGGGTATCGACGCCATGCTCGCGCACTTCGGTATTCCCCTTGAGCAGACCATGGCGTTCGGCGACGGAGGCAACGACATCGAGATGCTGCGCCACGTACCGCACAGCGTAGCCATGGGCAATGCCAGCGATGCCGTGAAGGCCGCTGCACGCTACGTGACCGACAGTGTGGACGACGACGGAATAGCCAACATTCTACGACAGTTAATATAATCACTTTAATCAATAAGTATCATGAGATTAGACGGAAGAAGAAAAAGCTCGAACGTGGACGACAGACGCGGTCTTTCGGGCGGCAAAGTAGCCGGCGGTCTGGGCATCGGCGGCATCGTCATCGCAGCGCTGTTCACCCTGATGGGCGGCGGAAACATCAGCGATATCTTGCAACAAGTTATCGGCATGCAAATGCAAGGGACTGGAACCGAACAGACGGTGGACACCTCGGCTACCGACGAACTCGCCGAGTTCTCCAGCCAGATTCTGGCCGGCACCGAGGACGTATGGACAAAGATATTCCGCGAGCAGGGCTGGGGAGAGTATGAAGCTCCCGGACTTGTCCTGTTCACCGGCTCCGTCAACAGCGGTTGCGGCGGCGCGACAGCACAGACCGGTCCTTTCTATTGCTCGGCAGACCAGAAGGTTTATATCGACCTTTCGTTCTTCCAGAACATGCGTCAGACCTTGGGAGCCGACGGCGACTTCGCCTACGCCTACGTGATTGCTCACGAAGTCGGGCACCACGTGCAGTATCTGCGCGGCACTCTCAGTCAGGCTCACCAGCAGATGAACCGCATGGCACAGGCCGATGCCAACAAAGTGAGCGTGCGTCTGGAGTTGCAGGCCGACTTCTATGCCGGTGTTTGGGCATATCACGACAACAAGATGTTCAACTCTCTCGAGGACGGTGACTTGGAAGAGGCACTGGACGCCGCCAAGAAAATCGGCGACGACTACCTGCAGAAGAAAGCACAAGGCTACGAAGTTCCTGAGTCGTTCAACCACGGTCGCTCGGAATGGCGTCACCACTGGCTCAAGAAAGGTCTTGCCATGGGTAACGTGAACCTGGGCGACGCCACCTTCACACTCCCCTACGGCGATTTCCTCCACTAATCGTGTACAGATAATTTCAAATCGGTCATTAGCCCGCTGGACTTATGACCGATTTGTTTTCACAGACCAAACGACTTTTTGAGTTCCGCTACCGTAGTCTCCAGCTCGTCGTACCACGCCTGTCCGAAGCGGCGGATGAGCGGTTCGCGCAGAAATTGATAGACGGGGATGCCCAGCCGGCGACCCTTCTCCACGGCGGGTTTGCAGATGTCCCAGCGGTGGTATTGCAGCCCTACTACCTCGCCCAACTGCTTGGTTCGAATGGGATAGAGATGGCAGCTGATAGGTCGCTCACGAAGGAGACAGCCATGGCAACCACGGAAACAGCAGTCGCGGCCGTTGGCGATGCTGGTGACCAGTTCTCCCTCAGGGTCGGCATAGGCCACACCCTGCCGGTCCACCACGGTTTGCGCCGAGGCCGACATGTGCGGCCAGAGTTCGTCGAGTTGTGCCTCGATGTCGGCAATCTCGTCGAGCGTCACGGGCGCACCAGCATCGCCCTCCTCACAACAGCGACCTTGACAAGCCTCAATGTCGCAGGCAAAGTATTCGGTGATGAGGTCGGTGTGCACAATCACGTCGCCCACCACGAGCATGGGCGGGAGGTCAGACGGCCACGCTGTGAGCCGTGCACTACCACTGGATGGGTTGTTGTCCACGTTCTATGAGATACTGGTTAGCAAGCTGAAAATGGTTGTTGCCGAAGAAGCCCCGGTATGCGCTCAGCGGACTGGGATGAGCCGACCGCAGGACGCAGTGGCGCGTGGCATCGATGAGCGACGCCTTCTTCCCGGCCGGTCCGCCCCAGAGCAAGAACACAAGCCCCTCGCGCTCGGCGGAGAGCAAACGGATAACGGCATCTGTGAAGGTCTCCCAACCACGGTTGCTGTGGCTGAAGGCCTGATGCTGTCGCACGGTGAGACAGGTGTTGAGCAAGAACACGCCCTGGTCAGCCCAGCGCGTCAGGTTGCCGCTCTCGGGTACGAGAGCGCCCGTCTCCTGCTGGATTTCCTGAAAAATGTTGCGAAGCGAGGGTGGATGAGCAATGCCGTCGGGCACGGAGAAGCAGAGACCATGAGCCTGACCCGGTCCATGATAGGGGTCTTGTCCTAAAATGACCACCTTCACGCGGTCGAAGGGAACGCGGTCGAAGGCATGGAAGATAAGCGGGCCCGGCGGATAGCAAACGCCCTGTCCATACTCAGCACGCACAAACGCTACCAGCGAGGCGAAATAAGGTTTCTCGAACTCCGCCGCCAAGCGCTGTCGCCAGCTTTCCTCTATCTTTACCATAGTCAGTAACTCAACGTCTCAACGCGAGAGTAAAAAGCCCCCAACATCCGCGGACGGAGGCTGGGGGCTGTGTGTTCGTTATTACTTAATAAGGCACTTACCAGTCATCTCGGCGGGCTGCTCGAGACCCATGATATGCAGGATGCTGGGAGCCACGTCGGCCAGCACGCCGTTCTCCACCTTGGAGTCCTTGTTCT
Source organism: Bacteroidaceae bacterium (assembly GCA_021443405.1). Classification (GTDB taxonomy): domain Bacteria; phylum Bacteroidota; class Bacteroidia; order Bacteroidales; family Bacteroidaceae; genus Physcousia. The sequence continues at coordinate 13,863 of JABUUA010000101.1, forward strand.
CCGTCACATAGATGAAGGGAACGGGGTTGAGCGAGTGGGCGGTGTTGACGCTGCCGTCGGTGTTCAAGGCATTGTCGGCATTACCGTGGTCGGCAATGATGATGGTCTCGTAGTCGTGAGCCTTAGCGGTTTCCACCACTTCACTGACGCAAGCGTCCACGGCAGTGACGGCCTTCTCAATGGCCTCGTAGATGCCGGTGTGGCCCACCATATCGCCGTTGGCAAAGTTCACCACGATGAAGTCGTACTTGTCCTCGCCGATAGCTGCCACGAGTTTGTCCTTCACCTCGAAGGCGCTCATCTCGGGCTTCAGGTCGTAGGTCTGCACCTTAGGACTGGCCACGAGGATGCGGTCCTCGCCGTCGTAGGGGGTCTCTCGACCGCCGTTGAAGAAGAAGGTCACGTGAGCGTACTTCTCCGTCTCGGCGGTGTGGAGTTGCTTCAATCCCTTCGAGGCGATGTACTCGCCCAGCGTGTTCATCACATTTTCCTTGGGGAAAAGAATGTGGACACCCGTGAACGAAGCGTCGTAGGGCGTCATACAGTAATACTGCAGGCCGGGAATGGTCTTCATGCCCTGTTCCTCCATATCCTGCTGCGTGAGCACGATGGTGAGTTCCTTGGCACGGTCGTTGCGGTAGTTAAAGAAGATGACCACGTCGCCTTCCTTGATGGTGCCATCCACGGTGGCGTTGTGGATGGGTTTTATGAACTCGTCGGTCACATCTTCGTCGTAGCTCTCCTGCATGGCGGTCACCATGTCGGTAGCCTGCTTGCCCTCGCCAGCGACGAGCAGGTCATAGGCCACCTTCACACGGTCCCAGCGCTTGTCGCGGTCCATAGCATAGAAGCGACCAATGATGCTGGCGATGGCGGCGCCGTCCACCTCGGCACACTTGGCCGTGAGTTGTTCGATGAAGCCCTTGCCACTCTTGGGGTCGGTGTCGCGACCGTCCATGAAGCAATGAACAAAAGTATGGCCGATGCCATACTGACGGCTGATGTCCACGAGGGTGAACAAGTGCTCGAGCGAGCTGTGGACGCCGCCGTTGCTGGTCAGACCCATCAGATGCACGCTCTTGCCGTTCAGCTTAGCGTATTC
>JABUUA010000101.1:15008-20606 GCA_021443405.1 Bacteroidaceae bacterium
GCGCAAGCACGGTTTATCTTTACCAAGTCTTGGTAAACGATGCGACCGGCACCAATATTCAGGTGACCAACCTCAGAGTTACCCATCTGTCCGTCGGGCAGACCCACGTTCTCGCCACTGGCCTCCAGCTGGCTGCAGGGGTAGTCTTTCCACAATGAATCGATGTAAGGAGTGGGCGTGTTGAAGATAACGTCGCCCTTGCCACGGTTGCCGATTCCCCAACCGTCCAGAATCATCAAAAGTGCTTTCTTTGCCATAATTCTTATTTTTATCTTTTAGTTTTATAGTTGTTACGTGTTGTTCGCTGTCATCATCGGGCGTCGTACACCCTCGCTAACCCTCAGCGGCGTTGCAGTTGCGCCTCTATGTCATCGTCATACTCCTTTTGCAACTGGCGCAACTGCTCGTGGAGTCGGGCCTGTTGCTTGGCATATCGGGGCTGACCGTAGAGGTTGTGCAACTCGTTCGGGTCGTTCTTCAAGTCGTAGAGTTCCCACTGGTCGTTGTCGTTGTAGAAGTGAATGAGTTTCCATCGCTTGGTGCGAATGCCGTAGTGGCGCTTCACCATGTGTTCGGCAGGGAACTCATAGAAATGATAGTAGAGGGCGTCGCGCCACTTTCCCTCGGTCTTCTTACCCTTCAGGAGCGGCACGAGCGAGCGGCCTTGGATGTCGGCGGGGATGGGCGCTCCCGCCATGTCGAGGAAGGTGGGGGCATAGTCGATGTTCTGCACCATCTCCTTCACCCAGCCGCGGCGCCGATAACCGTCGGGCAGACGCATGATGAGCGGCGTGTGGAAGCTTTCCTCGTACATGAAACGCTTGTCGAACCAACCGTGCTCACCCATATAAAAGCCTTGGTCGCTGGTATAGACCACAAGGGTGTTCTCCAGCATGCCGTGGTCGCGCAGATACTGCATCAGGCGACCCACATTCTCGTCCAGACTCTTGGTCACCTTGGCGTAGTCGCGCATATAGCGCTGGAACTTGGCTTCGGTCAGCGCGTCGCCCTCGTAGTGACGACTGCGGAAGTCGGTGGTGATGGAGTCGTAGAACTGCCAGTAGGTCTGGCGGTCGGCGGGTTCAAGACGGTTCACCATGCGCTCGTAGTTCTCGGTGAGACGCGACTGGTCGCCCTTGGAGTAGATTTTGCAGTCGTAGGCGAGGTCCATATCGTGGGCCGAGGCGATGCTCATCTCCTGCTGTTGTGCGGCCTCACGTCCCTCCCACTTGTCCCAGAAGGTCTCGGGCAACGGGAAGGTTTTGTCCTCGTAAGTGCGGAAATCCTTGAAGTCGGGCAGCCACGGACGGTGGCAAGCCTTGTGGTGGACAAACAGGATGAAGGGCCGCGATGTATCGCGCTGCTCCAGCCATGCTATGCTCTTGTCGGTCACGATGTCGGTGCAGTAGCCGTGCTCGGTATGCTGCTTTCCGTCCATGGTGATAAAGTCGGGGTTGTAGTAGTCGCCTTGTCCGGGCAATATCTCCCAGTGGTCGAAACCCGTGGGCAGGCTCACCAAGTGCCACTTCCCGATGAGCGCCGTTTGATAACCGGCCTGCTGCATGAGCTTGGGCATGGTTTGCTGCGAGCCGTCGAAGATGCCGTGCTCGTTGTTCGTAAACCCGTTTTTGTGGCTGTGCTTGCCCGTAATCATGCAGGCGCGACTGGGACCGCTCAGTGAGTTGGCCACGAAGCTCTCGCTGAAGATAACGCCCTCTTCGGCGATGCGGTCAAGATTCGGGGTTTGCACAGGACTGTGTCCGTAGCACGACATCATTTGTGCCGTGTGGTCATCGGTCATAATATACACGATGTTGGGGCGCTGCGTTTCCTGCGCCATCAACTGCGTTGCCACAGAAAACAGGGAGACAAGGGTCGAAAATCTTTGCATCATGACAGCTTTTTATTCGGAGTATAACATTCGTCTGCGGGCTTTCATCCACTCGGGAGCAGGCCGCCTCACGCAAGCGCGCCCGCACTCACAAAAGACAAAGGTACGATTAAGCGAGCGATTTTCCAAGAAAAAAAGAGAAAAAAACAAAATGGCGAAATACCGTTATCCGAGAAATTTATCGGTTTCATCGGATATTTTCAACCTTTTCACCGAAGAAAACAGCATCCGTCACCTATTTTTCGCAGAGAATATCCGCGGGCAACGCCGAAGATACGGAAATAATGATTATCTTTGTCACATAAATAAAAATCGCCCATGACGCCGCTCGACATCCTTCGCCGCTACTACGGCTATACGGAATTTCGCCCCATGCAGGCCGAAATCATCAGACATGTGACGGCCGGTCACGACGCTCTCGTGCTCATGCCCACAGGCGGCGGCAAGAGCGTCTGCTACCAAATCCCAGCCCTATTGCGCCCGGGAACGGCCATCGTGGTCTCGCCCCTCATCTCGCTGATGAAGGACCAAGTGGAGGCACTGCGCGCCAACGGCATCAGCGCCGAGGCCATGAACAGTGCCAACGACGAGGGCCTCAACGCCCACATCCGCACCGCCTGCGAACAAGGCGAGGTGAAGTTGCTCTACATCTCCCCCGAACGATTGCTGTCCGAACTCACGTGGCTGCAACATTGCGTGCAGGTGTCGATGATTGCCATCGACGAGGCACACTGCATCTCGCAGTGGGGACACGACTTCCGTCCCGAGTACACACAACTGGGCGGACTGCACGCCACCTTCCCCAACGTGCCCATCGTAGCACTCACGGCCACGGCCGACAAACTCACGCGACAAGACATCGTGGACCAGCTCCGCCTGCTCCAGCCACGCCTGTTCGTGGGTAGTTTCGACCGTCCCAACCTCTCCCTCACCGTGAGCAAAATGGGACAGAAGACCGACAAACTGCGTGTCATCCGCCAGTTGATAGCGCGCCACGGCGATGACAGCGGCATCATCTACTGCTTGGCCAAGAAGACTTGCGAAAGCGTGGCCGAGGAACTGCGCCGCATGGGCTTCCGTGCCGACAGCTATCACGCTGGCTTGTCGGCCGCCGAACGAACGCGTGTACAGGACGATTTTCTCAACGACCGCCTGCAAGTGGTCTGCGCCACCATAGCTTTCGGCATGGGCATCGACAAGAGTAACGTGCGGTTTGTGATACACTACAACCTGCCGAAGAGCATCGAGAACTATTATCAGGAGATAGGCAGAGCCGGGCGCGACGGTCTGCCCGCCGAGACGTTGCTATTCTATAGCTTCGCCGACGTCATCACCCTGCGCAACTTCGCCTACGACAGCGGCCAGCAAACCCTCAATTTGGAAAAGTTGTCGCGCATGCAGGAATACGCCGAGAGCCAGGTGTGCCGGCGCCGCATCCTGCTCAACTACTTCGGACAAGCCACCGACCAGCCTTGTCACAACTGCGACGTATGCCATCATCCCCCACAGCAATTCGACGGAACCTTGCTGATTCAAAAGGCCCTTTCGGCCATGGCGCGCACCCAACAGCAAGTGGGCATAAGGATGCTGATAAGCATTCTCCGCGGTGCATTTTCCCCCGAAATTACCGAAAAGGGTTATCACACCCTGCCGACCTTCGGCGTGGGCCGCGACGTTCCGCACCGCGACTGGAACGACTACTTGCTACAGATGCTGCAAATGGGCTACATCGAAATAGCGTATGACGAGCACAACCACCTTCGCATCACCCCGCTGGGCGAGGACGTGCTCTACGGAAGGCGCAAGGCGGCGCTCGTGGTGCCGCAGAAAGAGGAGGCCGCAGCACCCCGAAAGCGCACGAGCAAGGCGCAGAAAGAGGAAGCAAAAGCGCCTTACACGCCCACCACAACAGACGAACTACTGCTCAAGACGCTCAAGCAACTGCGTCTGGACATCGCGCAGGAGAAACGCGTTCCCGCGTTCGTCATCATGAGCGACCGCACCCTGCAAGACATGGTGGAGCGCAAACCCACCACACGCAGCGCGTTCGCCGAGGTCTATGGCATCGGTGAACACAAATGCGAACTCTACTACGAAATCTTCACCACCGCGATAACATCCTTCCTTCAAAACCAACACTAATACCCGATAACCATGAAAAAAGCCCTATTCACGGGGATTACTTTCCTCGTCGCCCTGGCTGTTCAGGCCAAGGTGCAACTGCCCAACTACATCAGCAGCCACATGGTGCTGCAACAACAAGCCACGCTCACCCTCCGCCTTCAGGCGAGAGCGGGCAGCACCGTCTCGGTCACACCCTCGTGGAATCAGCAGACGGTGCAGGGAACGGCCGATGCCAACGGTCGATGCACCCTGCAACTGACCACCCCGAAGGCCGGTGGCCCCTACGCCGTGACCTTTGACGACGGTGAACGCACCACCATCACCGACGTCTTGGTGGGCGAGGTGTGGCTGTGCTCCGGCCAGTCGAACATGGAGATGCCCGTGAGCGGTTGGGGCAAGGTGATGAATTACGAGCAGGAACTCGTGCAGGCACACCACCCCGACATCCGCCTTCTGCAGGTGAAGCGCATCACTTCGAACACGCCGAAGGACGACGTGGAACTGACCGCGGCAGGCTGGCAGGAATGCCACACCGGCAGCGTGGCCGAGTTCTCTTCCATAGCTTATTTCTATGCGCGCGAACTGAACCGGGCGCTCCGCGTGCCCGTGGGCGTCCTCGATTGTTCGTGGGGCGGCACGCCCGCAGAGGCGTGGACGGAGTTGGAGGCTCTGTCGGCCGTGGCAGGTTTCGAGCCTCAGGTGAAGGCGCTGCGCGAACATCGGCACGACAGCAACGCCATGGAACAGGAATACCGACGGCAGTTTGCCGCATGGCAAGCCACGCAAGCGCGCCCCGACATGGAGTTCGACAAGGCCACGCTGCAGCCCGACTGGGCTCCGATGCCCGTTCCCGCGGCGTGGGAGACCACGGTGTTGCCCAACTTCGACGGCGTAGTGTGGCTACAGTATGCCGTGGAGCTTGATGCTTCGTTCGCCGACGGCGCCCGTCTTTCCTTGGGAATGATTGACGACGACGATGTGACGTTTGTCAACGGACACGAGGTGGCCCGCGGCAGCGGCTGGGACCAACCGCGCCTCTACACCGTGGGAAGCGGCGTGCTGCATGCGGGCAAGAACGTCATCACTGTACGCGTGCAGGACACAGCGGGCAACGGCGGCATCCACGGAACGCCCGGCAGCGTGTTCATCGAGTCGCAGACAGGCCAGCGCATCTCGCTGGCGGACAACTGGCAGTACAAGGTGGACCGCTCCTACGAGGCCCGTCCCGAGAACATCCACAGCCAGAACTATCCCACGAATCTCTACAACGCCATGCTCTCGCCACTGGCCTCCCTGCCCGTGAAGGGCTTTCTGTGGTATCAAGGTTGCGCCAATGTGGGCCGCGCCGCCCAATACAATCCGTTGATGAAGGCGCTGGTGACCAGCTGGCGCCGACTGTGGGGCGCCGACCTGCCCTTCTATTTCGTGCAGTTGGCCGGCTACCAAGCGCCCAGCGATTACCAGCCCGGCAGTGAGTGGGCCGCCTTACGTCAGGCCCAAGTGACTACGCTCGAACTCCCCAACACAGGCATGGCCGTGGCCATCGACCTGGGCAACCCCATCGACATTCATCCGAAGAACAA
>JABUUA010000102.1:0-1340 GCA_021443405.1 Bacteroidaceae bacterium
GTTCGTTAATATTTTGTAAATTTGTGCTATTATGTTAAAGCTTCTTACGAGCTAATACCGAGAGAAACAAATAATTAATAACCATAAATAACACAAAATCAATGCGTATGAGACACCATTTGTGCAAACTGGGCAAGGGAGCATCTTGGATGCTGGCCGTGCTTACAGTGTGTGGAATGGCCACCTCGTGCCAGGACGAGTACAAGCTCGACGATGAAAAGCCCCAATGGCTGGGCGCCAGCATCTACGACGACTTGAAAGCTCGAGGAGAGTTCAACTACTACCTCCGCCTCCTGGCCGACCCGCAGGTGAACGCTGCTTCCGATGCAGACAACAACCGCGGTTTGGTGGACATCCTGTCGAAAACCGGTTCCAAGACCGTGTTCGTGGCTACCGACAAAGCTTGGGAAGAATTCTTCGCCAAGAACGCTCAGTTGCCCGAGTCTAACCCTTGGCACACTGCCACAAGCTACGAGAACTTGAGCGAAAGCCAGAAGAAATTGCTCATTCACACGAGCATGCTCAACAACGCCATCGTGATGGAGAACCTTGCCAGCGACGAAACCTCGAAGGACGGCAACGGCAACATCATCTACCCCATGAGAGGTCAGTACATGCGTCGCTTCACCGACGTAGAGGCCACCGACTCCATCACCTTCATGCCGGGCGACCAGCTCCCCAAGAGTTACAACTGGGCAGAGCAAGGCAAGAAGGACTACTGGTATCGCTTCCGCACCGAGAACGGCGGAAAAGGTCTGTATATGGTCAACGACTCTACGCTGCCCATGATGCTTCACTTCACGGGCGAATACTTGGCCAACAACAACATCTCCGACGAAGACTTCAGCATCTTCATGGGCCGCGACCGCGTCACCAGCGATGTGCACATCTACGACGCCCTGTTGGTGGAGAAGGACGGTGTCTGCCAGAACGGTTATATCAACGTGACCGAGAAGGTGCTCACGCCCATCACCAACATGGCCGAAGTGCTCCGCACCAGCGGTAAGACCAACATCTTCTCGCACATGATTGACCGTTGGAGTATTCCTTACTACAACGACGGAGTGACCCGAGCCTACAAGAAGGTGATGGATTCGAAGGGAATCCAGTGGGAAGACTCCATCTTCACCAAGCGCTACATCAGCGCCCGCAGCTTCGGCGGTCAGGAGTTGAAGACCGACCCGCACGGACAGCGCTACAGCACCGAGGACCTCGCTCTGGCCTTCGACCCCGGATGGAACGCCTTCTTCGATTCGAAGGGCAACCCGCAGCTGGATATGGCGGCCATGTTCGTTCCCACCGACGCAACCCTGTGGAAGTACTTCACCAAAGGTGGTGGC
>JABUUA010000102.1:1379-6956 GCA_021443405.1 Bacteroidaceae bacterium
CAGTACAGCAGCATCGACAACCCCACCCCCGAGGACTTCGAGAAGCTCTACCGCAACATCGACCAGATTCCGCAGAACACCCTGCACATGCTGATTAACAACATCATGTTCGACTCCTTTGCTGGCAGTGTTCCCAGCAAGATGCTCAGCCTCCGTGACGAGGGTTCGCAGGAGCAGATTTTCTATCCCGAGGACATCGCTCACGTAACTGGCTCGCTGCTGGCCAACAACGGTGTCATCTACCTGACCGACAAGGTTTACGGTCCCGCCAAATATACCTCGGTGGCCGCTCCCGCCAACATCAGTAAGACCAACCTGGTGATGAAGTGGGCCATCAACAATGGTTCGCCGGGCACCACCGACTACATGGGTTTGAACTACTACGCTTACCTGCTCGCTATGCAGAGCCGCTTCGTCTTCTTCATCCCCAGCGACGAGGCCCTCAACTACTACTACGACGTAGTCAGCTTCAAGAGCACCAAGTCGCGTACCTTGCAGTTCTCGAACAAGAACAAGGACGGCTCTGACGCAGGTTTCGCCATCAACTACAAGATGTTTGCATACGACCCCGCTACGGGCCAGATTGGAACAGAATATACGCTGGAGAAGATGACCAACGCCGAGATTTGTAACCGCCTGAAGGATATTCTCGAGAGCCACACCATCGTGCTCGACGGTCGTGACGAAATCAACACGGACATCGACGAATACTACGTGACCAAGAATGGTAGCGCCGTGAAGGTGACCCGTGACAACGGCCACATCGTGAAGGTTCAGGGTGGATTCCAGCTCGAGAACGAGGCCGCCGGCATCACCAACGGCGACCGCGGAACCCTGGAGAACATCGCCGAGGACGAACACGCCATGGCCAACGGAACCACTTATATTCTGGACAGCCCCATTATTCCTTCGGCCCACAGCGTATATAGCGTGCTGACCGACGACGGAGTGGGCGACAGTCCCGACTACGGTGCTTTCTACGACCTCTGCGCCGGCAACGAGGAAATCATCAAGGCCTGTGGTCTGGTGGACACCAAGACCCTCACCGCCTCTCAGCAGAAGGCAGCCATGAAGAAGTTCCAGATGTTTACCGACACGGAGAACGGGCCCGACTACAACGTCCAGTTCTTCAACAACTACCGCTACACCATCTTCGTTCCCACCAACGAGGCAGTAGATGAAGCTATTGCCGATGGACTGCCCACGTGGGAGTCTATCGAAGACGACTACAACACCACGCTGAAAGCCAACATGGAGCGTCAGGCTGAGGTGGAGACCGACCGCGACAATGCTGCCGACGAGGAGAGCAGAGCCCAGTTCGTGGCTGAGTTGGAGAAGTTGCAAGCAGAGGCCCGCGTTGACAGCGTTCGCCTGCAAGCCAAGATTACCTATCTGACCAACTTCCTGCGCTACCACTTCGCCGACAACAGCGTGTTCGTGGACAACAGCGACATTGACAACGCTGAGTACGTGACCGCCAGCTACGACGTGGAGAAGGGTCTCTTCTGCAAAGTGGTCGTGAACCGCCACAACCGCGTAATGACGGTAACCGACCTGAACAACGAGACCGTGACCATCGACGAGAACAAGCACAAGGTGAACATCCTGGCTCGCGACATCGCTTGTAACAAGACTCCCAAGGATGCCAAGACCATGAACGCCATCACCATCGACGGCTCAAGCTTCGCAGTCATCCATCAGATTCCCAAGGTGCTGAAGCACGACGACAAGCCCATTGCCAGCCATTGGGCCACCCAAGCCGCTGCTCGTCAGTATCTGAAGCGCTATGCAATCCGCTAAATCGAGAGTATCATGAAAAAATATATAAAGATAATCATGCTTTGGGCACTTGCTTTCATGGCGCTGCCCGTAAGCGCACAGAATCGTGTCAGTGGTACCGTGAGCGACGAGTTCGGTGGAATCCCCGGCATTCAGGTCAAGGAGGTGGACTCCAACAACCGTATCGTCTCGAGCGCGATTACCGATGCAAACGGTAACTTCACCATGACCGTGAAGAACGCCAAGAACAAACTGGTGTTCCACGGAATGGGCTACACGGACAAGGTTTACACTCCCATCAACAAGAGTGTATATAAAGTGAACATGAACGAGGCCACCGTGACCATGAAGGCGGTGGACGTTGTCGCCAAGAAGAAAGCGGCCACCACGGGTCTCGACATCCCCGCACGTGAGTACGCAGGTGCCGTCTCTACCATGAAGATGGACGACCTCGAGGGTCTCGCCTTCGAGTCGGTGGACCAAGCCCTGCAAGGTCAGATTGCCGGTCTCGACATTGTGGCCAACTCGGGTAACCTGGGTTCGGGAACTACCATGCGCCTGCGCGGTACTTCTACTATCAACGGTAACGCACAACCACTGATTGTCGTCAACGACCACATCTTCGACCTCCCCGAGGACGCACAGCAAGTGAACTTCGAGGATATGGACAACGAGGAGCAGTTCTCTACCCTGCTGAACGTGAACACCGAGGATATTGAGAGCATCACCGTACTGAAGGACGCTGCCTCTGCCGCCAAGTGGGGTGTGCGCGGCTCGAACGGTGTTATCGAAATCAAGCTCCGTCGCGGTAAGCGCGGACCCACGCAGGTCAACTTCTCATACAAGTTCAACGGCACTTGGCAGCCCACTGGCTACAAGATGCTTGACGGTGACGGCTACACCATGATGATGAAGGAAGCCTACTTCAACCCTTGGATGAATTCGAAGTATTCGAACCAAATCGCCGAGTTGAACTACAACCAGTCGATGCCTTACATCTACAATCATTACAACCACAACACCGATTGGCTCGACGCCGTGCGCCAGTTTGGTCGCGAGAACCGCTACTACATCAACCTGACGGGTGGTGGCGAGAAGGCTCAGTTCCGCATCGGTGCCGGTTACAACAAATCGACGGGTTCGGTCATCGGTCAGAAACTTGACCAGTTCACCGAGAGCACGACGCTGGACTATCAGGTCAGCGACCGCATCCAGTTCCGCGCTACCGTGAACATGACCTTCACCTCGAACCACAAGAACTACGGCAACGACATTGTGGAACGCGCCTACAAGGCCATGCCCAACATGAGTATTTATGAATACGACGCCATGGGTAACCTCACGGGTAACTACTTCAGCATGTTCCCCGTGGCTGCAACGCTCAGCACCGGTCAAGCTCCCGCACAGCACGACCAGCGTGACGGCGAGACCTCTTACTACCTGATTGACGCCTTCCGCAACGGCAACCCCGTGGCTCGCGCCAACCTTGCTTGGTGGAAGCAGAAGCAGTACAACCTGACTCCCCAGTTCGACGTTACCTACAAACTCTGGGGCAAGGACGGCGACCAGCACCAACTCAACTATAAGGGCGACGTGCAGTTGAACATCTACAACACCTCTAACGACCAGTACTGCCCCAGCGAACTCCGTAACGTTCCTTGGATGTTCGGTGGCGACGACGCGGCATCGGGCATGAGCAACGATCGCAACATGGTGTCGAACGACGAGTACAAGTCGCTTGAGTTCACCACCCGCCACGAGTTGCACTACTACAGCCACTTCAAGAACTCTGACCACTCATTGTCAGGTATGGCTCGTTTCGAGATGAACACGGGTAGCTCCAGCACCCAGTACATCGGCTTGTGGAATGTGCCCGACGGAATCACCGACCCCACCGTGGTAGCTCTGCTGAGCGGTGCCAGTGCCGGTAACAACGAATGGCGCGGACACAGCTTCTTCGAGCAGTTGCACTATTCTTATAAGAGTAAGTACTCGGTGGACGTGAGCGTTCGTACCGACGGTTCTACCGCCTTCGGTCGCGGTCACAAATACGGCACCTTCCCCTCAGTCGGTGCCCGCTGGAACATCTCCGACGAAAAATTCATGGAGCCCACCCGCAAGGTCATCTCTATGCTGGCCTTCCGTCCCACGTGGGGTATCACCGGTTACACGGGTGGTGCAGGTGGTAACCAGTACAACCGCTACAGCAGCGCCGGCTACTACAACGGTCACTCTGTAGTTCAACCCGAGAACCTCTCGCTCACTTCACTGAAGTGGGAAAAGACGCAGCAGTGGAACCTCGGTTTCAACCTCGGTCTGTTCAACGACCTGTTGAACTTCGAGTTCGAGGTGTATGACAAGAAGACCACCGACCTGCTCATGCAGAACCTCCGCATCTCGAGCGCCAACGGTTTCAACTCGCTGGCTTGGGTCAACGGCGGCGCCCTGCGCAACAAAGGTTGGGAGTTGAACGCCAACACAGGCAAGTTTGCCAAGAAGGGCAAATTCTCTATGAAACTGCGCGGCAACGTCAGTCAGAACTTCAACACCGTGGAGGAGATGGATCCCCTGCTTCTCGAGGCCCTCAACGGCTCAGAGACTTGGAACCCCACCAACCTCGACTACAACAAGCGCGTGCAGATTAACAACGCACTCGGTTCTATCTACGGTCTGAAATACAAAGGCGTTTATCGTTACGACTACGAGCACAACGGCTACACCATTGCTTCGTTCAAGAGCTACGGTTACGCCGAGGTGGACCACGACGGTAACCTCTGCCCCAATGCCGACTACGCCATTGCTCACGGTACGGGTTACGACGCCAAGGGCAATCCCATCAACACCTCTGCAGCCGCTCAGCGCCGCGGCGAGAACTACACTTGCCCCATCGCTTACGATGCTAACGGCAACATGCTGACCGACTACAAAGGCAATCCTCTGCCCATGTGGTACTGCTACAACGAGGGTTCTCGCTATCAGTTCCAAGGTGGTGACGCCATCTATGAGGACATCAACCACGATGGTAACATCGACCGTTACGATATGGTCTATCTGGGCAACTCCAATCCCAAGTGTTATGGTGGTTTTGGTGTGAACTTCTACTACGGCAAGTTTGAGATCAACGCCTCATTCAACTTCCGTATAGGCAACCAGATCGTGAACATGGCACGCGCAAGATACGAGAGCATGCTCGACAACACCAACCAGAGCTTCGCTACTACATGGCGCTGGCGTCAGAATGGTGACATCACCGACATACCCCGTGCGCTGACCTCTCGTAATGGATACGCAAGCTACAACTCATTGCCCAGCGACCGCTACGTGGAGAATGGTGACTACCTGCGTCTGCAGTACATCCAGATGAAATACAACTTCGACGTGAAGAAACAGTGGATGAAGACCTGTGGTATCAAGAATCTAAGCCTCAGTGCAACCATCAACAGATTGTTCACCTGGACGAAGTACACTGGTGTGGATCCCGAAGTTGGAATTGGTGGATACGCAGTGGCAACCGACAACAGCAAGACGCCTCCTGCGAGATCATTCACTGCAAGCATCAATGTTGGTTTCTAACGTAAAGACATAACGAGAATGAAAACACTTAAGAATATATACAAATCAGTCTGCCTTGCGGGCGTGGCACTATTGGCCTACTCTTGCCAAGACTGGCTGACGGTCTATCCCCAGACTCAAATCGTTGAGGAAAACTTCTGGGAAGACAAGAACGATCTTGAAGGTGTGCGCTATGCCGCCTACAAGAATATGTGTGGTACACTCGAGAAGTTGACCAAATGGGGC
>JABUUA010000103.1 GCA_021443405.1 Bacteroidaceae bacterium
CTACAATCTTATAAACACCCCCGAGGCGCGCCGACAACTCGCCGCAGAACTGCTGGCGGCCCCCGTCGTCTGTCTGGACACCGAGACCACCAGCACTGAGGCCCTCAACGCCCAACTCGTGGGGCTGAGCTTCGCCGTTCGCCCGGGCGAGGCGTGGTATGTGCCCGTGACCGACGGCTCGGAGGTGGAGGACTTCCGCCAGGTGTACGAAAATCCGGCTTCGCTCAAGGTGGGGCAGAACCTGAAATACGACCTCACCGTGCTGCAAAACTACGGTATCCGGCTGCAAGGCAAGCTGGCGGACACCATGCTCGCCCACTATCTCATCAGCCCCGAACTGCACCACGGCATGGACTATCTCGCCGAGATCTACCTCAATTATCAGACCATCCACATCGAAGCGCTCATAGGACCGAAGGGAAAGAACCAGAAAAACATGGCCGACCTCTCCCCTGCCGACATCTGCGACTATGCTTGTGAGGACGCCGACGTCACGTTGCAACTGTGGCAGAAACTGGAACCTGAGCTCCGGGAGAAGGCATGTGACCAGCTGTTCTGGGAGATAGAAATGCCCCTCATGCCCGTATTGGCACAGATAGAACGCAACGGCGTGGTCATCGACACGCAGTCGCTCGCCGACACCAGTCTGCAGTTCACCCAGCAGATGTTGCAGCTGGAGGACGAGATACACGTGCTTTCGGGGGCCCAGAACTTCAATATAGCCTCGCCGAAACAAGTGGGCGAGGTGCTGTTCGAACGCTTGAAACTCGTGGACAAGCCCAAGAAAACCAAGACCGGACAATACGTGACGAGCGAGGAAGTGTTGGAGAGTCTGCGCGGCAAACACCCCGTGGTGGAGAAGATTCTGGAGCACCGCGGACTGAAGAAACTCTTGGGCACTTACATCGACGCCCTGCCGCAGCTCATCAATCCCCGCACGGGCCACATCCACACGTCGTTCAACCAAGCCGTCACCTCCACGGGACGCCTCTCGAGCAGCAACCCCAACCTGCAGAACATCCCCGTGCGCGACGCCGCCGGCAAGGAGGTGCGCAAGGCCTTCCTGCCCGAGCCCGGCGCCACGTTCTTCTCGGCCGACTACTCACAGATAGAGTTGCGCATCATGGCCCATCTGTGTCAGGACCCCAACCTCATCGCGGCCTTCCACGACGGCGAGGACATCCATGCCGCCACGGCCGCCAAGATTTTCCACAAACCCATCGGCGAGGTCACGAGCGACGAGCGCCGGAAGGCCAAGACGGCTAACTTCGGCATCATCTACGGCATCTCGGCGTTCGGACTGGCAGAACGCCTCGGCTGCAGTCGGTCGGAGGCAAAAGCGCTCATCGACGGCTACTTCGAGACCTACCCGAAAGTGAAGGAATACATGGACGAGAGCATACGTCGCGCCCGCGAACAAGGGTACACCGAGACCCTCTTCCGCCGACGTCTGTCGCTGCCCGACATCAACTCCCACAACTCCGTGGTGCGCGGCTACGCCGAACGAAACGCCATCAACGCCCCCATCCAAGGCACGGCGGCCGACATCATCAAGATTGCCATGATT
This sequence comes from Bacteroidaceae bacterium, assembly GCA_021443405.1. Lineage (GTDB taxonomy): Bacteria > Bacteroidota > Bacteroidia > Bacteroidales > Bacteroidaceae > Physcousia. Next base: position 1,568 of record JABUUA010000103.1, read on the forward strand.
CGCGTGCAAGCACGTCTGTGGGCCGAAGGTTACGCGACGAAGATGATACTGCAGGTTCACGACGAACTCAACTTCAGCGTCCCTGCCGACGAACGCGAGCGCGTGGAGGCCATGGTGGTGGAGGAGATGCAGCAGGCCTGCCAGCTCTCCGTGCCCCTGATAGCCGAATGTGGCTGGGGCAACAACTGGCTCGAGGCACACTGATGCCGCGGCGCCGTTCCGCAGCCTTCCGCACCCCCCGGAACAGACATACTTATGTGTGGGCTCAGACGTCCTTATGTTTGAGCTCACACAACCTTATGTGTGAGCCCACACGTCCGCATGTCTGAACGCACACGTCCGCACGTGTGAACGCCGGCATGCGCACACAAACACGCGCAGACGCGGACAATTCTCATTTTTTTTTCGTACCTTTGTGGGCAAATTACCAATAAACAGATAGAACATGGCATTGAAAGCTGGCATAGTCGGACTGCCAAACGTGGGCAAGTCCACCCTTTTCAACTGTCTGTCGAGCGCAAAAGCGCAGGCAGCCAACTTCCCCTTCTGCACCATCGACGCCCAGATGGGACAGGTGTCCGTCCCCGACGAGCGCCTGACCAAGCTGGCGGAACTCGTTCATCCCGGGCGCATCGTCCCCGCCGTGTGCGATATTGTGGACATCGCCGGCCTGGTGAAAGGCGCCAGCAAAGGCGAAGGACTGGGCAACCAGTTCCTTGCGAACATACGCGAATGTGACGCCATCATCCACGTCTTGCGCTGTTTCGACAACGGCAACATCGTGCACGTCAACGGAAAGGTGGACCCTGTCGGCGACAAAGAGATTATAGACATGGAGCTGCAGCTCAAGGACCTCGAGACCATCGAGGCCCGACTCAAGCGCGTGGAGAAAGCCGCAAGGGTAGGGGGCGACAAGCAGGCCAAGATAGAATACGACGTTCTCATGGCCTATCAGGAAGCGTTGCTCAAGGGACAGAGCGCCCGCACCGTCACCTTCGAGACCGAAGACGAGGAGAATGCCGCCCGCGGACTCTTCCTCCTCACCACCAAGCCCGTGCTCTACGTGTGCAATGTCGATGATCAAAGCGCCGCCACGGGCAACGCCTACACCGAGGCCGTGAAGGAGGCCATACAAGGAGAAAACGCCGAGATGCTCATTATCAGTGCGCAGACGGAAGCCGACATCGCCGACCTGGAGACCTACGAGGAGAAGCAACTCTTCCTCGAGGACATGGGGCTGACAGAGAGTGGTTGCAACCGACTCATCAAGGCCATCTACCACCTGCTTACGCTGCAGACCTTCATCACGGCGGGAGAAATGGAGGTGAAGGCCTGGACGTTCCGCCGCGGATGGAAGGCTCCCCAGTGTGCCGGCGTCATACACACCGACTTCGAAAAAGGCTTCATCCGGGCCGAGGTAATCAAATATGACGACTACATACATTACGGCTCCGAGGCTGCCGTGCGCGAAGCCGGCAAGATGGGCGTCGAGGGAAAAGACTACATAGTGCAGGACGGCGACATCATGCACTTCCGATTTAACGTATAAGATATGCTGGCATTCATCACTTGGAATCCCGACGTCATCGCCTTCTCGATAGGTCCTCTCGACGTCCGCTGGTACGGCTTGTGCTGGATAGTCGGGCTCATGCTGGTCTATATGCTGGAGCATCGCCTCTACAAGGAGCAGCGGATTCCCGAGGAACAGTTCGACCCGCTCTTCATGTATTGCTTTTTCGGCATCCTCATCGGCGCGAGACTCGGCCACTGTCTCTTCTACGAACCTGACTACTATCTCACGCGTCCGCTGCAGATGATACTGCCGGCGCGGCCCGATGCCGCCGGCAACTGGCACTTCACGGGCTACGAAGGACTGGCCAGCCACGGCGGAACACTGGGACTGATGCTGGCCCTCTGGCTCTTCGTGCGCAAGACGGGGCTCAACATCATGCGGGTGCTCGACAACATTGCCATCGTCACCCCGGTGTGCGCCTGCGCCATCCGCATCGGAAACCTCATGAACAGTGAAATCATAGGTAAGCCCACCGACCTGCCGTGGGCCTTTGTCTTCGAGCATGTCGACCAGTTGCCCCGCCATCCGGGACAGCTCTACGAGGCCCTCTGCTACGCGCTCTTCTTCCTCATTCATTGGGCTTGTTACCGCCTCATGCCCCGACGTGTGGGCACGGGCTTCTACTTCGGTCTCTGCCTCACGCTCATATTCACCGCCCGCATCTTCATAGAATATACGAAGGAGAATCAGGTCGCTTTCGAGAACGGAATGCCGTTCAACATGGGACAACTCCTGAGCGTTCCCTTCGTTCTGCTCGGTCTCTACTGCATGTTCGGCGGACGACTTTGTAAGAAACTCGCAGAAAAATAAGACATGGCTAAGGAAGGACAGACCCCGATGATGCAACAGTTCTACGACCTCAAGGCGAAGCACCCTGACGCCGTACTGCTGTTCCGCTGTGGCGACTTCTATGAAACCTACGCCGACGACGCCGTGGTGGCGGCCGAAATACTGGGCATCACCCTCACGCGCCGCAACAATGGCAAGGAGAGCGCCGCGACCACCGAGATGGCTGGCTTCCCTCATCATGCCCTCGACACCTATTTGCCCAAGCTCATACGTGCCGGGCGCCGCGTGGCCATCTGCGACCAACTCGAGGACCCCAAGCTCACGAAGAAACTCGTGAAGCGCGGCATCACGGAACTCGTGACGCCGGGCGTGGCCATGAGCGACAATGTGCTCAACTACCGGGAAAACAATTTCCTTGCCTCGGTGCACTTTGGAAAGCAGCTCTGCGGCGTGAGCTTCCTCGACATCAGCACGGGCGAGTTCCTCTGCGCCGAAGGAACTCCGGAGTACGTCGATAAGTTGCTGGGCAATTTCTCCCCGAAGGAAGTGCTCTACGAGCGCGGTTGCCGGGGTCGCTTCGAAGGAAGTTTCGGCACAAAGTTCTGCGTCTTTGAGCTCGACGACTGGGTGTTCACCGAGCAGACCGCCCTCGCCAAGCTGCTGAAACACTTTGAGGTGAAGAACCTCAAGGGCTTCGGTGTGGACCATCTTAAGAGCGGCATCGTGGCGGCCGGCGCCATCCTGCAGTACCTCGAAATGACGCAGCACCTGCAACTCCGCCACATCACCAGCCTCGCCCGCATAGAAGCCGAGCGCTACGTAAGGCTCGACAAGTTCACACAACGCAGTCTCGAGCTCACACAGACCATGAACGAGGGCGGCCGTTCGCTGATGGACATCATCGACCGTACGGTCACTCCCATGGGCGCCCGCATGCTCCGCCGCTGGATTACCTTCCCGCTCAAGGACGTTTGTCTCATCGCTCAGCGCCAGGATGTGGTCGATTACTTCTTCCGAGCGCCGGAACTGCGCAGCCTCGTCGAGGAAAACATGCAGCGGGTCGGCGACCTCGAGCGCATCATCTCCAAGGTAAACGTGGGGCGCGTCAGCCCGCGCGACGTGGTGCAACTGAAGCTTGCGCTGCACGCCATAGAGCCCATCAAGCAAGCGTGCCTTCAAGCCACCGACGCCACCCTGCGACGCATCGGCGAACAACTCGACGTCTGCCTCACCATCCGCGACCGGATCGAGCGCGAACTCCAGCCCGACCCGCCCGTTCTTCTGAACAAAGGCAACGTGATAGCGCCGGGCGTGAACGCAGAACTGGACGAACTGCGCAACATCGCCCACAACGGCAAGGACTATCTTCTGCAGATTCAGCAGCGGGAGAGCGAACGAACGGGCATCAACAGCCTGAAGATTGGCTACAACAATGTGTTCGGCTACTACCTCGAAGTGCGCAACACCTTCCGCGACCAAGTGCCGCCCGAGTGGATTCGTAAGCAGACGCTCGTCTCGGCCGAACGATACATCACCCAGGAACTCAAGGAATACGAGGAGAAGAT
>JABUUA010000104.1:0-5484 GCA_021443405.1 Bacteroidaceae bacterium
TAGGTGCGCAGCGATTCCCACGTGGGTTCGAACTCACCGGTCGCCATGGGCTCCTGCGCCTCGCTCACCGGCACTGGGTAAGTAACTTGTTGTGCAAAGGCTACTGAGGCCGTTGCCAAGCAGAACAGTAAAAAGGTCTTTTTCATATTCGGTAGTTGTTAATTGTTCTCGGTAGGTGGAGGGTTCGGCGATACTTTCTTTCGAAGAAGTTGTCCGCTCGCGTCGCTTCCTTCATCGTTTCAGCCATTTCTGTTTCAGCCATTCGCGCACGGGCTCGTCGTAGAGTTTCAGCGCCGCCTGCGCCACCAAGAGCGCCACCACGAAGAGACTCACGCTCACCATGATGTGGGTGGTGAGGGGGAGGTCTTCGTGTCCCTCCTTCCACGCCATCTGCAGGTAGCGGGCGAAGATGTGGGTGATGTAGAGCGGATACGAGATGTCGGCCAGCCACTTGCACAGTCGTTGCGAACGAGCGCCGCTCAAACCGCTGCCCGCTCCCATGGCGATGACAAAGGGGAAGACGGCCACAATGCAGAGCGACTCGTAGAGACCGTTCTGCCAGTAATGAGCCGGGTCGTCCCCGCCGATACGCGGCATACTGAGCGTCGCCACGACGAGCAGCGAGCACCACCAGAAGCCGCCCTTCACCCTGACGAAGCGACGATAGCGCGAGAGGAGCAGACCGCAGAGGATGGGAAAGGAAACCCGCACCCAGGCGATGTGACCTTCCCAGCCCGTGAACAGCCAGCCGCCCGTGACAGTGCCCGCGCTCCAGTAGCCCTCGGGCTTATCGCCCAGCACATTGAGCCCCGCGCCGAGGTCGATGACAAAGAACGCCGACACGAGGGTGAGCGCCCACAGCACCCGCTTCGACACGCGGCAAAGCACAAAAGCATACACGACGTTGGCGATATATTCCAGTAGCAGCGACCACTGCGGCGAGTTGATGGGGAAGTTTTCCTCCCATCCCCGATGGTCCATCCACGGTGTGGGAATCATCAGCACCGTGGTCACATAGATGAGGACGACCTGCCACCAAGGGGTGGTCTTCACCAGCGGGAAGAACGATGTGTCGTAGTGATAAAACAGCAACAGGCCGATGAGGCCGCCCAGGATTATCATCGGGTGGAGGCGCACTATGCGGCGCTTGAAGAAATCCACCAGCGACAGGCGCGACGCGCTGAGGCGGTCGTCGTAGGCATAACCGAGCACAAAGCCGCTCAGCAGGAAGAAAAAATCGACCGCCAAGTAGCCGTGATTGATGATTTGATGGGTGGTGCCGCCCGAGTAGGTCTCGAACAAGTGAAACGCCACCACCATGAGGGCTGCCACGCCCCGCAGTCCGTCGAGGGTTTCGTATCGAGGTTTCGATTCAAGGTACGCCATCTTCTTTTAGGTTTAGTATGCTGTACAATGTTACAAAGATAATGTTTTTTCTTTAACTGACAGCCCTTTGTGCGCAATATTTTTGCGCGCGCGACGTTATTTATATAGAGGTTGCGCCGCCCGCTTCCCCACGAAGGAGGGCGGACGGCAGCGGCTTCCGCCCGAAATCCTTGCACAATGTGGAATAGAATGTCGTTTCGTCACAGTGTTTTTTCCTCCCTGACCGGGGAGTTCCGAGGTCGAATCTTCACGCTCCTCGTCCTTATGTTCGTCACCCTTTCCGCCGTCGCCCAGACCGAAGGAACGGCGCGTCCGAGGCGACCCCGCTTCCACTTCGACGCCACGAACCCTGACGTCCACGACCCCGTGATGGCGCGTGAGGACGGTGTTTACTACATCTTCTCCACGGGCATGCGCCTTTCTTCCATGGCCTCCGACGACTTGATGACGTGGCGACAAGGGCCGGCCCTCATGCCCGACGTGCCGCAGTGGGCCACCACGGCCGTGCCCGGCTACTTCGGACACACGTGGGCCCCCGACATACAGAAGGTGGGAGACACGTGGGTTCTCTACTACAGTTGCTCCACCTTCGGCAAGAACGGCTCGGCCATCGGCTTGATGACCAACAAGACGCTCAACCCCGCCTCGCCCGACTACCGCTGGGAAGACCAGGGCATGGTGGTGCGCAGCGAACAGCACACAACGCCGTGGAACGCCATCGACCCCAACCTGTTGGTCGATAAGAAAGGGCGGGCGTGGCTCACGTGGGGCTCGTTCTGGGACGGCATTCAGTTGGTGCGACTGGCCAAGGACCTGAAGACACCCGTGGGTTCACCGCGCACCATCGCCCGGCGCTACCAGCGTCGCGGCATGAACGAGCAGGTGCCAAAGGAGGATTTGGAGCGCGCGCAACAAGCCCCCGAGGCGGGAGCGAACGCCATCGAGGCGCCGTTCATCGTCCGGGCTGGGCGCTACTACTACCTCTTCGCCTCGTGGGACTACTGCTGCAAGGGCGCCAACAGCAACTACAAAACCGTGGTCGGTCGCTCGAAGAAAGCGGAAGGGCCCTACCTCGACCGCAGGGGCAGGGACATGGCGAGCGGAGGCGGCGAGATAGTCGCCCAGCGCGACGACCGCTATTATGGCGTGGGCCACAACGCCGTCTATCAGTTCGACGGACAATGGTATTTCGTGGCCCACGGCTATTCGGTGGCTCACAACGGTGCTTCGAAACTGATAATCCGGAAGATGCACTTCGACGCCGACGGCTGGCCCGTGCTGGATTAAAGCGCCGGCAAGCCGACGAATCCCTCACTCTCAACCTCGGAAGACCATGAAACACCTCCTCACCGCGCTGGCCTTGTTCGCATTTCTGACCGCCGGCGCCCAGCGAACCGAAATCAGTCTGGCCGGCACGTGGCAGTCGTCGCTCGGTGAATGTCGCCTGCCCGGCACTACGGACGAGAACCACTTGGGCGGACCGCGCGTGACGTCCGGGCCCACGTCGCAGCTCACACGCCTCTATCCCTACCGCGGCATCGTTACTTACGAGCGCACGGTCCATCTGCCGAAGAGCATGGAGGGTCAGGTACTTTCGCTCTACATCGAGCGCACGAAGCCCAGCACCCTATGGGTGGATGGCGACAGTATCGGGAGCATCGGTCTGCTGGCCGCCCCGCACGTCTATCGACTTCCGCCGCTGAAGGCCGGACCGCACCGTATCACGCTCCGCATCGACAACCGCGACGAGGCCGTTCCCTCGGGCGTGCATGGGTCTCACGCATGGACCGACGCCACGCAGACCAACTGGAACGGACTGCTCGGTCGGCTCGTCATCGAGGCTGTTCCTCGGACGCACATTGCTGACCTACAAGTATATCCCGACATCCACCGCCGTGAGGCGAAGGTGCGACTCACCCTTGTCGCCGACCGAAAGACGGCGTGCCGCATCGCCCTGACGCTGGACAACGGGGCGCGACACGAGGAGAACGTGACGCTGACGACTGGAGAAAACCGGGTGGAGCTGCGCATGGCGATGGACAACGAACTGTGCACGTGGAGCGAGTTCCACCCGCATCTCTACACCCTCACCGCCTCGATTCACACGCGCAAAGGCACCGACAGTCTGACGCGACGCTTCGGCATGCGGCAGTTCACCACGGAGGGAACGCAGTTTGTCATCAACGGCAAGAAGACGTTTCTGCGGGGCACCCACGACGGCTGCGTGTTCCCGCTCACGGGTTATGCGCCCACCGACGTAGGGGAGTGGCGGCGCCTGTTCTCCATCGCCCAGCAATACGGGCTCAACCACTTCCGCTTCCACAGCTACACGCCCCCGGAAGCGGCCTTCGAGGCGGCCGACGAACTGGGCGTTTATCTGCACGCCGAACTGCCGCTGTGGGGTCGCATCGACAGCACCACCGCGGGGCAGAACGAGTATCTCCGGCGCGAGGCCTTCGCCACCCTGCGATTCTTGGGCAACCATCCCTCGTTCGTCGGCTTCGGACTGGGCAATGAACTATGGGGCGACACCGCCATGATGCACCGCTGGCTCGACGACTTCCGCGCCGCCGACCCGCGACATCTCTACTGCATGGGCGCCAACAACGACCTCGGTTGGCGCGGTCCGAAGCAGGGCGAGGACCTTTACATCACCTGCCGCGTGGGCGGGGGCGAGGGGTTCAGTACGCACGCCCGCACCTCCTTCTCCTTTGCCGATGCCGACCACGGCGGCTTGCTCAACGGCGAACGTCCTAATACGCAGCGCACCTTCCACCGCGCCGTCGACCTCTGTCCCGTGCCCATCGTGAGCCACGAGAGCGGTCAGTTCCAGATATATCCCGACTACCGCGACCTGCCGAAATACGCAGGTGTGCTGTACCCTTATAGCCTCGAGACGTTCCGGCAGCGCTTGCAGCAGAACGGACTCACGCCGCAAATCGACGCCTTCCACCAGGCCACGGGCCGCTGGGCGGTGGAGTGTTACAAGGCCGACATGGAGATGTGCCGGCGCACCGAAGGCTTCGGCGGTTTCCAACTGCTCGATATCAAGGACTATCCCGGGCAGGGCTCGGCGCTGGTGGGCGTGCTCGACGCGTTCATGGACAGCAAGGGACTGGTAGAACCCGCCACGTTCCGTCAGTGGAATGCTCCCGTTGTCCCCCTCGCCCTCCTGCCTTCGCATTGCTTTACGACTGCCGACACACTGCGCTTCGGCGTGGCGTTGAGCAACTACAGCGAAGACGACTTTCGGCAGCCGCTCCGCTGGACGTTGGGCACAGAGCAGGGCGAGGTGATGGCCGAAGCACCGCAGGGAACAGTCCGTCAGGTGGCTACGGTGGAGGTGCCGCTCCGCTCCTTCGGACCGGCGAGCCTGCTGACTCTCACGCTCTCGACGGGTCCTTATCAGAACAGCTACCGCTTGTGGGTGTACGACGATGCCGACGTGCCAAGCATCGCGTTGGAGGCCGACTCGCTCTCCGCCGCCGTGGAACAGGCATTGCTGGCGGGCGGCACCGTGCTGCTCTGCCCGCGCCATGCCGACATCGAAGGGCAGTCGGTGGGCGGACTCTTCACGCCCGACTACTGGAACTACGCTATGTTCAAGAGCATTAGTGAGAACAACCGCCGCCCCGTTTCGCCCGGAACGCTCGGACTTCTCATGGACCCTGAGCATCCTTTGTTCGATAGTTTCCCCACCGAAGGGCGAAGCGACTGGCAGTGGTGGAGCGTGGCGCTGCACTCGCGTCCGCTCGTCCTCAACGCGTTGCCCCGTGACTACCTCCCCCTCGTGCAGGCGGTGGACAACGTGGAGCGCAATCACAAGCTCGGCATCCTCATGGAGTTCCGCGTGGGACAAGGGCGTCTGTTGCTCTGCACCACCCGTCTCGACGCCCTCAGCGCCTACCCCGAAGGGCGTGCCTACGCCCGTGCCCTGCGCCGCTACGTCGCCAGTCACGACTTCCAGCCGCGCCACACCCTCAGCGTGGCCCAACTGCGCTCGCTCCTCTACAGCCAGACGGCCGAACTGCACATTCAGGGCGTGCGGAACATCACGGACTATAAGCACTGACGCGCCGCTGGCCCGATGAGGCTGCG
>JABUUA010000104.1:5507-10509 GCA_021443405.1 Bacteroidaceae bacterium
GGGAAAAGGTTACAGAGCGGCAATGTCGTGGTCGAAGGTGTCTTTGTTCTGCGCGCGGTTCTTCAGCATACTACGATGATTATACACCGTCTGCTGGCTGCAGTTCAGCAACGTGGCAATCTTGGCCGAGTCTTTAACGCCTAACCGCACCAAGGCCAAAATGCGGAGATCGAGGTTGAGCGTGTAGGCGTCGGGCAACGTGAACTGAGAATCGGGCAGCAACAAGGCGTTGGCGCGGTCCACAAAATCGGGGAACGTGCTGAGGAACGTGCGGTCGAAATTGAGGAAGAACTCGCGTGCGTCCTGCTCGCTCATCCGCGACGGGTTGATGAGCTTCAGCAAATCGGCCGTCTGGTGGGCTTTCACCTTGCGTTGCACACTGAGTTGGAAAGCGTTGAGCTTATTGATGTAGGCGGCGGTGAGTTCCATGAAAAGACTGATGCAACCCTCGCGCAACCGCGTCTGTTCCCGCAGCAAGGTGTTGGCTTCGTTGAGTTGCTGGTTGGTGTTGTCGGCTTGTTCGTGGGCCAACTTCAGGTCGTCGTGGGCCTCTTCTATGCGGCGCCGCTCGCGCTGCAGCCGTGCCCTGCTCACCATCAGCGTGACGATGGCCCCCGCCAACAGCACGGCCAACACCCCTACCGCCACGATGACCAAGTGCTGACCTCGGTTGGCCTTTGCCAACTGACGGTCGTAGTCCATCACAATCGTGGGCACCTTTCGGGCTATTTTTACCAGTCGCAGGCGATTGCCGTAGAACAAAGCGTCGTCGATGGCAAGGCGCAGATATTCGTTGGCCCGCGCCTCCTCGCCTCCGTCGTGCTTGAGAGCGAGGGCCAACTCCTGGAGGGCGGCACTCTCTTTCAACTGGGCCCGCTGGTCGGATATAGCGGCGCGGATGAGGTAGTCGCGCTGCTGCCGAGCGTCGTTCTGCATACCATAGAGCACACTCAGGTTGTAGGCTGCCTGCGCACTCAGGCGTTGCTGCGGCTCGACGTGCTCATAGACGTAGCGGAAATCGGCGATGAGGCTGTCTGCGTGCCCCGTTCCCCACTGGCGACTGGCCTTCCAAAATCGGTACTCCACGCTGTGAGGCGGCAAGAGTTGCAGGATGGAGTCCTGCCATTCCGAGCCTCGTTGCCAGTAGTGCTGCGCGTAACGTCCGTCGTCGAGAAAGTCGGCCATGCAGACGTTCGCCCACTCGGCGGTCTTGTAGTACTCCAGTTTCAGTTCCTGCGAATAGGCGTGAGTGGGCAAGGACCGTAGCAAGTCGTTCAGTTCGGTGAAATATCCGGCCGTCGCCAACAGCATGACGCGGTGCAGGTCGCAGCAGAACGAGGCCGCCGTATCGCCCACACTCACCGCCAGCGACTGCGCCTCGTCCACCACATGCATGGCGCTGTCGAACTGATAGGTAGCGTATTGCTCATACAGTTCCTCGTATAAGTAGAGTTGTTTCTCGGCAGAAATTCCCGGCGCCGTCAGGGCGTTGCGCAGCGATTGTATGCGCGCCGCCTTCTCCTGCTCGTATTGCGGTCGCCGTGCCAACTCGTCTTCCAACTGCTCGAGCAAGGGGTTCGGGGTTTGACGGCAGGCGGTCAGCACTACACACAGGGCGACGGCAATGCGGAGAAAGGCTTTCATGGCGAATGATTTTATCTGACGCCAAAGTTAGACAATTCTTTTGTATTTACCTACACAACCAGGATAAAAACTAACAATACGGTTGATTTTTATACTTTTATCCTTTTATTCACCACTTGTTTCGTTTACCTGAGCCTTACCGGATGCTGGTGAATCGACGCAAACGTCCTAACTTTGCACCAGCTTCACCGGCCGACGGCTTCAACGCTGCCACGATGCATAAAACCTATCATAACTTTATATCCTAACAACAATGAAACGATTTTTTATTCTCTTTCTGGTCACGACCATGACGCTGGCGGCTCATGCTGCCGCTGGCAAAACCATCCGTATCTCGACAAATGCTACCGACCTCATCCTGCAGGTGGGCGAAAACGGACGTCTCTACCAAGCCTACTTCGGGGAACGACTGCTGAACGCCACTGAGGCCGACGCCTTCTCGTGGGAGGCAGGTCGCGGTTCCGACGGAGGTGCCACCAAACGCGGCTGGGACGTGATGAGCGGCAACGGCAACGAGGACTACTACGAGCCGGCCATCGCCATCATGCACAACGACGGAAACCCCTCGACATACCTTTACTATGAAACGCACGTGCAAACCGCCGTGGAGGGTGGCACCGAAACCGTCGTCACGCTGAAGGACGACAAATATCCCGTCACCGTGAAGTTGCACTATGTGGCTTACACGCAGGAGAACGTGTTCAAGAGCTGGACGGAAATCGTCCACCACGAGAAGAAACCCATCAGCATGCAGCAATACGCCTCGTCGATGCTTTACTTCTCTCACCTCAACTACTACCTCACGCAGTTTGCCTGCGACTGGGCCAAGGAGGTGCAGATGACCACGGAACAGCTCTCGGCAGGCAAGAAGGTGCTGGACACGAAGTTAGGTGTGCGGTCGTGCATGGTCATGGACCCTTTCTTCGAGGTGGGGTTCGACCAGCCGGCACAGGAGCAACAAGGCAAGGTGCTGATGGGGACACTCGGTTGGACGGGCAATTTCCGCTTTACCTTCGAGGTGGATAATGCCGGCAACCTCCGCGTCATCTCGGGCATCAATCCCTATGCTTCCAACTACGAACTGGCTCCCGGAAAGGTTTTCACCACGCCCGAAGCCATATTCACCCTCAGCTATCACGGCACAAGCGAGGGCAGTCGTAACTTTCACGACTGGGCACGCGCCTATTCGCTGAAGGACGGACAAGGCGACCGCATGACCCTGCTCAACAACTGGGAGAACACGTATTTCGACTTCGACCAAGAGAAGTTGAGCGGACTCATGAAGGAGGCCAAGACGCTGGGTGTGGACATGTTCCTCCTCGACGACGGTTGGTTTGGCAATGGCGACAACGCTCGCAATAGCGACCATGCGGGCCTGGGCGACTGGGACGTGAACCACGCGAAACTGCCCGGCGGTCTGCCCGCCCTTACGAAAGCCGCCGAAGATGCGGGCGTGAAGTTCGGGCTGTGGATAGAACCCGAGATGGTCAACCCGTGCTCCGAGCTCTACGCCCAGCACAAGGACTGGGTGATTGAGTATCCCAACCGCGAATCGTACTATTACCGCAACCAACTTGTCCTCGACCTCGCCAACCCGAAAGTGCAGGACTACGTCTATGGCGTGGTGGAAAACATACTGAAGGATAACCCCGAAGTGGCTTACTTCAAGTGGGACTGCAACTCACCCATCGTGAACATCTACTCGCCTTACCTCGGCAGCAAGGGGCAGAACCAACTATACATCGACCACATTCGCGGGCTCTACAACGTGCTCGAGCGCGTAAAAAAGAACTACCCCGACACGCCCATGATGCTCTGCTCGGGCGGTGGTTCGCGTTGCGACTACGAGGCGCTGAAGTACTTCACCGAGTTCTGGTGCTCCGACGATACCGAGCCCGTGGAGCGATGCTACATACAATGGGGCTTCTCGCAGTTCTTCCCCATCAAGTCGATGTGCGCCCACGTCACCGACTGGAACCGCAAGGCGAGCATCAAGTTCCGCACCGACGTGGCCTCGATGTGCAAACTCGGCTTCGACCTCGGCCTGAAAGGACTTTCGGCTGACGAGCTCGCCTACTGCCAGCAGGCCATAAAAAACTGGAATCGTCTGAAGCCGGCCATCCTCGATGGCGACCTCTACCGCCTCGTTTCGCCCTATGAAACCAACCACATGGCCGTGGTGGAAGTGACCAAGGATAAGAACAAAGCCGTGCTGTTCTCCTATGATCTCCACCCCCGCTTCTCCGAGAAGGTGGTGCCCGTGCGCCTGCAAGGTCTCGACCCTCAGCGCACCTATCGCGTGGAGGAAATAAACCTCATGCCCGGCCAGCAGTCGTGGATGCGAGGCAACGGCCAGACGTTCAGCGGCGATTACCTGATGAAGGTGGGCCTCGACACCTTCAGCGCCAGCGACATGACCAGCCGCGTCGTGGAGATTACCGCCGAGTAATCAATCACGACCTCGGTATCTTTGGGCTCACACGTCCGCACGTGTGGGCCCAAACTTGCTGTTGACAAAATGTCAAACCGCAGGTCGCTCAGACAGGCCGCAAAATAAAATTCCGTGCGGTCGTCCGCTTCTGTGCGACGACAGACGGGGATATTGTCGCTTGATAATTAGGTGTTTGGAAATCTTTGACTGGGCAAATCGGCGGAAATGCCTAAGAAAAGCGGTAAAGACATGCGGTCGAATGAGCTCATTCGTCCAGACGAATCGGCATTTTTTCTTAGAAGAATCGTCAAAGACGTCCGCATGTCTGCTGTAGGGTCACCGCGGAACCCGACTTTTGACCACTTATCGACCCAACGTAGTCGTCCGCTCGTTCTATTTCACTCAAAATTTCGTCAGAAATCCGTCGGCAAAAAGAAAGCGAAGCGACATTACGATGAGCAAAGCGTAAGCAAAAGCGGAATTTTTGCGCTGCTTCTTGGCACTCTCGGAAATTCTTCGTAATTTTGGGCATTATTCAACCCATTAACCACATTCAACTATGCTGAAAAAGATTCTCGGTTACGCTGTCAGCATCTTGGCTACGGCCGCACTTTATGCCCTCTCCTACTGGCTCATCGGCCTCCTGATTCACATGGAAACCAACCTGCGCGACCTTGCCATCCAGAGCATTGGCTTTGCCGTCGTATTTCTTTTCTGTGAACGTTTAATCAATAGATTCTGGAAGAAGTAAGCCTTTCCTCTGGACGTCTCGACCCGTTTCCCCCGTCGAACTGAGGAAAACATCTAAAGCAATCGCCGCCAACATCTCTCGATGCTGGCGGCGATGACTATATAAAGATGGAGAAATCCCAAATCGTTCATTAGGCTTCGCTTTGATTTCAGAACTATGGCGCGGGCACTTTTGCA
>JABUUA010000105.1:0-3164 GCA_021443405.1 Bacteroidaceae bacterium
GTTTTTTCTAAGAAAAAATTATTTTTTCCTCAGTAAAACGAAGGGGGCCCTCTGCGTGGCAGAAAACGGTCATCCAGACAAAGCGAGCGACATCTCCGGGAAAGGGATGCCGCTCGTCTGTATGTTTGGGACGAAACGTCCTATTGTCTCGGGTCAGACGTCCTTATGTTTGAGCTCACACGTCCTATTGTCTAAAGCCAGACAACCTATTGTCTCGAAGCAGACGACCTATTGTCTTTATTGGCCATACACCGCAAACTCGTAGATGCGCGTGGCCACGGCGTCGGGGCCTTGCTCGGGATGCACCACCAAGAGGCGGACGTAGCGGGCCCGTTCCTTGCGCGCGAGGGTACGGTTCACCACATTTTTCTGGTTGCTCATGAAGAGGTCGGCGGTGCGCCATTCCTCCGTCTTGGCGTCGCGCACCTGCAACAAGGCGCCGCCCGTGACGTAAGAGGCGTGCTCTCCGCCGGCGCTCACCACTTTCCACGCGGCGATGTCGGTCGGTTCGCCCAGGTCGAACTCCACATAACTGGGCACGCCCGCCACGTCGCACCACTTCGTTTCGGCGTCGCCGTCGCAGACAAACTCAGGCCGCTCGCGGTCGTTGATGTAGTTGGAATAGCCGCACAACTTGTCGGCACTCAGGAGATTCGTCCGCTCCACCGGCTCGTCCACAGCACCGGCGGCCGTTCCCACGTTCGAGGTGCGGTAGAGCGTGGTCAGCGGCTGGGCGTCGGTCCCCTCGTGCTGTGCCAGCGTGGCGGCGAAGATGACCAGTTGCGGTGCCTTCGGCAGCACCACCTGCGTGGCGCCCTTGGGCAGGTCGATGGCATACTGATACATATAGGTGAACTCATAGGCGTGGTCGCCCGCGGGCGAATGGCGGTGCGTGCCGACGAACGCCACCTCGTCGGGCAGCAGATAGCCCTGCGTGTGACCCGTGTGGCCCCACTGGCCCACGAAGCCCGTGTACGAGGGAACGGTCAGCGGCTGCTGCGTCTTTCCGGCGACGAATGTGCCCGTCACGCTCTTGTCAGCCGTAGCGGCGGCCGCCAACACGTAGAGACGGTTATAGCCGGCCGGCAGTTGCAGGGTGTCGCCCTCGCAGCGCAACCCGTTCAGAAGTTCCTTGTTCTCCAGTCGGAACTCCACGTCGCCTGCGGTCAGACGCTCGGGCACGAGCTCGGCGGCATAGGAGTACCCCGACTCAAAGTCGGCATCGCCGCGCATCTCGTTCCAACTGAAGCACTTCGCGTTGTAAGGTAGCGGCAGGGGTTGGCTCTGGGGGAGCGACAGCGCTTCCGCCTGCAACGCCACGCGATAGGTGGCCACTCCGTTCTGCCCCACGCGGGCGTAGAGGGTATTGCCTTCGTAGCGCGCCCGTCCCGTGCCCTGTTCCGTGCCGTCGGCCTGCCGCGCGCCGCTGATGGGCGCCGCAAAGGTAAGTCGCGCCTCCTGCGGACCGTTGCCCGAGGTCTCGTAGATGCGCACCACCACGTCGCTGGTGCTCTCGCCCACTTTCACGGCCTTGATGGAGATGTTCGGGTTGTCGCTCTCCACCAGACAATAGGTCTTGCCCAGCGTGCCGGCGTGCGGGTCGGTGGTGAACGCCTTGATGGGTTGGTTCAGCACCTCGCCTTGTCGCACGGCGGTCGCCTTGTGCAAGGGACCGGCATGACCTATTAAACTATAGGTGAAGGTGTGGTGACCGAAGTCCTGATGGTCCTGATAAGCGTAGCCGCGACGGGTCATGGGCGTGTGGAGGAGCGTAAGACGGAGCGTGTGGTCGTCGGGCTTGTCCCACCCGTACTTGCAGTCGTTGAGCACCGTCACGCCGTAGTCGTCGCCACGGTCGGTGAGGTCGGCCCACTGATGGGCATACACCTCGTAGGCACGGTCCGTATTGTTGCCGCGCCGCACCGCGCCGATGCCCAGGTCGTACGTGGCCTCATCGTTGCTGACGGCGAGCGGGAACTCGGTCTTCAACAGCTTGTTGGTCGATTGCCAATCCACCTCGTTGTAGAAGTCGATGCGCTCTGCCAAAGCACCTTCGTAGAGACGGATGTACTGCACAAAGCGCGAATCGCCGTCGGTCTTCTCCACGCGCAGTGTCTTCCGCAGCGGACCGTCCTCCACGAGCGCCATGCTCGCACGCTCGGTGCCGAAGCTTCGCGAGGGAGCGTCGAGGGTCTTCTTCAGGATTTCCCACGCCGGCCAGTCGAACGACTCGTTTTGGTCGAACAGCGCCAAGCGGATGCGCTGGCCCTGCTGCACCAGTTGCCGGCCCTGTTGCTTATCGGTGAGCGAGACGATGTCGCCGTTTGCATCGAGTGAGAGCGCGTAGCGCGAGTTCTCCACCGACTGGGTGGCGACGGACTGCTCCGCCGTTCCTTTGCCCGAGAGGCGCACGCTGTAAACGGCAAATCCGCAGGCAGGCACGCCGACTTCGGCCAGCACGCGCGCCCGACCATCGGCATAGCCCACCACCTGCGCGGGCACGGCCTTGCCTTCGGCATTGAGCACATTGGCCGACTTGGGCCGGGACGTGGCGGGAATCGACAGCTCGATGACGTCGGTGGCCGCATGGCCGAGGGCGTTGTAGAGCACCACCGGAGTGCCTTTCACGCGGGTGTCGAGCTTCCGGTTCACTGCCTCTACCGAGCGGGTGAGCACACTCGCAAACTGCTTGAGCGTAAGAAGTTCGTCGTTCCACGAGAATTCGTAGGCGCGAGGAATGGACGTTCCCGTGAGGTCGTCGTGGAACTGATGGAAGAGGAAGCGGCGCCACCCTTCGGTGAGACGCTGGCCGGGATAGGGTTGCACGCCGAGCACGGAGGCCGCCACGGCGGCACGTTCGGCGGCATCGCCCAGTTGTTCGTTCTGACGGTTATAGAGTTTCATGGCCGCCTGTGAGGTGTAGCAGCCCGTTCCGTGCACGTCCATGAGCAGTTCGCCCGTATAAATGGGCAGTTCGGGATGCTGGTCGTAGGGCAGATAATCCTTGAAAATCTGGTCGCTCGCCGCGCTCACAATCCGCAGCGGACCGTCGGCATGGGTGCTGTGAGCCACGGCGTCCACGGAACTGAGCGTAGGCGACCCGCCCACGTCGCCCGTTCCGTAGTAGTGGAACAGCGTACCTAACGGGGTTTCCTTCAGGCGGT
>JABUUA010000105.1:3217-8689 GCA_021443405.1 Bacteroidaceae bacterium
CTATAGCCGTGGGCCATCATGATGCGGGCGCCGTCGATGCCCTGCCACAGGCCGACGGGATAGGGATAACGCTTGCCCTGACCGTGGAAGTCGTGGTGACGCCAGCCGAGCTTCTGCGACGAGAAGCCCAACAGACCGCAGTGATGGGCCACGGTGGGCAGGGTGTAACCGAAGCCGAAGCAGTCGGGCAGGAAGATGTCCGTGCTCTCCACACCGAACTCGTGGCGGTAGAACTCCTGACCGAGCAGGATGTTGCGGATGGCAGACTCGGGCGAGGGAACGATGTTGTCCGTGGCGTCCCACGAGGCTCCGCTGATGTGCCAGCGTCCTTCGCGGATGAAACGCTTCATCTCGTCGTATTCCCGGGGGTAGTATTCCTTCATCCATGCGTACTTGACGCCGCCTTCGAAGTTGAAGACATACTCGGGATACTTCTTCAGGAGGAAGAGGTTTTGGTACAAAGTATTCCACACATACTCCTTGATGGTGGTCTGGATGTCCCAGTTCCACTGGGTGTCGAGGTGCGCGTCGGCCACCAGATACACCTTGGGCTTCTCTTGTGCCGAGGCACTCAGGCCGAGGGCGAAAGCCACAATCCACAATAGTTTTTTCATAAGATATGGTTGTTAGTTTTAGGTTGCTTGGAGGATGCAGGGACGGCGTCGGGATGACGGTCCACGGTCAACGGATGGTAAGGGCCACGGGCTGCAGTTGCTGCACGTCGCTCGACGGGCCCACGAGCAGTTGGTAACTGCCGGGCACAGCGCCCATCACATTGCTGCGTGGGTCGAACCATTCCAGTTGGTCGGCCTCGAGACGCAGTTGCACGTTCACGGTCTGGCCCGCGGGAATGCTCACGCGACGGAATGCACGCAGCGCCCGCTGGGGACCTTCCGTGTCGCCGATGCGAGCGAGATAGACCTGCACCACTTCCTCGCCGTCGCGCTCACCGGCATTGGTGACGGGCACGGTGAGCGTGACGCCCTTGCCGGTCTTCACCGTCGCGGCACTCACACGCGGTTGTCCGTAGCGGAACGTGGTGTACGACAGGCCGTAGCCAAAGCAGAAGAGCGGCGTGCCACCGAAGTAACGATAAGTGCGGCCCTGCATGGAATATTCCTCGAAATCGGGCAAGTCCGCCGTGGAGCGGTAGAACGTGACGGGCAGACGGCCCGCGGGATTGTAGTCGCCAAGGAGCACGTCGGCCAAGGCGTCGCCGCCTGCCTGACCGGGATACCAAGCCTGCACGATGGCGTCGGCCCACTGCGTCTCCATGGGCAGGGCGATGGCGGAGCCGGAATAATTGACGAAGACCACGCGCTTGCCGGCTTCGTGCAGTCGGCGCAACATCATGCGCTGCACCTCGGGCAGTTCGATGAGGTCGCGGTCGCCGCCCTTGAAGCCGGGAATGTGCACGGGCATCTCCTCGCCCTCCAGCTGGGGCGAGATGCCGCCGGCAAAGATGACCACATCGGCGTCGGCCACACGAGCCAGCGTTGCCGACGGGTCGAGGGGAACGCGACGACCGAAGTCGAAGTTGAGACTGCAACAGTCGCCCTCCGTGGCGCGGAAGGTGAGGCCGATGCGATAGCTGCGTCCTGCCTCCACGTGCAGGGAATAGACGTTGCCCGACTTCATGTTACCACCCTCAAACACCTCTTCTCCGTCGATAGAGAGCACGGCGTGTCCCTGCATTTGCAGGCTGAAGGCCATCTCCTCGTCACGCTCGGCACGGAAGACCGTCGCGTAGTGTCCCGTGAACTCTCGCAGGCTCACGCCGGGTGCAAACACGGTGGCGCCGGCGGTGGTGAAGTGGAAGGCCGTGCTTACTTGCGCCGTCGCGTCGGGGGTGGCAGGCAGGTCTTCGTCGAGTGTGTTCCAGTAACTGGCGGAAAAGCCGGGTTGTCCGTTGGCCTCGCAGCGGTCGAACAGACTCTGTATGGAGCTTTGCGACGTGTGGTCGCACGCGGGATCATAGATAATGTTGGCCTCGGGCAGACGCTCGCGCAGCGCCGAGAGCAGGGTGCTGGTGTGCGAGGGAAAACCATTGTAATTACCCCACTGCATCACCGAGTCGTTAGCGTTCGGGCCCAGCACGGCTATCTTCATGCCGCGGTTGAGGGGGAGCAGATGGTCACGGTTCTGCAGCAACACCATCGATTCCCGCGCCATCCGCAAGGCCAGGTCGCGATGTTCCTTGCTGTCCACCACGCTCATGGGCACGCGCTGCCACTCCACATCGGCCTCGTCGTCCATTTCTCCCAACTCGTAGCGCGCCTTCATCAGACGGATGATGGAGCAGTCGATGGCAGCCTCGCTCACGAGTCCGTCGTGCACGGCCTGCACCAGACTGCCGTAACTGTTGCCGCACTCGAGGTCGGTGCCCGAGCGAACGGCCTTGGCGGTAGCGTGCTCGGGGTCGGGTTCTGTCTCGTGACGACCCTTCACATAAAAGTCGTTCACGGCCCAGCAATCGCTCAGCACGATGCCTTCGTAGCCCCATTCGTCGCGCAGAATCTGCTGGAGCAGGCGGTTGTTGCCGCAGCAGGGCTCGCCTTCGTAACGGTTGTAGGCGCACATCACCTCCTTCACGCCGCCCTTCTGCACCAGTGCTTTGAAGGCGGGCAGGTAGGTCTCGGCCAGGTCGCGCGGGGCAATGTTCTTGGCGTCGTAACTATGTCGGTTCCACTCCGGCCCGCTGTGGATGGCGAAGTGCTTGGCACAGGCGTGGAGCTTGTTGTGTTTTGCGTCGGCAGGACCTTGCAGTCCGCGCACCACCTGCACGCCGAGCACAGCGGTGAGATAGGGGTCTTCGCCATAAGTTTCGTGCCCACGGCCCCAGCGCGGGTCGCGGAAGAGGTTTACGTTGGGCGTCCAGAAGGTCAGACCTTGGTATTGTCGCACGCTTCCCCTGCGGCGGGCGTCGTTGTTCTTGGCGCGTGCCTCGGTGCTCGTGGCGTCGAACACGCGGAACAACAACGGGTCGTCCCACGAAGCGGCCATGCCGATGGGCTGCGGAAAGACGGTGGCCAGACCAGCGCGCCCCACGCCGTGCAGGGCCTCGTTCCACCAGTTGTAGCGACGGATGCCGAGGCGCTCGATGGCGGGCGCGCTGTGCATCATGAGCGACACCTTTTCCTCCAGCGTCATTTCGGCCACAATGCTCTTGGCGCGAGCCTCGGGCGTGGCGGTTTTATCCTTGTAGAGTTGTGCCTGCGCGCCGGCACTGAAGGCCAGCAAGGCGGCGAGAAACGTGCATTTCATAGTTATTGTTGTTGTCAATTGTACAAAAAACGGATGTCTGTCACAAAGATAGCAAAATATTTTGTATATTTGCACAAAACAAGATTCACAAAGACACGTTTACGATGAAAAAGTTGTTTGCCGCCGTGGGACTGGCTCTCATAAGCCTCACAGGCTTTGCACAAAGCGAGATTTACCCGCAACACTTCGACTTGGAAGAAATCAACATCACCGCAGGACCGCTGAAAGAGGCGCAAGACCTCAATATCCGCACCCTGCTGGAGTACGATGCCGACCGTCTGCTCACGCCCTTCGTGCGCCAGTCGGGTCTCGGCGCCACCACCGACAAGGCCAGTCGTTACTACCAGTGGGAGCAGAAGCACCCCAACCACGCCAACTGGGGAAGCGGTGATTTCCGCCTCGACGGACATGTGGGCGGTCACTATCTCACGGCCATGGCGCTGGCCTACGCTTCGTGCCACGACACGGCGACCCGCCAGCAGATTCTGGAGCGCATCCAATATATGATTCCCATCCTCGAGGATTGTCAGAACGCGTGGGACGCCAACACCGCCGGCATGTACGGCTTCTTGGGCGGACAACCTTGCAACGACGCCTGGACAGAACTGGCCGGCGGACAGATTCCCAACTTCTGGGCGACCCATTCTGCCGTGCCTCTCTACTGCGAGCATAAGATTCTGGCGGGCCTTCGCGACCTCGTGCTCTACTGCGACGGCGACGTGGCCGACCGCGCCAAGGCGATGTTCCGCAAGCTCTGCGACTTCCATCTCGGCTTGATTGCCAAGCTCACCGACCAACAGTTGCAGGGTTTTCTCGACACGGAACACGGCGGTGTGAACGAGACTTTGGCCGACGCCTACCGCCTCTTGGGCGACGAGAAATACCTTGCCGCAGCCAAGCGCTACAGCCACAACACCATGGTGGACAATATGCAGACCTACAATCGCTCGTTCCTCACGGGCAAGCACGCCAATACACAGGTTCCAAAGTACATAGGATTCATCCGCATTGCTCAGGAGGAAGGCACTTCGACGACCAATCGCTACCGCGTGGCCGCCAAGAACTTCTGGAAAGATGTGGCCGAGAACCGCACGGTGTGCATCGGCGGCAACTCGATGTATGAGCACTTCATCAGCGAGAACGACGGTGTTCAGTATGTCAACGTGGCCGACGGACCTGAGTCGTGCAACTCGAACAATATGCTCAAACTCTCGGAAGACCTCTTCGACGACACCCACGACAGTCGTTACGCCGACTTCTACGAGGGGACGATGTATAACCACATGCTCTCGACCATCGACCCGGAAACGGGCGGCTACGTCTATTTCACGCCGCTCCGTCCGCAGAGCTACCGCATCTACAGCAAGGTGAATCAGGACATGTGGTGCTGCGTGGGAACGGGCATGGAGAACCACGTGAAGTACGGTCATTTCACTTATACCCACACCGACAACACCTTGTTTGTGAACCTCTTCACGCCTTCGACGCTCGACGCCGACGACTACGCCCTCACGCAGGAGACGCAGTTCCCCGACGAGCAGGGCACGAAGCTCACGCTTCGCAAAGGCGGCAACTTCACCCTCGCCATCCGCAAACCCTCGTGGGTGGCAGAAGGTTACGCCATCCTTGTCAACGGAGCGAAGACCGACTACGTTCTCGACCACGGCTACGCCACCATCGAGCGCAGTTGGAAGAAGGGCGACGTCGTAGAGGTGGCGCTGCCCATGACCATCCGCTACGAGACTTGCCCCAACCTCCCCGACTACATCGCCTTCAAGCGCGGTCCCATCCTGCTGGCCGCCCGCACCAGCGAGGTGGGCGTGGACCTTCCGCACGAATATGCTCTGGGCGAGCGCATGGGTCACTCGCCTGACTCTTACGCTCCTAAGAAGCCGTTGGCTTCCATGCCCATGCTCATCGGCGAGCGAAGCGAAGTGCTCCAGCGCATCGACCAAGACCTCAACCTCGACGTGAAGCGCACCGACGACGGCGCCGCCAACTACACCTGGCAGTCATTGCAGCTCGCACCTTACTACTCGTTGCACCACAGTCGTGTGAGCGTCTATTTCTACCAAGCCACGTATGAGAAATACCAGCAGAGCACTTGGGCGCAGGCCGAGGCGGAGCAGAAGAAGCTCGACGACCGAACCATCGACCGCATCAACATGGGTCTGCAACAGGAGGAGGCCGGCGCAGTGACTTACAGCA
>JABUUA010000106.1:0-5400 GCA_021443405.1 Bacteroidaceae bacterium
TTCTAATACCTTATTAATTATTATATATATATAAATATTATAAAGTATTCTATAGCAGTACATTATAAAAAGTTGAGATATGAGATATTTTGATGGGGGGGATGACCCCCTGTCGGCCGTCGGTCAGAATTCTATCAGCACGCGTCCGTTGATCATGCGGCCCGTGAGGTAGTTGGGCACGGCGTATTGGAAGCCCTGCGTGTCGGTGACCCAGTAGTAGCCGCTGACGTTGTTGAAGCCGAAGATGTTGAAGCAGTCGAGGCCCAGCCAGATGTTCTTCACGGCGTTGTGGCGCAGGTGGCGGTCCTCGTTGTTCAGGGCGCGGTAGTTCATGCCCACGTCCACGCGCTTGTAGGCGGGTGCGCGGAACCGGTTGCGCTCCACGCCCGTGTGGGGCGGTCCGAAGGGGAGTCCGTCGGCAAACGAGGCCTTCAGGTTCATCTTCCAGCGGGTGGTGCCGGGGAAGTAGTCGGAGAAGAAGAAGTTGATGTTGTAGCGCTGGTCGGTGGGCTGTGGCAGCGACTGGCCGTGCAGCTGCATCTGCGCCTTCATCAGTCCGAAGCTGATCCACGAGTCGGTGCCGGGCACGAACTCTCCGAACACCTTGAAGTCGGCGCCCACCACATAGCCGCTGGCGCAGTTTTCGCCGTAGTAGACCACCTTCACGTTGTTGACGTGGTAGGGATTGATGCGGCTCTGCGCCTTGTAGTAGGCCTCGGCGGTGAAGCGGAAGGGGCGGTCGGCGATGCGGAACTTGTATTCTGCGCCGGCCAGCAGCTGGAACGAGCGCTGGGAGCGTATGCCCGTGTTCAGCACCACCTGCGTGTTGCCGTTGGTGGTCACCGTGTCGCGCAGTTCCTTGTAGTAGGGCCGCTGGTAGTAGAGGCCGGTGGCGAGGCGGATGGTGAGGCGGTCGTTGCCGGCCGGCACGTAGCCGATGCTGGCGCGCGGACTGAACAGCCACTCGTGGTTCCAGCTCCAGTAGGAGAGGCGTGCGCCGTAGTTGACGCTCAGGATGCCGGCCTTCGACTCCTGCCGCCACGTGTCCTGGGCGTAGAGCTCCAGCTGGTGGGTGCCGATGGCGTTCTTGCTGCGCAGGTTGTAGATGAGTTGCAGGTCGTTGCCCGTGTGGGGGATGTTGTAGTGCGACGAGTCGCGACTTTCCCATTCGCGGGAATATTCGCGGACGTGCTCGCTCTTCCAGGCCATGCCGGCCAGCACGTGGTGGTTGCGCTTGCGCACGTCGTAGGCGAGTTTCAGCGAGCGGACGTTGCTGGTGAGCAGGTTGCGGGCGTGCTCCATGTAGGTGCCCACGCCGATTTGTGCGTCGCCCGTGGTCTCGTTGAGGAAGTATTGGCCCTGGATGTCGTAGGTCTCGCGCTCGCGGGTGCTGAAGGCCGAGAACGCCAGGCTCAGGTTGCTGCGGTCGTTCAGCCGGCGCGTCACCTTGGCCGTGCCGAAGAAGGTGCGGAAGAGGTCGGCCTCCTGCCCGTCGAAATATATCTTCAGCGTCATCACGTTCTCCAGCGTTCCGAACGAGGTGGTTCGGTTGTGCGGGATGAACTTGTAGTTGTTGTTCGAGATGTAGCCGATGACGTCGAACGTCCAGTTGCGGGTGGGCTGCCACGAGAGGTAGGCCTGGTAGTCGAGGAAGGTGGGGCTGTACTCGCCGGTGGTCTGCAGCGAGCCGAGCAGATATTGGTTCGTCTTGTAGCGGAGGCCGTTGCTGAACGAGAATTTCTTTTTCCCGTAGCCCGCATAGAGGCTGGCGCCGAGCAGCGAGCCTTGGACGGAGCCTTCCCATCCCTTGGGCTTGTGGTAGGTGATGTCGAGCACGGAAGCCATCTTGTCGCCGTACTTGGCCTCGAAACCTCCCGCCGAGAAATCGACCTTCTCCACCATGTCGCTGTTGATGACCGAGAGACCTTCCTGCTGTCCGCTGCTCACGAGCATGGGTCGGTAGATTTCCACGCCGTTGATATACACGCAGTTCTCGTCGAAGCTGCCGCCGCGCACGTTGTACTGGCTCGACAACTCGTTGTGGCTCGACACGCCCGCTTGCGTGGCCACCAGCTCCTCCACGGCGTTGCCCGTGGTCGAGGGCAGTCGTTTCAGCTCTTCGGTCTTCAGTGTTTCCGTGGTGCCCAACTGCCGGCGCGTCTCCTTCACCACCAGCTCGTCCATTTGTCGGTCGGTGCTCGTCATGACGATGTTGAGCGTCAGTTCGCCTTGCGGCTTCTTGAGCACGCGGCGCCGGTTTTGGAAGCCCGGCATCTGGTAGTGGACCACCACGCTGTCCGCCGTCTGGAACTCGATGGAGTATTTGCCGTCGATGTTGGCGATGGTGGCTCCCTGCCCCTCTACGCGCACGACGACCATGGGGATGCCTTCCTGGTTCTCGTCCGTCACCTTGCCGTGCAGGCGCACGCGAGTCGTGTCCACCTTCGCGACCTCTTGGGCGCAGAGCGGCAGACTCATCAGCAGGAACAGCGAGAGCAGAAAGCGATGCATCATCTATATAACGCTCGGGCGGGGCTTTTTATTGTTCCAGGGGCAGGCGAAGATTGAAGGAACCGTCGGCGGTGCTGTAGAGCGTGTAGCTGGTGGAGCGGATGGTGCCGAGGAAGGTGTCGCCGCCCATGCTCTGGTAGGTCACGCCCACTTCGCCGTCGGCCGAGTTGCTGAAGCGCGCGCTGAACTTGCAGTTATACACGCCTGCGTCGGCGGTGACAGGGATGTGGAACTTGCCCACGGGATTGCCGTTGAAGGTCCCGTCGTAGTTCGTGTGCTGCACGTGCGTCAGCGTCGTGTCCACGACGTTGCCGTCGCGAATGACGCGGATGGGCAGAGTGAAGGTGTAGTTGGTGCTGTTGAGGTAAGCTCCTTTCTTGAACTGCACGGCGGTGACAAAGAGCGAGTCGCCGGCATTACCGCCTAAATGCTTCACTTCGTACTGGAAGCCGAAGTAGATGGGAGGGCGGGCCGACTTCGATTCGGGCTCGCAACTCATCATCGACATGCCCATGAGGGCAAACAACACAAATGCTACTTGTTTCATATCTTTCTGTTTTTCTTGTTTCTGTCTGCTTTTGTCGGTCGCTTATTGTCCGAGGAAATTCTTCAGCTCGCGGTAGAGTCGTTGCACGGGCAGACCCATCACATTGAAGTAACTGCCCTCGATGCGCTCCACGCCCACAAAGCCAATCCACTCCTGCACGCCGTAGGCGCCCGCCTTGTCGAGCGGACGATAGTGGGTGACATAATAGGCGATTTCGTCGTCGGTCAGCGGAGAGAAGGTCACGCGGCTTACGGACGAGAAGGTGTGCTCGCGCTGTTGTGTGAGCAGGGTCACGCCCGTGATGACCTCGTGGGTCTTGCCGCTCAGCCGGCGCAACATCTGTCGGGCGTCGGCCTCGTCCTTGGGCTTTCCCAGCACTTCGCCGTCGAGATAGACGATGGTGTCGGCGGTGATGATGAGCTCGTCTCCCGTCAGCGTGGGGCGGTAGGCCGCCGCTTTCTTGCTGGCTATCTGTTCGGCGATGGCCTCGCCCGGGAGCGAGGGATCGTAGGTTTCGTCGATGCCGGGCAGCAGTCGCACTTCGAATTCCATGCCGAGTCCGGCCAACAGCTCTTTACGGCGCGGACTGCCCGAAGCGAGTATGTATTTCATTGCAGTTTCTTCTGATTATAAATTCGTTCGTTCCTGCGGTCGGTCATTCACCAGCCAAAGGCCTTCTTGTCGGCCATCCACTTGTCCTGCGCCCGCAACACCTGCTCGACGACGTCGCGGCCACAGCCGTAGCCGCCCCTGATGTGGCTGATGTAGCAGCACGTCTGTTTGATTTCCGGCGCGGCGTCGGCGGGACAACACGGACAACCGCAGCGCTGGAGCACCTCGTAGTCGGGGATGTCGTCGCCCATGAAGAGCACTTCTTCGTCCTTCAGTCCGTACTTGTCGAGCAGTTGCTCATAGGTGACGAGCTTCACCGAGGCGCCCAGATGCACCTCCTGCAAGCCCAGTCCCTCGTAGCGGCGCCGCACGGCTTCGGTGGTGCCGCCCGAGATGATGGCCACGAGAAGTCCCATCTTCACGGCCAGTTGCAGGGCATATCCGTCCTTGATGTTCACGGTGCGCAGCGGCGTTCCCGCGCTGTCCATCCCTATGGTCTCGGCACTCAGCACGCCGTCCACGTCGAAAAGGAGGGCGCGTATCTTGGTCAGGTCGTAGTTTATCATTGTCGTTTGTGAATACTTTCGCTCATCATTCGGTAAATCTCCCGCTTTTCTTCGTCGAGCATCTGCAGGTGACGCTCCATCACATTTTTGTCCCACCGCACCGCGGGCCCCGTTTGTGCGGTGTGCGGCGACAGCGTGTGCACCTTGTTGGCCGTCTCGTCAATGAGCGGCAACATCGCTTCGAAGGGAATGTCCTGCTCGGCCAGCACCTCGGCCGCGAGCTGATAACAATGGTTGGTCATATTGCAGGCGAACACGGCGGCGACGTGGAGAAACTTGCGCCGTTCGCTGGAGAGCGGTCGCACTTGTGTGCTGACGCTCTGCGCCAAGTCCGTCAGCGTCGCTTCGTCGTCGGGCGCGGCGGCCTCCACAAAGATGGGAATCTGCCGGAAATCCACCAAATGTGTCTTGCTGAAGGTCTGCATGGGATAGAAGACGCCGCGGCGCGGCTGTGTCAATGTGTCGAGCGGCATGCTCCCCGCCGTGTGTACCACCAAGGCGTGGCGCGGCAACTGGGCTGCCACTTCGTGCAGAGCACTGTCCTTCACGCTCACGACGAACAAGTCCGTGTCGGCGCTCAACGCCTGCAGGTCGGTGGTCCACGGGCACTGCAACAACTTGCCGAGCGTCTCGGCCGAAGCGGTCGTCCGGCTCCACACCTGCCGAACGGTGTGCCCCGCCGTCAGCAGCGCATAGCCCAGACAAGTGGCGAGGTTTCCTGCGCCGACGAGGGTGATTACCATTGGCCTACGTGTACTTTCTCCCACAGCAGTTTATCTTCGTTCTGAGGTTTGCGCTCCATGCCCTTGTGACCCAAGGCCACGATGCTGACAACGCCCATTTGTTTGGGAATGCCCAACAGGTCGCGAACGTTCTCTTCTGCGGAATTCCCCATCTCGTCGAAGCGCTGGCGCACTTGTACCCAGCAGGCGCCCAGGCCCAAGTCCTCGGCCTGCAAGAGCAAGACCGTGGAGGCCACGGAGGCGTCTTCCACCCAAACGTCGCTCACCGTCGTGTCGGCCAGCACCACTACGGCCAGCGATGCGCCCGCGATGAGCTCGGCCCCGCGGCTTTTGCACTGCGCGAGAGCCGTCAGTTGTTCTTTGTCGTCCACCATCACGAACTCGTAGCTGTGGAGCCCTTTGCTGGTGGGTGACATCAGGG
>JABUUA010000106.1:5614-9648 GCA_021443405.1 Bacteroidaceae bacterium
CGTGAGCCTCTTTGCCGGGAGTTTGGGGGCGCAGACCGTGGTGCGGGAGTGGAAAGCCGTGAAGCTGGACGCCGCCGTTCCCAGTGGAAATTACAGCGGTCTCACGTGGTTGGGCGGCGACCGTTATGCCGTGGTGGACGATAAGTCGGCGTCGGACGGATTCTACGTCTGGACGATGACCGCCGACAGCCTTACGGGACGCGTGCTTCAGGTGGAGAGCGAGCCCGATTTCCGCGCCAGTTCGCTGCCCAATCGCGACGGAGAGGGGATTGCGCTTGCGGGCGACCGCCTGCTCCTCTGCGGCGAACAGGACAACCGCGTGCTGGAATATACACTCACGGGAGCGCTCACGGGCAAGGCTTCCAGCCGATTGCTCGACGCTCACAATAATGCCGGCCTCGAGTCGCTGACCTATGACGAACGGCGAAACGTCGTGTGGACCATGGAGGAAAACGGCGGTCAGGGTCGTTGCCGCCTCTTTGCCCTCGACCGCGATTTGCAGGTGAAGCGGGTGCTGGACTACGTTCTTGAACCACCCACCACCAGCAAGCCGAGCCTGTGGTATGCCCACGGCGTGAGCGCCCTCTGCGCTTTGCCCGACGGACAACTGTTAGTGTTGGAGCGCGAACTTCGCGTGCCGCCTCGCAAGGTGGGGGCGTGGTGCCGTGTGCGCCTCTTTATCTTTCATCCCGAGACTCAGGAGAAACGGGAGGTGTGGAGCCATCGAACCCGCTTGGGACTTGCGAATCGTAGCTTTGCCAACTACGAAGGACTGTGCCTGGGTCCGCAGTTGACCGACGGAACACGCCTGCTCTTGCTGATTGCCGACTCGCAAAACCGCTATGCAGGCGTGCTGCACGATTGGCTCAAACCATTGGTTTTGCGGCTGGAAGAATCGGCACAATAGATAACGAACGAGGGAGCAACCCAAGTTGGCCACTCCCTCATTCTTCTTGCTTCAAAAGATTATTTCACCAACATCTTCTTGCCGTCCACCACATAGAGGCCGGGACGCTTGATGTGCTTCACCGCGCGGCCTTGCAGGTCGTAAATGCCCGAGCGCTTGGGAGTTTCGGCACGGATGCCGTCCACCGGCGTGGGGTCGATGTAACGACCTATGTACGTGAGGCTGAAACGGTCGGCGTAGTAAGCCGCAGACGACTGGATGCCGATGGTGAGCGACTCGCCCTGCAGCACCAAGATACTGTCGATGCTCGCCTCGGTGAGGTAATGTTTGCCGAAGGCGTGCGAGGCGACGGTGGTCTGCTGACTGCCTGCCGAGAGCGTGATGGCCGCATTCTCCTCGGGCGCTCCCACCATGGCGGTGAGGCGGTAATAGCCCTCCTTCATGCCCGTCAGCGTCTGACTCACCTCGGAGCCCGTGAGGTTGTTGAGGAAACGAACGCCCTCGCCCCCCACAGTCTTATAGTTGAGGTCGGCGTTGGACCGTATCTTCACGTCCTTCGAGTTTGCGGCTGTCCATTGTTTTGCCGAGGTGCTGCTCTCCTCGAACGAGGGGTTTCCGATGAGGCCGGTCATATCTACCTCCACACCGTCCACGTTGCCGAGCATGGTTCGATAGGTCGTCACCCATTCCTCCAGCCATTTCACGTACTGCTTCACCTCGGAGGCCGACTCCAGGGATTGCGCCGAGAATATGGATTCGGCCTTGGCAATGGAGTCGTTCATAGCGTTGGCAGCCTCGGTGTTCACCGTATTTCCGTACAGTGTCACGGCGTCGTATAGGGCTTGAATCGCCGTTCCCAAGGTCTGGTAGGCAGGGTCGAGAGTAAGTCCCGTAAAGGCGCGGAAGTCGCTGGCCGCCGTTGTCATGGTCTCGTCGTAGAAATAGCCGCGCAGCCCTTCGCTTATGCCGCCGCTCACCACATTAGAGAAATACTCCTTGCCGTCCTTGGTCTTGATGATTTTTCCGCCCGCGGGCAGGGGAGTGGCTGCGTAGGTGCCCACGATGGCGGGGTCGAGATTCGTGACGGGTTTCTGCTTGATGTCGATGGTTTCCGCCGTTCCCTCGTAACGGAGTTGCTGTTTCTCCGACGAAGACGCCATGACGAGGTAGGTCTGGCCGGGCGATAGGGTGGTCACGTTTGTAGTGACGATTCCCGAAGAACGATGGCTGTCGATTTGTCGGGCGATTATTCCGTCGGGCACATTCGCCTCGAAGGGGACGGTCACGAGATTCCAGATGTTGGGTTGGATGTTCAGGTCGATGGCACTGGTGAAAGCGCGCAAGTCGCTCTTGGGGACGAAATCATAGCCGGCCGTCAAGCGGATGTCGTTGGCGTGGGCATTGCTTCCTTCTTTATAGACGAGGTTGTCGCCTTGCAGAGGGATGGGCACATAGACCAGCGCATTGGGATTAGGATACTCGTTGGCGGGCATGGGAGCGCAGAGGTTCGTCACGGCAGTCAGGTCGTAGGCTGTGGCCGAAGCATTGGCCGTGCGCCCAACGATGTAGATGTACTGCGTGGCGTCCCAGTGGCCGCTGAAGGTCAGCGTGCCGTCGGCCTGCA
The DNA here is from genome assembly GCA_021443405.1 of Bacteroidaceae bacterium. Taxonomy (GTDB): domain Bacteria; phylum Bacteroidota; class Bacteroidia; order Bacteroidales; family Bacteroidaceae; genus Physcousia. The sequence goes on from JABUUA010000106.1 coordinate 8,146, forward strand.
GTTCTGCCGCCAAATCTGTCTCGCCCTTGCTGCAGAAATATACGCGGAACTGGTCTGTGTCGTCTACGGGAATCTTGGGCGAACTTCCCCACTCGGGGTTCAGTTCGGCGTAATAAAGTTTGTCGGTGGTCAGGCCGGAGAAGGCGAACTCCAAGGTGTTCCCGCCCTTGCCGGGCACGTGAGCGTTGGCCTTTGTCTGCGTCTTTTCCAGCGTGAATGTGGCGCCGTCGTCGGTGGAACTATAAAGGTCCATGCGTGCCGTGCCGCCGAAGGGTTCGTCGGCCGCGTTCGTCACGGTGGCCTTGACGGTTACTTTGCTGTGGTAGAGGCAGGTGTAGGCGGTGCCGTTGTGCAGTTCTGTGTCGGCAGAGCCGTAGAGCTCAATGCCTTGCTGCGCCAAGTCGGCATTGCCCGTCACCGACTGAATCTTCTGCTTCGCCAGCACGTTCAGGTTCTTGTCGGTGAGCGTCACATAAGAGTTGGCGCCGGTGGGGCGCGCCGTCAAGCGCAGGATGGCGGACTCGCCCGAGGGGACCAGGGCCTCGACGTTCATTTGTGCCTTCTTCACGTCGGTGGGGTTGGTCGAGGTGGAACTGACGAACACATACACGCCGTCGATGGAAAGGGTGGAATTGTTGCAGATGTCGGCCGTGAATTCATTGTCCACGCTGGTGTAAAGCGTGGGCGGAAGTTGCAGCTTCGCCGTGACGTTGAGCGCCTTGGGATAGGCGTCGATGAGGGCGCTCTGGTAATCGTTGAAGCCGTTCATGCCGTCGGTCAGCGAGGTGGTGTACCAGCCGTCGCCCTGACCGCCCCAACCAAAGTTGAAGAGGAACTTGTCGGTGGAGGCTTGATAACCGTGCACATAGACCGCGTGACCGCCACTGCTGGCATTCACTCCGGTGTACATGACGGGTCGGCCCAAGGCCAACTGGTCGTAGAGAAGCTGTGTCCACGACTCTTGCGAATAGTTGCTTCGGTAGGCGACCCAGCCGCCGTTCATGCCGAAGTAGTTGCTAAACGTGGCGGGTATCTTTTCGATGTGGCCCGAAGTGGCCGTCCCGTCACCGTCGGAGTACGTAAGCCCCGTGGCCGTTCCCACGCAATAGACGAGCTCGGCCGTGGCCCTCCAGTACTCGGCGGGCTGACTGCTGTAGCTGTCGCACATGAGTTCCCAGCGGATAGGTGTGCCCTTGGGGAAGCTAATCTCGGGGTGAGCGTTGCCATAACTGTAGGTGGGTGTGGTGGCTTGAAGGGTGGTGGGGAGGTCGCGCCGCCAATAATAGAGAATCTGCGCAGCGGCGGTGGCCACGCAACCTGAGGTTGATTTGGCTCCGTTGTCCACACGACTGGGCGCCAAGTCGTTGTAAGGCGAGCTCTGATGCCACTTCGATGTGGTCAGGGCGGCTATATTCTGGCGGTCGGCCTTTGCCCGTCGGGGCGCAGGCGTATTGATGCCCAGCTCCTGAGCACCTTCCACGGCGGCGGCATAGGCGTTGAGCT
>JABUUA010000106.1:10368-15585 GCA_021443405.1 Bacteroidaceae bacterium
TTGTTGCGATGGAAGAAGTATTGACCTTTGTCGTGCGTGAGGGAGCCGAAGTGGATGGCGTTCTGCGGACAGTGGTGATAGCAGGCCATGCACTGCGTGCAGTCGCCCTGCCACTGCGGTCGTCGGTCGGTGAGGCGGATGTTGTGCAGAGGACACACGCGCACACAAGTGCCGCATCCGGTGCAAGCCTCCGTCGTGTGGTACTTCTTGTCCGTGACGGCCAGCAGGAACAACGGGCGGATGACGTAGGACTTCAGACGGGGCAGCGGACCGATGTGCAGGTCCATCACCTCGGCGCGTGCTTTCACCTGCTCCGCGATGTGGGGAAGTTTCTCCCGTGCCGTCTGCAGTTTGCGCTGCTCTTTCTCGGGCGTGTCGAGGTGGAAGCCGGGGAAACAGAGGTAGGTCTCGGGCATCACCAGACAGAAGGCGGCGCTCAGGGGGAGACCCGCCTCGGCCAGTACCTTGCCGAAACTGCGGTGGGTGAGGCCCATCTCGTCGCCACATGTGCAGGCAAACCATACGTAGCGGGGACTGCCTTGCCAGCGGACGCTGCGCACAAAGTCCTCGACCAACTTGGGAGCCGCCCAGGCATAGACGGGGAAGACAAAGCCGACGGCCTCGTCGTCGCCCACGGTGTAGTCGGTCATCCCGGCGCGCTGGAGGTCGGGGATAAAGGACAATTCTTCGTGAAGAGCGGCGGCCAGTTCCTCGGCCACCCAGCGGCTATTGCCGCATCCTGAGTAGTAGAATATCATAATGTATGGAGGATTCAGTCTGCGTCTAACTTCGGCAGTGTCACGCGGAAGTGTTCGTTGGGCGTGTGCTCGCGGTGGATGAGGGCGACAAGCTCGCGCACCTTCTGCGGATAGAGGGCGGAAAGGTCGTGGTCTTCGTGGATGTCCTGGGCAAGGTCGTAGAGTTCCGGTCGGCCCGCCTTCACGATGAGTTTCCAGTTGGCTTGGCGCACGGCAATCTGGTTGGTCTCACAGAACTCCCAATATAAAAAGTCGTGCGGGTGCTGTTCTGCGGGTCGGTCGGTGAGTGTGGGCAGAAACGAGATGCCGTCGCTCGGGACGTTTGTGCCCAGGATATCGCACAGCGTGGGCATCACGTCCCAGAAGGCGATGGGGTGGGGATTGCGCCGCCCCTGCGGAACGTGCCCGGGCCAGCGGACGATGAACGGCACGCGGATGCCTCCTTCGTGGCACGAACGCTTGATGCCGCGCAGTTGACCGTCCCGCCCAAAAAAGGTGGGGTCGGCCCCGCCCTCCTCATGAGGACCGTTGTCGCTCGTGAAGACCACGATGGTATTATCGGTCAAACCGCGCCGCTCGAGCAGGGAGACAATCTCACCCACATAGCAGTCGAGGCGCGTAATCATAGCGGCAAACTGGGCATGCGTATGCTCGATGGCGTGGTACCACGAGGCATTTTGCCCCGCAAACGTATGGTCGTCGCGGAACTGACGTCGGTAGGTCGCCACCAGACTGTCGTCGGGCTGCACCAGTTCTGCGTGGGGAAGCGTGTAGGTGAGTAAGGCGAAGAAGGGTTGGTCGGGCTGTTGTCGCTCGAGCCATTGCAGGGCGCGGCGGTGGATGGTGTCGGCACTGTAGATGGGCCGCTCGTAATAGTCCGGACCTTCAAATGCGTGCGCGTAGTTCTCGGGGAGCAATTGTCGGCGCACGGCCGTATCGCCGCGCTCCCGACTGTATTCGTTCAGGAAGTTGGGGTAGTAACTATGAGCCTGGAACTGACAAAGCGGTCCGTAGTATTCGTCCACGCCACGTTTGTCGGGGGTCGAGGCGCTGCCTTCGTAGCCGCCCGCCCATTTCCCGAACTGCGCCGTGCGATAGCCGTGGGCTTTCATCAGTTCGTGGAGCACGAGGCGTGCGGGGTCGAGCGGGTGCTGCCCCACGCGGGCGAAGTCGATGCACTGCCCGTAGTGGACGGTGTCCTGCTGACTCCAATACTCTTTGTTACCGCGAACGGCGCAGTGTCCCGTGTGCTGTCCGGTCATGAGTGAGGCACGCGAGGGGGCAGACACCGGGCTGCCTGAGTAGGCTTGCATGAACTGCATGCCCTCGCTGGCGAGACGATCGATGTGAGGCGTGGCGATGTATTGCTGGCCATAACAGGCGAGGTCGCCCCAACCCATGTCGTCACAGAGAATGAACACCACGTTCGGCCGCTCCTGCGCGGCGGTGGCGAGGGGCCAAGCTACGGTCAGCAACGACCAATGAAGGCGAGGTCGCCAGCGATTCGTCCTAACGTTTTTCATGCTACATCTATATAAATGTCACCGTGTCCTCTATTGTTCTTCCTCCCCCATGGAGGAGGGCTGGGGTAGGGTCTTGGGGTTGGGCCGTTGGGTTTCCTTTTATCACTCCATCGTCTTCGCAATCTTCTCGATATTCAGACTGCGCGCCGAGGCGTCGAAGATACGTCGATAGACGCCGTTCTGGTCGTAACATTCCTCGTGAGTTCCGTGTTCGCAGACGCGGCCCTGCTCCAACGAGTAGATGGTCTCCGAGTCGATAATCTGCGAAAGACTGTGCGAGATGATGATGACTGTGCGGTCTTTCTTGATGGCGTCGATAGAATTCTTGATTTGCTCCGTGGCGATGGCGTCGAGAGAAGCGGTGGGCTCGTCGAGGAAGATGATGGGAGGGTTCTTGATGAACATGCGGGCAATGGCGATTCGTTGCTGTTGTCCGCCCGAAAGCTGCGTGGCCGGCGACTCGAATCCGCGGGGAAGTTCCATGATTTGTTCGTAGATGTAGGCCTTCTTGGCGGCTTCCACCACGTCGGTGTGCGTGGCGGCGGGGTTGCCGTAACGGATGTTTTCCTCGATGCTTCCGTCGAAAATGTGATTTTTCTGCAGCACCAGTCCGATGTTGTCGCGCAAGAACTGCGTGTCGTATGCGCACAAGTCAACGCCGTCGAGCAGAATCTGCCCGCTGTCCGGCGTATAGAATTTGTCCAACAGATTGACGATGGTGCTCTTGCCAGCGCCCGACAAGCCCACAAGCGCCGTTATCTTTCCGCTCTCGATGGTCATCGTCACGCCGTGAAGGGCCTTAGTTCCGGTGGGATACGTGAAATCGACATTGCGCAGTTCAAAGGTTCCGTGGATGTGGTCGGGGCGGTAAGTGCCGGTGGATTCCACTTCGTCCGCGGCGTGAACTATCTCGAAGAAGCCTTCGCTATACACCAGAGCGTCGTTGACCTCGTCGTAGATGCGGTGCAGTTGTCGCACCGGCGCGCTCACGTTGTTGAACAACATGATGTGATACATGATTGCGCCGATGGTCATTTGTCCGCTCAGCACCAGGAAGGCGGTGAGAATGATGATGAGCACCACGCCCACCTGTTCCACGAAAGTCTTGAGCGCGTCGAAGTAGAAGGCCGTTTTTCGCGTCTGCAACTGGTTGTCGGTAATCTGCTTTTGCAAGGACAACTGCTTCTCGCCCTCTATTTGTTCGCGGTTGAACGACTTGATGACGTTGATGGATTCCAAGATGTTCATGATGCCGTGGCTCTTAGCTTCGCGGTAATGGCGGTGGTTCTCGCGCCAGCCTCGTAGTTTGCACGACTGCCGGTAAGTTATAAAAAAGTAGATGGGGACAATGAAAAGTGCCGTGAGACCTACCCACACGTTGGCTTGGAACATCAGTCCCAAGGCCAGAATCGCGCTGACGAACAGCGGCAGAATCTCGATGAAGAACAGTTGAACCATGCGTGTCATGCTCTCCACACCGCGGTCGATGCGCGTCTGCAACTTACCGGGTTCGTTGCCGGAGCGGGTGAAGAATGCCATGCGATACGTGAGCATCCGCTCGATGATGGTCTGGGCAAGGTCTTGAGAAATAAGGATGCGCAGCCGCTCACCAAAGTAGCGCTGCCCGAAGGTCACGAAGGCCGAGACGATTTCCTTGCCTAAGAGTATGATGGAAATCCAGAGCAAAATGCTCGTTCCCTCGCGGAATCCCTTGCCCGCCTGCACCAGAGCGTTGATGCGGTTCACGGTGTCCTGCAGCACGATGGCGTTGACCTGGGCCGCCAACGAATGGATGAGTGTGAGGGTGAGTGTGCCCACCACGAGCCAGCGATACGGGCGAACGTAGGGAATGATATTTTTGAAAATCTGAAGTCCTGACATATTTTGAAACAATTTATTCTTACTGCTGCAGCGTAACTACTTGTTATTTCTTCTCCTTACTTAGACTTTATATTGCTGTCCAATAGCTTGTCATGGCGAGCATCTTACCGAACGCAGTGCCGGGCGAGCGACAAAAGCAATCCGCACAAGGCGTTGACAAAAGTACAAATAAATTCCGAGAAACCTACATATTCAGGTGGTATTTTCTCCGTCATGGAGAATTTTGGCTGCATGGATTACGAAGTTCGTCAATAAGACGCTGGACGGCCGTAGCAACTCGACGGGTTACAACTTCAGCAACGTACGCAGCAAAGGCAGTACGGCTGTTTTCATCACGCGATCGTTGAGGTAGTGTTCGCCGTCGAACACCTGGAAATGAGCGGTCCCGTAATGCTTGCGGAAGTCGGGCTGGCAGTTTACGTTCTTGTCGTTCTTGCCGAACAATCCCCACACAAGTTCTTTGTCGTCGGCAGTGATGCCTTGGAACGACTGCTGTTCCACCTCGCGGAATTGTGCGATGAGTTCCTTGTCCACCTTGAAGTCCTTGGCACCGTCGGCCCGTTTGTTGCGGAATTCCTGTCGGCCCATTCCACGGAAGGTGAGGAGCTTGGCCATATGAAACGAAGGATTGACAAGGATGCGGGCATAGCCGCGTAGTTGCTCGGCGTACATGGCACCCATAGAGGTGGCCACAATCACGTGAGGCTTATGTTCCTGCACATACTGATGAAGGAACGCGATGGCCTCGAGAGGGTTGACGGGAACATCGGGCGAAAGCACCTCCACGTCCAGACCGTAGAGGATGTTGCGAAGCATGACGGCGCTGCCTGTTGCGCCCGACGAGGCGTAGCCGTGGATATAAAGAACTGTCTGCATAGTTATCTTTTGTCGTTGTTAATCGTTCGTGTGGGCGTGGACGTGCCTTCGCCCCCAAAAAAGAGAAACACTCATCTGGGAGAGATGAGTGCTTGTTCTCGAAGTTGCGGGGGTCCGACTCGAACGGGCGACCTCCAGGTTATGAGCCTGGCGAGCTACCAACTGCTCCACCCCGCGAT
>JABUUA010000107.1:0-5264 GCA_021443405.1 Bacteroidaceae bacterium
ATACGATACCCCGCTACAAACCGCGCGCCGCGCTCAATGAACCGCCTCCCAGAGAATCTCGCTCAGCGTGGGATGGATGTGGGTGATGTCGGCCAGACCGTTCACCGTCACGCCGGTGTGCATGAGCGCGCTCACCTCCTGCACGAGGTCGGCCGCGTGGGCGCCATAGACGTGACAGCCCAATACCGTTCCGGCGGCGTCGCAGATGAGTTTCAGCAGTCCCTCGGTCTCGCCCATCGCCACCGCCTTGCCGTTGGCGCGGTACATCGACTTCTTCACCACGGGTTTCTCGCCCAGCAACTCCCTCGCCGCGTCCTCGTCGAGACCCACGCAGGCGGCTTCGGGGCGGGTGAATATGGCCGAAGGCATCACTTTCAGGCACGGAAGGCCCACAATATCGGTGGTGTCGGCGCCGCTCAGCAAATGGTCCACCACGGCCTTGCCCTGCATCGTGGCGGCATGTGCCAGCATGCAACGGGCGTTCACGTCGCCCACGGCATAGATGCTGGGCACGCTGGTGCGCAGATTGTTGTCGGTGACGACGGCGCCGCGCTCGGTGGCGATGCCCGCTTCGTCCAGTCCCAAACCATCGGTCTGCGGCGCACGGCCCGTGGCAATCAGCACTTTCTCGGCCACCACGCTCTCCTCCTTGCCCTTACGTTCAAAGACGACGCGCAACAAACCGCCTTCGCGCACGATTTCCTTGCAGGCCGACTGCATGTAGAATTCCACGCCCCGCTTGCTCATCGACTGGCGCAAGCGCTTGGCGATATCGGCATCGAGCATCGGCAGGCACTCCTTCAGGAACTCCACCACGCTGACGTTCACGCCCAGCGAGGCAAAGGCCGAGGCCATCTCCATGCCGATAACGCCCGCGCCGATGATGACGAGGCTCGCCGGTTTCTCGGTCAAAGCGAGCGCCGCCGTAGAGTCGAGCACGCCCTCCAGTTCGGCGCCGGGCAGGGGCAGCCGCTTGGGCAGCGAGCCCGTGGCAAGGATGATGTTCCGGGCTTCGAGGCGCGTTCCGTCCACATCCACCTCGTGCGGACCTCTCACGCGCGCGACACCTTTTATATAGGTAATGCCCGGCAGCGTCATCAGTTGCTCCACACCGGAGCGCAACTGCTCAACGATAGCGTCCTTTCGCTGCATGATGCGGGCAAAGTCAGGCGCCACTTCCACGGGCCGCAAGCCGTAGTCCTCCGCCTCGCGCAAGGTGTCGGCCACCTCGGCCGAACGACAAATGGCCTTGGTGGGGATGCAACCGCAGTTGAGACATGTGCCTCCCGCCTGGGCACGCTCCACGATGGTGACGCTCAGTCCGTGCTGAGCTGCATAGACGGCGGTGTGGTAACCGCCCGGTCCGCTTCCGATGATAATCAGGTCCTGCATAGGGAATTCAGTTTACTTACTGTCACAAAAGTAGTAAAATTAGTTGGGATTTAAGCATCATTGTTCCCGCTTTTTTCGTATTTTTGTAGGGCAAACCCGCACCAAGAGTCAGAGAAACCGTCCTTCGTCAGCGCATGCTCTTTATTCAGATACCCGAGAAAACACGTCGGCTCAGCTTTTATCTTGCCGCCGAGGAATACGTTGCCAGCCTATCGTTGGCCGACGACTGTCTGTTCATGTGGCAGACGGGGCCCAGCGTTATCTTCGGCAGGAACCAGTTGATAGAGAACGAAGTGAACACCGACTACTGCCAGCGCGAGGGCATTGCCATGTATCGCCGAAAGAGCGGAGGCGGGTGCGTCTATTCCGACATGGGCAATCTCATGATTTCGTTCGTGACCAAGGAGCGCAACAAGGCCTTTTCGTTCCACCGCTACCTCAGCAGTCTGTCGCTGGCCCTGCGCGACATCGGCGTCCAGGCGTCGTTGTCGGGACGCAACGACATCGTGGTGGATGGCAAGAAGATTTCGGGAAACGCCTTCTATTTTTCTCACAACCACAGTATCGTTCATGGTACTTTACTCTACGACACGCAGATGCAACACATGCTGAACGCCATCACCCCACCCCACGCAAAACTGGAAAGCAAGGGCGTGGAAAGCGTGCGCCAGCGCATCGGTCTGCTGAAAGACTACACCTCGCTCTCACTCCCCGAACTGCGTGACCACCTGCGCACCTCCCTCTGCGACGGTTGTTACACGCTGACGGCAGCCGACGAACGGGCCATCGAAGGCATAGAGGCGGCGTATCTCACGCACGACTTCATCTACGGCCACAACCCTCGCTACACGATTGTCCGCGCCAGCCACATCGAGGGCGTGGGTCAACTGGAGGCGCGACTGGAGTTGAAGAACCACGTCATCCGCTCGGCTAACATTCTGGGCGACTTCTTCATCGTGGGCGACCTCGACCGCTGCATCCTGCAAACCTTGAAGGGAGTGCCCCTCGACCGCGGTGCGCTGGAACAGGCGCTGCCCCGACAGACGGAGGACATCGTGCTCCATCTCCGCCAGCAAGACCTCATCGACCTGCTCTTGGGCTGCCGGCCCGACCAGCTCACGCCGCCGTCAAAGGATTAGTTTAGAGATTCAGAAACGGGGCACTTGCAAAAAGAAGACCAGTCACGGTGGCAGAGACGCCTCTTCGCTCGCCCCTATAAATCCGGCCAAAGAACACTTTCTTCCATAGGAACGGGCTCGCCCTGCTCCATGACAAAGATCTTGGAGGGGCGGATGCGCAGACGCAACACGCCGCCCTTGCGCTCAGGAATGTAGGTCTCGGGGTTGTCCAGAAGGTCGAGTTTCTTGATGGCCGCCTTGATGTGCGCAAGATTCGGCGTGAGATTGGAGGCGTAATCGCCCGTGGGAGAATCACTCACCATGCCGTAGATACGGCGGAACGTATGCTCGAGCGACTGGCGACGCTTGTCGCTGGAAGGCTCCACGGGCAGTTCGTGTGCCGCGGAGAACAAACTTTGTTGCAGGATAAAAGCGTAGAGGGCCAACTGCTTGCTGGGGAGCGACACCTCGGTGCCGAGGTCGGGGAAATAGAGTCGGTGCTTCGGCATATCGAGGATAAGGCGGCTCTCCACCTTGTGGCCGGGGAAGGCGAGAAGGTCGAACAGCGCGCGATGGAACCCGCGATAGATGAAACGCTTGCCGCTGCGACGGCGTTCCACAGGCAGGAGTGTGGCGGTGGTGAGACTCTGATACATCTCCACCAGCTCGTTCAGCTCGGCCACCACATCGTCGCCCAAGGTCAGATGGAGGTAGATGATGCGGTTGTGGGAGCGATAGACTTGGAAGAGGACAGCAGGGTCGGAGTCGAACAGCGCCTCAAGTCCCATGCGCTTCACCAAGAAGTTGTCGCAGAACGAACGGGTGGTGATGGTTCGCAGCGTCTGCAGGATCTCGTCGCGTCGCGACGGACTCACCGAGGGCGCCAGCAGTTCGATGGTCTGCGTGAGATAGTCCGACTCCATGTCGCAGAAGTCCTGCGAGAGCTGCGGCATATAGACAAACTGCAGTCCGGCCAACTTGAACTCGCTCCCCAAAGTGCGCAGCGCCGACTGCAAGGCGCGGTTGGTGTCGGCGTCGTACTCCGTTTCCGTATATACGATGTTGCGCTTCTCGATGCAGATGTTGGTGACGGAGGTGGAGAGCAGCCGCGCCCGACCGGCCCGCTTGGGACTGAGGCAATACTCCAGGGCCATGAGGAGAAAGGCCTCCTCTGCCACGCAGTTGCCGTCGGCGAGCGTCATCTCTCGCAGATGCGACATCAGCGAGGCGAGTTCGTCGTTCGGGAGTCCCTGCAAAGCCTCCACCGCCATGCCGAAGTCGATTTGCTGGGCGGCGATGAGGTGTTCGGCTTCGATGCGATAACGGTCACGGATGCTGATGAAGAATTCCATCTCGGAGACATCGATAATCTCATCGCTCTTGATGAGGTCGGCCATCACGCGGGCCAGCGCCACTCGTTGTTGATGGGTCATAGGGAACAGGGGCTCACTTGTTCAACGTCCAGCAGCAGCCATCCTTCGTGTCCTTCACCTCGAAGCCCAGTTCTGCCAGGCAGTCGCGAATCTGGTCGCAGAGTGCCCAGTTCTTCTCAGCCTTGGCCTGCTGGCGCTGTTGCAGGAACATATCCACCACCTTGCCGAAGGCTTCCTCGCGGGCCTTGTTGCTGTGGCCCGTCTCCTCCATGAGACCGAGGATGTCGAAGGCAAAGGTGCGGAAGAGTTCTTGCAAGGCCTGCGCTACCTCGGCGCTGATGCTGGCCTTCTTGTCCACCAGTGTGTTGATGGTTCGGCAAGCGTCGAACAGCGTGGAGATAACGATGGGTGAGTTGAGGTCGTCGTTCATCGCGTCGTACAGCTTCTGGCGAAGGTCGTCCACATACTTCATCTCCACGGGTTGCTGTCCTTTCACCTGTTGTCCGTCTTGCAGACGACGCAGGTTCTTCCAGCCCTCCATCAAACGTAGCAACCCTTTCTCAGCGGCCTGCAGCGCCTCATTGCCAAAGTCCACCGTCGAGCGGTAGTGGGCCTGAAGAATGAAGAATCGGATGGTCATGGGCGAGTACGGCTGGGTCAATTTCTCGTGGTCGCCGGCGAAGAACTGCGGCAGCGTGATAAAATTGCCGTATGACTTGCCCATCTTCTGACCGCCGATGGTAATCATGTTGTTGTGCATCCAATAGCGAACCATGGGCTTGCCTTGACTGGCAACTGCTTGTGCAATCTCACATTCGTGGTGCGGAAAGACGAGGTCCATACCGCCGCCGTGAATGTCAAATTCCTCTCCCAGATACTTGCGACCCATGGCCGTACACTCGCAGTGCCAGCCGGGGAAGCCGTTGCTCCACGGACTCCGCCAGCGCATGATGTGCTCCGGCTGCGCCTTCTTCCAGAGAGCGAAGTCGGCCTGGTTGCGTTTCTCGCCCACGCCGGCCAGTTCACGACTGGCGTCCTTGATGTTCTCCAGCGACCGTCCGCTAAGCACGCCGTAGTGGTGGTCCTTGTCGTATTTCTCCACATCAAAGTAGATGGAGCCGTTCGACTCGTAGGCGTAACCGTTGTCAAGTATCTGCTGCACCAACTCCTGCTGCTCCATGATGTGACCCGTGGCGTGAGGCTCGATGCTGGGTGGCAGACAGTTGAGCGCAGTCATTGCGTCGTGGAAGCGGTTGGTGTAGTATTGGGCGACCTCCATAGGCTCCACTTGTTCCAGACGCGCCTTCTTGGCAATCTTGTCCTCACCTTCGTCGGCGTCGTGCTCAAGGTGACCCACATCGGTGATGTTGCGCACGTAGCG
>JABUUA010000107.1:6270-9764 GCA_021443405.1 Bacteroidaceae bacterium
ACCCTCACCAGCCTCGGTCACACCGAGGTGAAGGGGGAACGTCATGCCTTCCTTCGCCATCTGATCCACTAGCAGACGCATGCTCTGCACCATGACAACGGTGTTGCTGGCCTTAATACTGATGACCACATTACGGAAGTCCTCACGCACACATATGCGCAGAAACTCCATGCACGACTCCACAATGCCAGCGGGCGTATCGCCGTAACGGCTCATGATGCGGTCGGACAAACTGCCATGGTTCACACCGATGCGAACCGCCGTCTGGTGGTCGCGACAGATTTGCAAGAAGGGAACGAGGCGCTCCTCTATCTTGTGCAACTCCTGAGCATACTCCTCGTCGGTGTAGTCAAGTTGCTTGAACTGACGGGCAGCGTCCACATAATTACCGGGATTGATGCGCACTTTCTCGCAGTAGAGAGCCGCCATCTCGGCCACACGAGGATTGAAATGCACGTCGGCCACCAAGGGAACTTGGCATCCGGCCGCCCTCACACCGTCGCTGATGGCCTTCATATTCTCGGCCTCCCGCGTGCCCTGCGTAGTCAGTCGCACCAGTTCTCCGCCCGCCTCGGCTATGCGCAGCACCTGTGCCACGCTGCAGTCGGTGTCCATCGTCGAGGTGGTGTTCATGCTCTGCACGCGAATGGGGTTATCGCCACCGATATACGTGAGGCCCACCTTCACCGCATGGGTTGCGCGTCGCTTAACTGTCATGTCAGTTGGTCTTGAAATTATATTTCACATCGGCCAGTTCTTCGTTGGCCTTCACTATCTTCTGCTTGAGACTTTCCTTATAGGCCTTGAGCTTTGTAGCCAATTCGGCATCGCCCAGCGCCAGCATCTGCGCCGCCAAGATGCCCGCATTCTGCGCGCCGTTGACGCCCACCGTAGCCACGGGGATGCCGGGAGGCATTTGAATGATGGAGAGCATGGCGTCGAGGCCATCAAGCATTCCTTTGATGGGCACGCCGATGACGGGTACCGAAGTACTGGCTGCGATGACACCGGGCAAGGCGGCCGCCATACCGGCTCCCGCGATGATGACACGAATGCCACGCGCCTCTGCCCCCCGAGCAAACGCCTCTACTTCCTGAGGTGTGCGGTGAGCCGAGAGGGCGTTCATCTCGAAAGGCACAGCCATCTCGTCGAGAAACTTGGCTGCCTTCTCCATAACAGGCAGGTCGCTTGTGCTGCCCATAATGATGCTAACTATTGGATTCATATATCTATTTTTATTATTAATCGTTTCCATTCAAAAGTACAAAATTCCGAGCACCCCGCAGGCCACCCCTACCCATGTGCCCGCCAACACCTGCGCCAGCGTGTGCTGTCGCAAGAGCATCCGACTGCTGTTAACCAATCCGCTGATGAGGATGGTGAGGCACAACCACCAGACGGGATTGAAGTGGAACAAGGCGCTGTAGGCGATGAGAGCGCCGATAAGCGCCCCGGCCCCCGCCGAGTGCATGCTGATGTTCCACCAGATATTGATGAACACACACACCAACTGCACTGCAAGACAAATGGCGAACATGGCTCGCACAAACGATGGCGCACAAATCCACTCCATGACATAGATGCAGAAGATGTAGCAGGCGATGTGAATGCAATAGGGTACGGTGCGCCGATGTTGGTGGCGCAGTTCCTCACGCGACCAACCGCGCAGACGTCGGTAAAGATAGATGAGCAGATGAGGAAGCCCGATGGTGAGCAGATACACAATGGCAAGCAAGCGCAGTTTCAAGCCGATGGGATAAAGAACAAGATAACTGCACGTGAGCAACAGCAGCATGCCCACCATGGGATAATAGTGGGGGCGGAAGATGCTCGACAAGATGCGAGCCGTGGTCAACAGGCGGTGATGTTCCTTCATGAGCGGAGTCGGCTTTCTGGGATTCCTAACTGAGTGCGGTACTTCGCCACGGTGCGTCGGGCCACAGCATAGCCCTTCCCCTTCAGCATGGCGGCTAATTTCTCGTCGCTCAAGGGGCGGCGTTTGTCTTCAGCCTCTACCAACTGCTTGAGGGCATCGAGAATCTGGCGCACCGTCACCTCATCGGTGTTGAGCGACGAAGCCGACGAGAAGAACCAACGGAGCGGAAAGGTTCCGTACTCCGTCTGCACATACTTGCTGGCGGCCACGCGGCTCACCGTTGCCACGTCGAGTCCGGCACGCTCGGCCACCTCAGTCATGGTCATGGGACGGATGAGCGTTTCATCGCCCTCGCGGAAGAAAAGACGCTGCCGCTCCACCACCACCCGGATGGTTTTCAGCATGGACTCGCGGCGCTGCTGTATGGCGCGAAGGAAGAACTGGGCGTTCTGTACGCGGTCGCGAAGGAAGCGCGCGGCCTCACGGTCGCTGTGCGTGACCATGGGCATGGCGCGGATTTCGGCCTCAGCGTCGTCGCTGATCTTGAGTGTGGGCAAGTCGCCCTCATTGAGTCGGACGTGTATCTTGCGGTCGTCGTCCACCGTCACAATAAAGTCGGGGGTGATGGTCTGCGCCACTTCACTGGCTCCACCGATGCTGCCACCGGGGCGAGGCGTGAGTTTCCGCACACTGCGGCGCAATTCCTCCAACTGCACATCGTCCAGTTTCATCAGTCGTTGGATGCGTTCCCAGCGGGCATGACTGAAGTCGTCCCAACGTTTCTGCAGAAGCGTGAGCAATTGGTCGCGCTTCGCTCCGGTGTAGTTGCGTTGTACTTGCAGGATGAGACACTCTTGCAGATTGCGGGCTCCCACGCCGGCCGGCTCCATGCGCTGTACCACGTTGACCAGCAGACGCTCCACTTCCGCCAGCGAGGAGTCGAGGTAATGATATACCTCCATTTCATCCACCACCTTGGAAAGTTCGGTCTGCAACAGGCCGTCGTCCTCGAGTGAACCAATCAAATAGCGCACCACCTCCTCTTCGTGGTCGGAGAGCTGCACCTCGCCCATCTGCGACAACAAGTAGTCGTAGAGACTTTCACGCTCGTCCTTCTGTTCGCGCTGGGTGTGCTCTTGGTTGGGGTCGGTGGGCATCCAGTCGTCGCCACGGTCATCGTCGTCGTTGTTCTGCTGCGCATCTCGTGGCGACAATGCAGGAGCAACAGTACTGTCCGGCGCGGATTCACGCTTCTCCAAGTAACCATTCTCCTCCACCTCACGCTCAATGCGGTCGCGCAAGCCCTCGATGGGGAGCTCGGTCAATCGCGCTGCCATCACCTGCACAGGCGACAGCGTCTGTTGCTGGGAGAGCGATTGCTGCTGGGTCAGACTGTTTTTCAGCATGTCTTTTATTGGACGGTTGACTATCGGCTCCTTGCTGTGATAATGTAGCCGCCGGCCAAACGAAACTCTTTATTTCAGTTTTGCGGTGATGATGTTCACGCTGAAGGGCGCCACGGGGAAGCGCAAAAGGCCTCCTTCGCCCGTAACCGTCACATCGGCAAGGCGGGGAACTACCTTCATCGGGTCGTCCATGGTGTTCTCGTCGGTGCCTT
>JABUUA010000108.1 GCA_021443405.1 Bacteroidaceae bacterium
CTGACCGAAGCGGCGGAAACTGTAGTAGTCCCAATGCTTGCGCTCTTTCATTTGTAGAATGAAACCGTAGCCATAAGTGCGACGCCGACCAGAGCCACACCAGTAATAACCGTTCGTGCCTCGGCTGTGGAGCGACGTGTTGTGACGGTAACCGGCAGCCGGCAGGAAGATGGTGTTGCCTGTTCGACCGGTGACCAAGTAACCGATGACGCCGTTCTTCTCGGTGCGCTTCCAGTTACACTTGACCACGAGTTCTGTCACCTCCTCGATGGTGGGCATGCGCCAGTTGCCACCCCACTTGACGTGTGCCACGTCGTACTCGGTTCCCGAGATGTTCTTCATCTTCACGCCGCGGGTGCGCGACGTTTTGTCGGTATAGTTGTACTTGGACTCAGTCTCGCCCCAAGCATAGTAACCGCCGCACTCTTCGGGCGCAGCGGCGCCCACGTTGTAAGTCGCCCACTTCACCGAAAGGCCCATATCGACGGCCTCGCCGGGCACGAACTGCAAGGCGGACACCGCGTTGGCGGAGTCGGTCGCTGCCGGTGACTGCACACCGTTGTCTCTTTCTGTGGTTTCCACTTGCTGCGCTGGGGCGCTCATGGCGAACGCTACGAGGGTGCACACTGCCATTACTGTCTGTTTCATCATACTGAACTCTTTATCGTCTTACAAAAGTAACGATTCTATTTTTCTTACACAAGCAATGCCCGATATTTTGTGGCAGGAAGCGCCGTTTTCGGTCCATGCTTGTCCGCCGACTGCGCGGCAATGCCCCGAAACGAGCGTGGGCGAGCCCGAAGGTCCGCCCACGTTATGATGGATTTGAGAGAAATCAGAGAATGGTGCAACCAGAGCAGGGCTTGAGCTGCTTGAAGAAGTCGTTGCCCTTGTCGTCCACGAGGATGAAGGCGGGGAAGTCCTCCACCTCAATCTTCCAGATGGCTTCCATGCCGAGCTCGGGATACTCCACGCATTCGATGCTCTTGATGTTGTTCTGCGCCAAGATGGCAGCGGGACCTCCGATAGAGCCGAGGTAGAAACCACCGTGCTTCTGACAGGCATTGGTCACGTCGATAGAGCGGTTACCCTTGGCGAGCATAATCATCGAACCGCCGTTGTCCTGGAACTCATCCACGTAGGGGTCCATGCGGCCGGCCGTGGTGGGGCCCATCGAACCGCACGCCATGCCCGCGGGCGTCTTGGCAGGTCCGGCATAGTAGATGGGGTGATTCTTCAGATACTCGGGCATGCCCTCGCCAGCGTCGAGGCGTGCCTTGATTTTGGCATGGGCGATGTCGCGGCCCACGATGATGGTGCCGTTGAGACTGAGGCGGGTGCTCACGGGATACTGAGAGAGTTGTTTGCACACCTCGCTCATGGGACGGTTGAGGTCCACCTTCACTGCCTCGCCCTCGCCAGCCTGGCGCAGCTCCTCGGGTATCAGCTCGTAAGGCTTGTCGTCCATCTTCTCAATCCAGATGCCGTCCTTGTTAATTTTCGCCTTGATGTTGCGATCGGCCGAACAGCTCACGCCGAGACCGATGGGGCACGAGGCTCCGTGACGGGGCAGACGCACCACGCGCACGTCGTGGGCCATGTACTTACCGCCGAACTGCGCGCCCAAGCCAATTTTGTAGCACTCCTGCAACAACTGCTTCTCCAGTTCGATGTCGCGGAAGGCGCGGCCGGTCTCGTCGCCCGTCGTTGGCAGAGAATCGTAGTAGTGGGTGGACGCCAGTTTCACGGTCAGCAGGTTCTTCTCTGCCGACGTGCCGCCGATGACGATGGCGATGTGGTAAGGAGGACAAGCGGCCGTGCCCAACGACTTCATCTTCTCCACGAGGAAGGGGATGAGCGTGCCGGGATTCTGGATGCGGGCCTTGGTCTCTTGATAGAGATATGTCTTGTTGGCCGAGCCGCCACCCTTGGTGACCATGAGGAAATGATACTCCATACCCTCGGTGGCTTCCAAGTCGATTTGTGCGGGAAGGTTGCATTTCGTGTTCACCTCGTTATACATATCGAGGGGCGCGTTCTGCGAGTAGCGCAGATTGTCCTCGGTGTAGGTCTTGAACACACCGAGCGAGAGAGCCTCCTCGTCGCAGAAACCGGTCCACACCTGCTGGCCTTTCTCGCCATGGATGATGGCGGTACCCGTGTCCTGACACAAGGGAAGCTGACCTTTGCAAGCTACCTCGGCATTGCGCAGGAAGGTGAGAGCAACGTACTTGTCGTTCTCGCTTGCCTCGGGGTCACGCAGGATTTTCGCCACCTGCTCGTTGTGGCTGCGGCGCAGCATAAAGCTCACGTCGTGGAAGGCTTGGTTGCTCATGCGTGTCAGTGCCTCGGGCGTCACCTTCAGGATGGGGTGTCCCTCAAACTCACTCACGCTTACTCCCTCCTTGGTCAGGAGGTAATACTCGGTTTCATCTTTGCCCAGCTGGAACATGGGCGCGTACTTGAATTCTGCCATAACTGTTAGTCGTCACCTCTGCCTCCCGCAGAAGAGGGCGGGGCGAGGTCGGTTTTAGTGGTTAATGTTTTATAGTTATTTTCTTGTTGTTTCGCGGTTGCGTGGGTTCGAACGTCCGGCAGCATGCGGTGGCGCGAGCGCTTATTCCGCCGCGTCGTCGTAGTGTTGAAAGAGGAAATCGTTGTACGGATACTTCTGCACGTGTAGTTCGCGTACCTTATTATATAAGGTCTCCCGGAGGCTGTCGTAGTTGGTCCTCTCCGTGGCCGACACGAAGAGACAGTCGCCGTGCAACTTTGCCATCCATGTGTTCATGAGGTCAACCAGCGGCACGTTCTCCCGTGTGGCGGGCGTGAGGTCGTCGGCTTCCTTCTCCACCCACGTGTAGGCGTCCACCTTGTTGAAGATAATCATCGAGGGCTTCTCGGCGCAACCGAGGTCGGCCAGCGTCTTCTCCACCACTTGTATCTGGTCCTCGAAGTCGGGGTGAGAGATGTCCACCACATGCAGGAGCAGGTCGGCCTCGCGCACTTCGTCCAGTGTCGATTTGAACGAGTCGATGAGGTCGGTGGGCAACTTGCGGATGAAGCCGACCGTGTCGCTAAGCAGAAAGGGAAGGTTGTCCACAATCACCTTGCGCACCGTGGTGTCGAGGGTGGCGAAGAGTTTGTTCTCGGCGAAGGTGTCGCTCTTGGAAAGGAGGTTCATCAGCGTGGACTTGCCCACGTTGGTGTAGCCCACCAGTGCCACGCGTATCATGCGACCGCGGTTGCCGCGCTGCGTCGTCTTCTGTCGGTCGATGTCGGCCAGACGCTGCTTCAGCAGTGACATGCGGTTGAGGATAATGCGGCGGTCCATCTCGAGCTGCGTCTCACCGGGGCCGCGCAGACCCACCGAGCCTTTGCCGCCACCGCCGCCAGAGCCACCGCCCTGGCGCTCCAAATGCGTCCACATGCGCTGCAGACGGGGCAGCATATAGCGGTACTGCGCCAGTTCCACCTGCGTCTTGGCATTGGCGGTCTGGGCGCGCATGGCGAAGATGTCGAGGATGAGTGTCGTGCGGTCAAGGATGCGCACCCGGAGTTCTGCCTCGATGTTGCGCAACTGCTTGGCCGAGAGTTCGTCGTCGAAGATAACCATATCCACGGGACGCTCTGCGTCTTCCTCCGCCTCTATCCAGGCGCGTATCTCCTTCAACTTACCCGTTCCCAGGTAGGTGACGCTGCTGGGACCGTTGACGCGCTGGGTGAAACGCTTCACCGTGACGGCGCCCGCCGTGGTGGCGAGGAACTCCAGTTCGTCGAGATACTCGGTGGTCTTGCGCTCGTTCTGCTGGGGTGTGATGAGGCCCACAAGGATGGCGGTCTCGGGACGGTCCTCGATGGCGTGGTAGCCACCCACGGAACCGTCCATGCCTTCCGTCATGCGAGTGCCGGAGGCCGAGCGAGGCGAGTTATAGTGATTCGTGATGCTCACGCAAACAGACGTCTATGAAGCGGGGTTATTTTACAAGGA
The DNA here is from genome assembly GCA_021443405.1 of Bacteroidaceae bacterium. Classification (GTDB taxonomy): domain Bacteria; phylum Bacteroidota; class Bacteroidia; order Bacteroidales; family Bacteroidaceae; genus Physcousia. The sequence continues at coordinate 3,992 of JABUUA010000108.1, forward strand.
TGACCAGGTACTTCGACACGCTCCAGAACTTCGTCGGGTTGGTGATGTTGAGCACATACTCGCCCTTGCTGTCCTTGGCAAGCGTGTAACCCTCGGGATGCGTGGTGAGCAGTTTGGCGCTCTTGCTGTAGAGCTTGATTTCACGCATATTGCGAATGTCGATTTGCGTAAAGTAATCCTTGTTGAAAGTGTTCTCCTTCAGCACGTCGCCGCTCTGCAAAATTTTCTGTTCCTTCAGCTCCGACTTGGTGCCGAACACGAACCATGCCTTGTGCAGGTCTTGGTCTTGCTTCTCCATCGTCTTGGCGCGGTCCTGATTTTCTTGGGTGAGCGCGGTCACGTTCTCGTTCAGGTTCTCGATTTGTTCGCCCTGCGCCACGATGAGCAGTTCCTTCTCGGCCAGCGAAGCCTCCAGTTCCTGCACGCGAGCGTTCTGTGTCTCGAGCTGCGACTGCAGGTTGGCGATGGTCTTCTGCAAGGCGGCGGCGTTGATGTTCGACTTCTTCAGCTTGTCCTGCAACTGGGCAATCAACTGGCGGTTGGCGTCCATGTCCTGCTGGATTTGGTTGATGTTGTCGCGAATAATCTGGCGACTCGAAGCCATCTCGGGGTTGCCGTCGGCCACGCTGATGCGGCCCTCCGCCTCGTTGATGCGCTGGAAGCCCTCCTGCACATCGCTCACGATGTTCATGATGTCGTTGAGTTCGTCGTCGCGACTGCTGAGCACCTGCTTCAGCGAATCGAGTTCACGCATCTGTGCTTCCTGGGTGGCCTTGTTGTCGGTGCAGGCCATCAAGCCTACGAAGCAAAGTGACAAAAGAAATAACTTTTTCATGATTGTTCCAATAATTTTCGTTGATACTTCGAGAGCTTTTTGCTCTCGGTGTTATTCTCGTTAGTTGTTGGTTCTGTGGTTGCCGCCTGCGCTCCTTCGTAACCGCCCACGACGATGACAAACTCGCCCCGTGGTTCCTCGCGGCGGAAATGGTCGAGCACCTCCTGCACCGTGCCGCGCACGCTCTGCTCATAGACCTTCGAGATTTCGCGACAGGCACTCACGGGGCGCTCGGGTCCGAAAATCTCGGCCAACTGCTCCAGCGTCTTCACCACTCGGTGGGGACTCTCGTAGAGGATGATGGTGCGCGGCTCGCGACTCAGTTCCTCGAGGCGCGTCTGTCGCCCTTTCTTCTGCGGGAGGAACCCCTCGAAACAGAACTTGTCGCAGGGCAGTCCGCTGCTCACCAGAGCGGGGACGAAGGCCGTGGCGCCGGGCAGCGTGATGACCTCCACGCCCTCGCGAATGGCCTCGCGGGCCACCAAGAAGCCGGGGTCGCTGATGCCGGGGGTGCCCGCGTCACTGACCACGGCGATGGTCTCGCCGGCCTTCAGGCGGTTCACCACGCTCTGCACCGTCTGGTGTTCGTTGAACTTGTGGTAGGAAAGCATGGCGTTGGAAATCTCGAAATGGCGCAGCAGATTGCCCGTGGTGCGCGTGTCCTCGGCCAAGATGAGGTCGGCCTCACGCAAGACGCGCAAGGCACGAGCCGTGATGTCCTCCAGATTGCCCACGGGCGTCGGTACTAAAAACAAAGTGCCCATATCGTGCTACACTATCTCTGAATAGTAGTCACAAAAATAAGAATAAATTCGTTCTTTGAGAAATATTCCTAACAATATTTAACCCGTGACCCACTTTTTCATGCTTTTCTTTGTGGGTTTCGTGCAGTTTTTTTACATTTGCAACCATCAAAATACCAAGCGACATGCCTACAACCATAGCAGAGAGAAGCGGCGAAATGATGCGTCAGGGCCGTGTGGAGGTTATCTGTGGCTCGATGTTCTCGGGCAAGACGGAGGAACTGATCCGCCGTCTCAAGCGCGCCACTTTTGCCAAGCAGAAGGTGGAAATCTTCAAACCGGCCATCGACACGCGCTACAGCGAAGAAGACGTGGTCAGCCATGAGGGAAACAGCATCCAGTGCACGCCTGTCGATTCCAGCGCCAGCCTCCTGCTCATGACGGGCGACACTGACGTGGTGGGCGTGGACGAGGCTCAGTTTTTCGACCCCGGCATCGTGGACGTGTGCACGGAACTGGCCAGTCGCGGCATCCGCGTCATCGTGGCGGGCCTCGACATGGACTTCGCCGGACGGCCCTTCGGCCCCATGCCTGCGCTGTGCGCCATTGCCGACGACGTGAGCAAGCAGCACGCCATCTGCGTCCGTTGCGGTGCTTTGGCCTATGTGAGCCATCGCCTTGTGGCCGGCGAAAAGCAAGTGCTGTTAGGCGAGAAAGACGAGTACGAACCGGTCTGCCGCCACTGTTTCGAGCAGGCCAGGAAGGCCGCACTGTCTGAAGAATAGTCCGTCACCCCAATCCTCCTAACCGTTCCCGAAGATGTTTGAAAAGGAAATTACTTTCGACCGTGCCGCACGCGGCATCATCGTAGTGGCCATCATCAGTGCACTGGTGTGGCTGCTCAACCGTCTCAGTGCCGTGTTGCTGCCGTTCTTCGTGGCATGGGCCATCGCCTACATGCTCTATCCTTTGGTCAAGTTCCTGGAACAGCGCTGCCGCCTGCGCAACCGCGTGCTCAGCATCGTGGTGGCGCTTGTGCTGGTCATCGCCGCGCTGGTGGGGTTGCTGTGGCTCATCATCCCGCCCACCATCAACGAACTGGAGCGTCTGAGCGGTCTCATCTCCACGTCAGTGACGCAGTATCTGGGCGAGACCGACATCGCGGCCAACATCGACCGATACATCCGCAACATCATCAGTGAGAACGACATCGTGGCGCTCGTCAAGCAAGACCAGGTGGTCACGGCCCTGCAATACGTGGCTAGCGAGGCGTGGCAGATGGTCTATCGGACGATGGGCTTCGTTGTCGGTCTGTTCGGACTCTTTATCATCGTCCTCTACATGTTCTTCATTCTGATGGATTACGAGAAGATTACCGAGCAATGGATTCGCCTGCTGCCCCAGAAGCAGCGCCCGTTTGCCAGTCAGTTGGCCGGTGACGTGGCCTCGGGCATGAACGCCTATTTCCGTGGTCAGTCGCTCATCGCGCTGTGCGTGGGCATTCTCTTCAGCATCGGCTTCCTGATTATCGACTTCCCGCTGGCCATCGGCCTCGGCTTGTTCATCGGGTTGCTCAACCTCGTTCCCTATCTGCAGCTCATCGGTTTCATCCCCACCTTGTTGTTGGCGGTGGTGAAAGCGGCCAACACGGGGCAGAACTTCTGGGTCATTCTTCTGTGTGCCTTGGCGGTGTTTGCCGTGGTGCAACTGATTCAGGACCTCTATCTCACACCGAAAATCATGGGTCACGTGATGGGTCTCAACCCGGCCGTCATCCTGCTGTCGCTTTCCGTCTGGGGTTCGCTCTTGGGCTTCATCGGTCTGATTATCGCCCTGCCGCTCACCACGCTCTGCTTCAGCTACTACAAGCGCTTCGTTCTGAAAGAATAGAACACGCAGGAAACGCATTGTCCTCGCTGCTCTATCTCGTCGAGATGAACGAGATAGGGCATACTATCTGTAAATTTCAGTGAAATCTGAAATCGAAGATGGGAGGATGAAAACTTTGAGGGTAAAGAGAGTAAAGAAGGTAAAGTGAGTTACCCCAATTCTCTACCTTCCTCTCACTTTTCTGATAAAGTGGTGATGGACACGAAGATTGATACAATGAGCCTAACCAATGGGGTGTTGCAGCCATATTTTGTATATACGCCACCACAAATGCAAAAATCACAATAAAACAGGACTTTTGCGTTATTTTTAGAGATTAAAGTCGTGAAACTGGAACATAATAAGTAACTTTGTACCCAAAAGATAGTAAGGACAGCCATATTTAACATTGTAATGAACGAGATAATTGAAGATAAAAGG
>JABUUA010000109.1:0-3883 GCA_021443405.1 Bacteroidaceae bacterium
TCCACTTGGACGAAGCGACCGGCAACCAACTGCAACTCGCCATTGAGGAGGCGGTTGTCAACGAGATTGACTACGCTTATCCGCAGGATGTCGAGGCGACGAACACACTTCACTGCACCGTTCTGCCGGACCGCGTCATCTTCGAACTCATCGACCAGGGCATCGCCTTCGACCCCACCGCGACCGACGACCCGGACCTCACGCTCGACGGAGAGCAGCGGCCCGTGGGCGGACTCGGTATTCTGCTGACAAAGAAGCTGATGGACGAAGTCACTTACCAGCGGAAAGACGGGCAAAACCACCTTCGATTGGTGAAAATCATCCCGTTGTCCGATAAAGAAAATACTAAAAACTAAATAGCTATGACTACCCGTATTGACCTGAACGAAACGCAAGCAACCATCACGCTCGATGGTCGTCTCGACACCCCCAGCGCTCACGCCGTGGAGACGGAAGTGAAGAAGGTGATGATTCCCGAGATACAAAGCGTCGTCGTCGATTGCACGTCCCTATCCTACATCTCCTCATCCGGCTTGCGAATCCTCATAACATTATATAAATATGTTACTAAAGTGGGCGGCCAACTCACCCTGAAGGCGGTTTCGCCGGCTATACGCGAAATCTTCGACATGACGGGTTTCACCAGCATCTTCACCATCGTCGACTAACCCTCTCCCGATGACACTCGAGGCCATAACCAAGCAGATTGAGAGCGAACTGTTCGACCAACTGAATAGTTGCCGGCTCATGTTCCGCCTGTTTTCCCGCACCAAGACGGAAGCGTCCGTCGCACACAAGATGCAACTCAAAGGCGACTCCTATCGCAACGGACATAAGATGCAGGACATCATCGGACTACGAATCGTCGTCTATTTCTCGGACGACGTGGAAATCGCGGAACTATTCTTCAACGGACACCAAGTGGTGGACCGCTCCATTGATTCGCCCGACTCGTGCACGTTCCAACCGCAACGCCTCAACATCGTCTGCAACATCCCCCAGCACTTAATACAAGATTTCCGCGCCGCCCTGCCCTCGCAATATGCTCCTTTTATCGACAACACGTACGAAGTGCAGATACGAACCATCTTCTCCGAAGGCTGGCACGAGGTAGAACACGACCTCCGTTACAAATGCAAGGAAGATTGGGTGGGCTTCGAGAATTACTCGCGCACGCTCAACGGAGTGATTGCGAGCCTCGAGAACTCGGAATATAGCATGCAATCCATCTTTCGCGACATGGCCCAACGATGCTTTCTCAATGGCAACTACAGCGCTATGTTGCGCAACAAGCTCCGCATCCGTCTGTCGGGAAATGGGCTCTCCCCTGCCCTCACGACCTATCTGCACGACCATCCCGAAGTGGCAAAGATGGCCCACGAAATGGACCGTACCGTGCTGCTCCTCACGTTGGCTTGCCACAGTCGTCACTTGCACATCGACTACGACACTATTCTGTTCCTCATCAATCGACTCGAGATTCACGATGCGGAACTGATGAAACTGGAGCCTGCCGAAACGACGCAGCAACTGACAGAATTCTTCAAAGAGCGAGCCCTCTCCTGCTGACCCCGAAAACACATCCTTATGTGTGAACTCAGACTTCCTTATGAATGAGCCCACACGTCCTTATGTTTGAGCTCAGCCGACCGCATGTCTCAAGCGACACGTCCGCACGTCTTCAACCGACCCACCAAACGGGGATAAAACAAGTGGACAATGTACTTGCCAAGACGCAATATACATTGTCCACTTTTGTCACCTCGATGTTCCTCACATCATCGGTTCTGTTCAAACAATTCCCTGTGCCATCATGGCGCGGGCAACTTTCATAAATCCCGCAACGTTAGCACCTTTCACATAATTTATATAGCCGTCCGACGAAGTTCCGTAGCGGACGCACTGCTCGTGAATCCCGTGCATAATCTGATGCAGACGAGCGTCCACGTCCTCGGCCGCCCAACTCAAGTGCATGGCGTTCTGACTCATCTCCAGTCCGCTGGTGGCAACACCTCCCGCATTCACGGCTTTACCCGGTGCATACAATAGCTTGTGAGCCAGGAAAAGGTCTATGGCCTCGGGGGTGCATCCCATATTGCTTATCTCCCCGACACACAACGTCCCGTTCGCAACGAGCTGTTGTGCGTCGTCGCCATTCAGCTCGTTCTGCGTCGCACACGGTAACGCGATGTCCACCTTCTGCTCCCATGGCTTGCGGTCGGGATAGAACACGGCAGAGGGGAACTCGTCGGCATAAGGCGCAACAATATCGTTGCCCGAGGCCCGAAGTTCCAACATGTAGTCAATCTTCTCCCCACTTATGCCCTCTGCGTCGTAGATATAGCCATCGGGACCGCTAATCGTCACCACCTTGGCGCCCAGTTGTGTGGCCTTGGTGGCCGCGCCCCATGCCACATTTCCAAAGCCGCTGATGGCCACCGTCTTACCCTGGATGGAGTGCCCCGCCGTCTGCAACATCTCGTTCACAAAGTACAAACCGCCGAACCCCGTCGCTTCGGGTCGGATGAGAGAGCCGCCGAAATCCAGGCCTTTGCCCGTAAGCACACCGCTGAAGTCGCGGGTCAATTTCTTGTATTGTCCGAACAAATAACCCACCTCGCGGGCACCCACCCCAATGTCTCCGGCAGGCACATCGACCTCAGGCCCGATATATCGGAACAATTCACTCATGAAGGCTTGGCAAAAACGCTCAATCTCGCCGTCGCTCTTCCCGCGAGGCGAGAAGTCGCTACCGCCCTTTCCTCCACCCATGGGCAAGGTTGTCAGCGCATTTTTGAATGTCTGTTCAAACCCGAGGAACTTCAGAATCGACAGATTCACCGAGGCATGGAACCGCAGACCTCCTTTGTACGGGCCGATGGCACTATTGAACTGCACGCGATAGCCGATATTGACCTGCACCTGTCCTTTGTCGTCAACCCAAGGAACGCGGAAGACAATAATGCGCTCCGGCTCTACGAGTCGCTCCAGCAAAGCCTTCTTCTCAAACTCCGGATGCTGGTCATAGACCTCCTTCACCGAGACAAGCACTTCACGAACTGCCTGCAAATACTCACGTTCACCGGGATGCCGACGTTCCAAGCGCCCCATAAAATCGTCAATGTTTAACATAATGGTATAGATTTAATCAGTATTTGTAAGACAAATATACGAAAGAAAATCCATCCGATGTAACATTTTGTTAGATTTTTCCCGCCTGACAAGCAAAAATCATCGTCCAGACCTTTTGTTTGCCATGTCCGCATATCAATCTCGTGACATTTTGTCACAAAACCACACACGAAAGCACGATTCATTATCCATCAACGCTTCGTCTTCCTCTATTAATAAGGAAGACAACGAAAAATAACTGCACGTTTCTTTGGTGGTTACAAAATAAAATAGTAATTTTGTGCCCGAATTATGCCGAAGGGGCTCAAACAAGTGAGTTACGAGATAACTTCGCCTCCCGGTAAACACCGTTTTTACAATTATAAATAAAATGTACGCAATCGTAGAGATTAACGGTCAGCAGTTCAAGGCAGAAGCCGGCAAGAAGCTCTTTGTTCACCACATGGCTGAGGCAGAGGCTAATGCTACTGTTGAATTTGAGAAAGTGTTGTTGGTAGACAACGAAGGACAAATCACCGTGGGTGCGCCCACCGTTGAAGGTGCCAAAGTAGTGTGTGAGGTGGTTTCACCTCTGGTAAAGGGTGAGAAGGTGCTCGTCTTCCACAAGAAGCGTCGCAAGGGCTATCGCAAGCTCAACGGTCATCGCCAGCAGTTCACCGAGTTGACTATCAAGGAAGTTATTGCTTAACCAATTAATTTTAGGAGGAACAAGAAATGGCACATAAAAAAGGTGTTGGTAGTTCTAAGAACG
>JABUUA010000109.1:4083-6418 GCA_021443405.1 Bacteroidaceae bacterium
CATAAAAAAGGTGTTGGTAGTTCTAAGAACGGCCGCGAGTCAGCAGCTCAAAGATTAGGCGTTAAGATTTTCGGTGGTCAGAAGTGCATCGCTGGTAACATCATCGTTCGTCAGCGCGGCACACGTCACTATCCCGGTGAGAATGTAGCAATGGGTAAGGATAACACCCTCTATGCTCTTACCGACGGTATCGTAGTCTTCAAGCGTGGTCGTCTCGACCGCTCAACGGTAAGTGTTCAGCCTCTTCCTGAGGCATAAGGCTGCACGTAAGCGAGAGCAAACAATCTTGTTTGATTTGCCGAGCGAGAGCAACTCGCCGAAGGCAAGCAGCACTATCCCACAAGAAACATAGCCCCCAATTCCGAATGGAGTTGGGGGTATTTATTTGTTGTCGGGCACGCTCCCACCCTAAAATGGTTAAATAATTACGTCATCCTCCACAAAATCCCAAATATTTTCACTAACTTTGTACTTCGTACAACCAAAGATAGATAAAAACACAACAATATGCTTACACTAAAACTGATAACAGAAGAAACGGATCGCGTCATACGAGGTCTTGAGAAAAAGCATTTCCATGGGGCAAAAGAAGCCCTTGACGCCGTGATGGCCACCGACAAACAGCGTCGTGAGGCCCAGACCCAGTTAGACCAGAACCTGGCCGAAGCCAACCGTCTGGCCAAGGAAATCGGCAGTCTGATGAAACAAGGCAAGCGCGAGGAAGCCGAGGAAGTGAAGGCAAAGGTCGCCGCCTTAAAAGATATCAACAAACAACTGGAGGAAAAGAAGTCGGCAGCCGAACAAGAGCTCACCCGCCAACTCTGCGCAATCCCCAATATCCCTTACGACAACGTCCCCGAAGGCAATGGCGCCGAAGACAACCAAGTGGTGAAGAGCAATCTTCGCGAGTGTCACGAAGGCGACACGGTAGGCAATTGGGACACGGTTGTGGATAATGGCGAGGCCAAACTTCCGCACTGGGAGCTGGCCAAGAAATATAATCTCATCGACTTTGACCTTGGCGTAAAAATTACAGGTGCGGGCTTCCCCGTCTATATCGGCTTGGGTGCACGGTTGCAGCGCGCTCTCATCAACTTCTTCCTCGATGAGGCTCGGGCAGCCGGCTATACGGAAATCATGCCCCCGACGGTGGTGAATGCCGCCAGTGGTTATGGCACGGGCCAGCTCCCCGACAAGGAAGGCCAGATGTATCACTGCGACTTGGACGACCTATATCTTATCCCCACCGCCGAAGTGCCTGTAACCAACATCTATCGCGACGTAATACTCGACGAGAAACAACTGCCGATTAAGAACTGCGCCTACACGCAGTGCTTCCGTCGCGAAGCCGGGTCGTACGGCAAAGATGTGCGTGGACTGAACCGACTGCACGAATTCTCGAAGATAGAAATTGTGCGCATCGACACTCCCGAGCACAGTGACGAGAGCCACAAGGAAATGTTGGCGCACGTGGAAGGCTTGCTGCAAAAGCTCGAACTTCCCTACCGCATTCTGCGTTTGTGCGGTGGCGACATGTCATTCACCAGCTCCATTTGTTACGACTTCGAGGTTTATAGCGAAGCACAGAAACGTTGGTTGGAGGTGAGCTCCGTTTCCAATTTCGACACGTATCAGGCCAACCGCCTGAAATGCCGCATTCGTCGGACGGAAACAAAAAAGACGGAAATCGCTCATACCCTCAACGGTTCCGCCCTCGCCTTGCCTCGCATCGTGGCAGCTCTGCTGGAGAACAACCAGACGGCAGAGGGCATTCGCATCCCGAAGGCCTTAGTGCCCTACATGGGTTGTGAGATTATCAACTAAGCACACAAATAATAAAATTAGGTATGAATAAGATTGTTAAGAAATCGCAATTCAGCGAAAAGGTTTACTGCTTGGAGGTGGAAGCCCCGCTGATTGCCAAGGCTCGTAAAGCAGGACACTTCGTCATGGTGCGCGTTGGCGAGAAAGGCGAGCGCGTTCCCCTTACCATTGCAGGCAGTGACCCCGTCAAGGGAACCATCAAACTCGTTATTCAGACAGTGGGCGCAAGCACGAAGAAACTTTGTGCGCTTAATGAAGGAGAATACATCACGGATGTCGTAGGTCCTCTGGGCCGCGCGACTCATATCGAAAACTTCGGCACGGTGCTCTGTGCCGGCGGTGGTGTGGGCATTGCTCCCATGTTGCCCATCATTCAAGCCTTGAAAGCTGCAGGCAACAGAGTGATATCTGTGCTGGCTGGCCGAAGCAAGGACCTCATTATTCTTGAGGACGAAGTACGCAAAAGCAGCGATGAAGTCATCATCATGACCGACGATGGTTCGTACGGACA
>JABUUA010000109.1:6494-16808 GCA_021443405.1 Bacteroidaceae bacterium
CGCCATCGGCCCCGCCATCATGATGAAGTTCTGCTGTCTTTTGACAAAGAAATATAACGTTCCCACCGACGTTTCGCTCAACACCATTATGGTGGACGGCACGGGCATGTGCGGCGCTTGCCGCATCTCGGTCGGAGGCAAGACGAAGTTCGTTTGTGTCGATGGACCGGAATTCGACGGCCATCAAGTGGACTTCGACGAAATGTTGCGCCGCAGCGGAGCCTTCAAGACCGAGGAGAACGAGACCTTAGCCGCTTACCAAGCCGTGCACGGAGAGGAACTGACCACAACCGCAGCCGACAACGACTGTGCGCTATCGACCAACATCGCCGATGCTTCCACCATGGACACCACCACGCCTTTAGCCGAACTGCTTGACCGCAAGGCTGCATGGCGCGAAGCAGTGCGCAAGAGCACGACGGGTAAAGAGCGCGGCGCCATCGAGCGTTGCGTCATGCCCGAACTTGACCCTGTCTATCGCGCGACAACACGTGTAGAGGAGGTCAACAAAGGCTTGACGGTTGAACAGGCCCTTACGGAAGCCAAGCGTTGTCTCGACTGTCCGAACCCCACGTGCATGCAAGGCTGTCCGGTCAACATTAACATTCCCTCATTCATCAAGAACATTGAGCGGGGAGAATTCCTCAATGCCGCCCGCGTGCTGAAAGCCACCTCTGCCCTTCCCGCCGTGTGTGGCCGCGTTTGTCCCCAGGAGAAACAGTGCGAAAGCCAGTGTATCCACCTGAAGATGGGCAAACCCGCTGTCGCTATTGGTAATCTGGAGCGCTTTGCCGCCGATTTCGAGCGTGAGAGCGGAAAGATGGCCCTGCCGGAAGTTGCGGAGAGCAACGGCAAGAAGGTGGCAGTCGTAGGCTCAGGCCCAAGCGGATTGAGTTTTGCAGGCGATATGGCCAAGTTGGGTTACGACGTTACTGTCTTCGAGGCGCTGCACGAGATTGGCGGCGTACTTAAATATGGTATTCCCGAATTCCGCCTGCCCAACAAGATTGTTGACGTGGAGATTCAGGCCCTTGAAAAGATTGGCGTGAAGTTCGTGAAGGATTGCATCATCGGTAAGACCGTATCGGTGAAGGACTTGGAAGCCCAGGGCTTTGCGGGCGTCTTTGTAGGTTCCGGCGCAGGTCTGCCCAACTTCATGGGCATTCCCGGGGAGAACAGCAACGGCATCATGTCAAGCAACGAATACCTCACCCGCGTGAATCTCATGGATGCTTCCGACCCCAACCACGACACGCCCTTACACCGGGCCAAGAGCGTAATGGTGGTCGGTGGTGGTAACACCGCAATGGACTCGTGCCGCACGGCCAAGCGTTTGGGCGCAGAACGCGTCTTCATCGCCTATCGCCGCAGTGAACAAGAGATGCCCGCCCGTTTGGAAGAGGTGAAACATGCTAAAGAAGAAGGCATTGAGTTCCTTACTCTGCACAATCCCATCGAGTATCATTCCGACGACAAAGGTAATGTCACCGAGGTGGTTCTGCAAAAGATGGAGTTGGGAGAACCCGACGCTAGCGGTCGTCGCAGCCCACAAGCCATCCCCGGTGCTACGGAGACGATTGCCATCGACCAAGCCATTGTGGCGGTGGGCGTAAGTCCGAACCCCATCGTTCCTACTTCCATCGAGGGTCTTGAGTTAGGTCGAAAGAACACCATCGTCGTTAACGAGAGCATGCAGACCAATATCCCCACCATCTTTGCGGGCGGTGACATCGTTCGCGGTGGCGCTACAGTAATTCTGGCTATGGGCGACGGCCGACGCGCTGCTGCCGCCATGCATGACTACTTGTCGAAATAATGAATGCACTTTATACCATCCTGCTGCTCATACTAAGCAATGTCTTCATGACGTTTGCTTGGTATGGGCATCTTCGTCTTCAGGAGGCAGGAGTCAGTAAGTCGTGGCCCTTGATTGCCGTCATCGCATTCTCTTGGATGATTGCCTTCTTTGAATATTGCTGCCAAGTACCGGCGAACCGCATCGGTTTTGTGGACAACGGGGGGCCCTTCAACCTTATGCAACTGAAGGTGATTCAGGAAGTCATATCCCTGGTCGTCTTTTGCATCCTGGCCAATGTTATGTTCCAGGGACAGCAGTTGCAGTGGAATCACCTGGCCGCCCTCGTCTGCCTTGTACTTGCAGTTTACTTTGTATTTATGAAATAATCCGATGAAACGAATTGCCTTTCTGCTTTGTTTGGTGTGCGCCCTGCCTTCGATGGCACAGAAAAAAAAGGGGGTGCAGCAACCCGCCCTACCTTCCATGACGGTGGAAGAAGCGATTGCCGATTACAACTTTAAGGACGCCGAGACGTTGCTCAACGCACAACTTGCCCAGTTACGTAAGAAGAAACAGCCCACCATCGTGCAGGAGAATCAGCTGGCTTATGTGCACAAAGCATTGCAGAAGATAAATGCAGTGGAACGGGTTTGTTTCATCGACAGCGTCATCGTGCCGCGTCAGCAGGTGCTGAATCACCTTTGCCTCAGCAACGAAAGTGGCCGCGTGAGTGCCCTCGTCCCGGGAGATTCGCTCGACCGCACCCGTTTTCTCTCGCAACTCGGCGATAAGGCCCTCTTCGCACAACCCAACGCGGCCGGCCTCCTCCAACTAATGGAACAGGACCTGACCCTTGAGAAATGCGCCCCTCAACCGCTCGCTGGCATCAGCGACCGCACGGGGGAGAGCCAGAACTATCCCTACATGATGACCGATGGTGCAACGCTTTACTTTGCCGCGCAAGGTGAAGAGAGTTTAGGCGGCTACGACATTTTCATGTCGCGTTACGACGCTGACACCCACCGCTATCTTACGCCTGAGAATGTGGGAATGCCCTTCAACTCGGCCGCAAACGATTATCTGCTCTGCATCGACGAGTTCTACAACATCGGTTGCTTTGTGACGGACCGCAACATGCCCACGGACAAGGTGTGCATTTATTACTTCATCCCCAGCAACACGCGCCGTGTTTACATTGCCGACGAGCTGGAGAGCACGCAATTACGCAACTTCGCCCGCATCAACAGCATTAAGGATACCTGGACCGACGAACTGGCAGTTCGCGTCGCGCTTAACCGCCTCAACGACTGCAGAAGCCAACAAACCCAGGCTGCCGCCCACGACTTCTCGTTCATCTTGGCCGATAATCGCATCTGCTACAGCCTCGAAGATTTCCAATCGCCTCAGGCAAAAACCTTGGTGAAGCAATGGCAATCCCTCTGTGACGAGCAGACAGAACTGACGAAACAACTGGACAACCTGCGCGCCATCTATCGGTCGTCAAAGCAAACGACTGGGCCACAAATCATTCAGTCGGAACAACGTCTGGCGCAATTGGCCCTGGCGATTAAGCAGATGGAGAAAGACATCCGCAAGGCCGAGTTAGGTCTGTAAGCATCGGACGTCGCTGCTCCCGTCCCCCAACCTTCTATCCTTCAGACAACCATGAAACAATTTGCCGCATCAGAACTCATCATCAATGGCGACGGAACTGCTTTCCATCTCCACATCCGCCCCGAACATGTGGCCGACAAGATTATATTGGTGGGCGACCCGGGTCGGGTGGATTTGGTGGCCGCGCACTTCGACTCGAAGGAATGCGACATTGTAAGTCGTGAGTTTCATACGATTACGGGGTCCTACAAAGGCAAGCGCATCACCGTCATGAGCACAGGAATTGGCTGCGACAATATCGACATCGCGGTCAACGAACTGGACGCTTTAGTCAACATCGACTTTTCCACCCGCACGGAGAAGCCCACCTTGCGGAGTCTTGACCTGGTGCGCATCGGCACTTGTGGCGGTCTGCAACCCAACACGCCCGTAGGAACTTATATAAACAGTAGGAAGAGCATCGGCTTCGACGGGCTCCTCAACTTCTACGCCGGCCGAAACGACGTCTGTGACCTCGCGTTCGAACGCGCTTTTTGCAAGCACATGCAGTGGAATCCGCTCCTACCCGCCCCTTATGTCATCGATGCGGATGCCGAACTTTCCGAGCGCATCAGCGGTACGGAGATGGTGAAGGGCGTGACCATTGCTTGCGGCGGTTTCTACGGTCCGCAAGGACGAGAGCTCCGCATTCCCTTGGCAGACCCGCTGCAAAACGAGAAGGTGGAGAGCTTCGAATACGAAGGTTGGAAGATAACGAACTTTGAGATGGAGTCGTCGGCCCTCGCCGGTCTCGCCCGTTTGCTCGGACATCGGGCCACAACTTGTTGCATGGTGGTGGCCAGCCGACTGGTGAAGGCTGTGAACACTGACTATAAAGGAAGCATGGACGGCCTTATCCAACTGGTTCTCGACCGCATTTAGTTGCCAATACGGCTTATGGTTTACAAGCCGTGATGCAACATTCTGAAGTTCGCCATCTCTTCGTATTTCGTCCCGGGACGGCCGTAGTTGGCATACGGATAAATACTTATGCCACCGCGCGGCGTGAAGATTCCCGTCACTTCTATGTACTTCGGGTCCATCAGCTTAACGAGGTCCTTCATAATCTTATTGACGCAATCCTCGTGAAAATCGCCGTGGTTGCGGAAACTGAACAGATAGAGCTTCAGACTCTTCGACTCCACCATGCGCTGGTCCGGCAAGTACGAGATGCGAATCTCCGCAAAATCGGGCTGACCCGTAATGGGACACAGCGAGGTAAATTCGGGGCAATTGAACTGCACCCAGTAATCATTCTCCGGATGCTTGTTTTCGAAGGTCTCCAACACCTCGGGCGCATAATCCTGTTTGTAGTCGGTTTTGCGGCCCAGCGCCTGCAAGCCCTCGTTCTCTCTTCCTTGGTTCTCCATCTCTTTACAACTTTTATGACTGCAAAGATAGCTTTTTTCTTTGGAAATGCCTAACTTTGTAAAGCAAATCAAAACCTAACGTTCAGAAATATGAAACACGCATCCGCACTCATTCTTGCCTGCATGGCCTTCGCGTTGCAGGCGGAAGCCCAGCATCCTTATGATGTCACGCTCAACATGACCACGCCGGCCAGCAAGCTCTACCTCGTTAACTATGAGACGAACACCGTAGTCGACAGCGCCTCCGTGACGAACGGAAGTGTTCGGTTTGTGGGCGCGTCCGACCTCTTTTCCGAGGAGGTGAGCCTCGCCNCCGAGGAGGTGAGCATCGCCGCCATCTGCGAAGAAGCGTCGGTTCGGACGGCCGTCACCAAGGCATTCTTCATCGACGACACCCCTCTCACGCTCACCTATGCCATCGGGAATAACAAAGTGGAGGGAAGCGCCTTGAATCGGAAGCACTGCGAATACACCGAAACCATGATGGATGCCGAGCGCAACATCGAAGCCATCATGGAGGAATACAAGGAGTTGGTGGGCGCGGCGAACAACGATCCTCAGCAGATTGACAAGGAGAAAATGCACGACCTGAGCGAGCGCTACCAGAAGATTGCCCAGCAACATCAGGAGGCCGAGCAGAAGGCCGTAGCCGAAAACAAGGACAACCTCATACCGCTCCCCTACCTCATATACGGAGGTGACCAGCTGGGACTTGACTTCGTGGAGACCTACCTGACCGATTATGCCTACGCCGACCGCGCCTCGCTGGCGGGTGTGAAAAAGCAAATTGAGGCCAACAAGGTTAAGGCGCCGGGCGCGAAAGTTGTGGACTTCGTGATGAACAACTTGGAAGGAAAGCCCGTACATCTCACTGACTATGTGGGCAAAGGAAACTATGTGCTCGTCGATTTCTGGGCATCGTGGTGCGGTCCATGCCGGGCCGAAATGCCCACCGTGAAGGCATGTTACGAGAAGTACCACGCCTCGAAGGGCTTTGAAGTTGTGGGCGTCAGCTTCGATGCGAAAGAAGAAGCCTGGAAGAAGGGTGTGGAGCAACTGGGCATTACGTGGCCACAAATGAGCGACTTGAAGTATTGGCAGAGCGAGGCGGCCGCCCTCTACAACATCCGGGCCATCCCATCCACGCTCCTCTACAGCCCCGAAGGCACGGTGGTTCAAGCCGATCTCCGCGGTGAGCAATTAGTAGAAAAGTTGAAGGAAATCTACGGAGAATAACCCCCATCCGCAGTTCTATACATCGGTAAGGAGTGAGCTTTCGGTTCACTCCTTATTTTGTGTCGCAAGAGTCAATTCGACCCTCGGAATCAGACATGCGTATGTGTGGGGTCAGACGTCCTTATGTTTGAGTTTAGACGTCCTTATGTGTGAGCCCACACGACCTATTGTCTGAAACCGGCAAAAAGGAGGTCCTTCTTCTCACCATTTTACAGCAGACAAAATAAATGCTTATTTTTCTACGAAAAGTTGTGAATTATTAATGATTAATTGTTATTTTTGTGGCATAAAACATAGTATTAACCCACAAATTGTGTCACAAAGTCTATCCTTAAACAATACTATCATGATAAAAAGAATCTTCATTGCGTTGCTGACTTGCTTGTGTTTCATGCAGGCAGGGGCCGACGAGCCGTTCCGTAATCATCGTTACGACTCGTTCCAAGCCACCCCGGTCACGGGGCAGAGTGTGGTGTTTGTCGGTAACTCGATTACCAACATGCAGCCGTGGGCGGAGTATTTCACGACCCCCAACGTGATTAACCGTGGAAATTCTGGCGGATTCTCGTGGGAGATTCTGGCCAACGTCCAGAGCTTCATCACCCGTCGGCCGACCAAGGTCTTCATTATGATTGGCACCAACGACATGAATGTCGCCGGTTACACGCCCGAAGCCGTGGTGAAGAATGTGCGGCAGACCGTCAAGCACATTCAGAAGGAATCGCCCGCCACGCAGGTATTCATCGAGAGCGTCATGCCCTCGACCAACGGCAGTCGAACGGTGGCGCAGGGCCAGACCCTGAATGCTCAGCTGAAGACGATGGCGACGGAGATGGGCGTTACGTTCGTCGATTACTTCGACGCGCTGATGGGTTGCACGAACGGCACGCAGTCGTATGACAATCTGCATCCCCACGTTCTGGGCTCGCGCGCTTGGACCAGCGCCGTGGCGCCGTATCTCGGCAGCGATGTCACGGCCGTGTTGCCGGAGAATCCTACGGTCATGAGTGGCGGACAAAGCAATTCTTACGGCGCCCGCACTTCCTACTTTGGCCAACTTCCCGTAACGGAGAACGACGTTTTGTTCATCGGCGATGAGTTTGTCCATAGCGGAGAATGGCAGGAACTGTTGGGGAATCCCAACGTGAAGAACCGAGGCACGGGCTGGGGAAAATGGGGGCCCGACCTCACTTATTACACGACGTGCGCCCCCATCATCCTGAAGGGTCTGACCACGAATCAGCAGCCCAAGCAGATTTTGTTAATGATTGGCACACAAAACCTTACTTCGAGTTCGTCAAATCTTGAGACCTTCAAGACCAACTACAATGCTTGCCTGACGGAGATTCGAAAGTATGCGCCCGACGCAAAGATTACTCTTGTGAGCGAAATTCCGTTCGGCCCTTCGGCCACCAGTCTGAACAAAAGCAATCTTGTGCCCATAAACGAATGGTTACAAGAGCAGGTGGATGCGGGGGAGAATATGGACTACTGCGACCTGTACTCAGTATTGACCGACGCGAACCACACCGCCATTCCCAAATATCTGAACAGTGACCAATACGTCACCGGCCTTGGTTATCAAGCCTGTGCCCGCGAGCTTGCGAAGCACATCGACGGTTGTACCGTGATGAGCGAAGCCGAGGCGGAGGACTATTACAACCTCATTGCGGCGCGCGAGTCCTTGTCGAACCGCGTGGATGTGCTGGAGTGGAAGGGCGATGCCGCGCAGACCGCCACTTTGGAGAGCGCTTACGCCCTGCTGGCCAAAGACGCGGCCACGGTGGCTGAACTGAACGCGATGGCCGTGACGATAGAAGAAGCATTGCGACCCGTCACGGGCAAATGGTATAAGATGTCTGCAAAACGCAACACCAGCGTCTTTTTCACCAAGGGCGCTTCCTCTAACGGCTTCATTGCCTCGGCAGCACTCGACGAATCGGGTAACGGCTACTGGAAGCTGCAGGACCGGGGCGACGGGACGTTCGACTTGCAGAACGGCGTCGGTTTCTACGCGACACCCACGGCCACCCATAACGTTCAGTTGTCGCTTTCGACTACTCAACCCACGACGGGTTGGAGCATGGAGACGTGCGATGTTTACGGCGCTTTCAACGTGGTGGCCAAAGTCGGAAGCGCGTCTGTCAACTGCTGTATGAATCTGACTGCGAACAACCAAATCTACAACTGGACGGGAAGCCGCGCAAGCGACACGGGTTGTCAGGTCGTTTTTGAGGAGGTGGAATTCGACCCATCGGCAGTTGAGACCTACAATGTTCCTTTCCAACTGACGACCGTGACCGACGGAGCTTTCTCTGCCGGGCAGTGGTGGTACAACATCAAACTGAAGAATCAGTTCTACTTGCACGATAACGGCACGGCGAACTTTATGTCGCTCGACCGCACTTCGGTGAGCAACCAGGAAGACGAGCAGTGGGCTTTCGCGGGAAGCGACCAGAAGGGTTACACGATTTATAACCGAAAGCACGGCGTGACTAAGGTTTTAGCAGCGCCGGCCAACATTGCCTCTGACAACGGTTCGGCCTACGTCGTGCTCGTGGACGCCAACCAAGTACCCGAAGGTTACGAGACGAAATGGCAATTCGCCGCGTCGGACAAGATTGCAAATCTCGACGGCTACTTCCTGTTCTCGATGGGTCAGCCGTCGCACAAAGTGAACAACTACGGCGGCAATGGTAAGTTGAGCTTCTGGCTGGGCGGTGCCGATGCAGGCTCCACGCTGTCGTTTGAGTTGGCTGAAGCTATTATCCCGGTCGAGAAGGCCGATGGGCAGTTCTATCAAAACGGGAATATTGTGACCTCAGGCTTTGTCTCTCAGTGGAAATCGAAGCGAACTTCTCCGTTCCAGCTCACGTTCGGAACCACCTATAACAATATAAATTCCGCAACTATGGGCATTTACGTGGGACAAAAAAGCGGTCCGTGGACTTTCTCTCTTTCGGACGAGAAATACTACATCCACAGTTATTCGTTCAACATCAAGGGCGGAAGCAGTGACCAGAAGATAACTCCCAACGGCGGTACCGCGGTGAGTCTGAACACCAGCAGTTACGAGAAGATTGCTTGGGAGAACGATGCCAAGGGCTCGCAGACGGCGTCGTTCACTTACACGGGCTCGAACAAGGAATCGGCTTTCACAGATATGTTGGTGGTGGTTCGGCCCGTGACTGCAACGCCGGAACCGCAGACCAACTTGTTCGAATACGGTTCTACGGGCAACGACGTCTGCTACCGCATCCCCGCCATCGCCACGGCCCAGAACGGCAACATCATTGCGATGACCGACTATCGCTATGGCGGTCAGGACATCGGCTTCGGTCGGGTGAGTCTGCGCTACCGCATTTCCAAGGACAACGGCGCTACATGGGGCCCGATACAGACGCTGCAGGAGTCGCGCGAAGGTGCTTACGGCGCGGACAAGGCGAACGATTTGTGGGCCGGATTCGGCGACCCGTGTCTGGTGGCTGACCGTGAGAGCAATCGCGTGCTGGCCTTGTCGTGCTGCGGCAACGTCAGTTATCCTGCCGGCACTTGGGAGCATCACCAAGGCATTGCGCGCTTCCGTTCGGAGGACGGCGGCGAGACGTGGGAGACCTACGGCGACCCCGTGGACGGCATCGAATGCCATTGGCAGGACATCTCTGGTCCTATCTATCAGCAGTTCAAGAACGGAGGCGTCAATGTGGCCGCCATGTTCATTGGCTCGGGACGCATCTTCCAAAGCCGCTTCACGAAGGTAGGTTCTTACTATCGCCTCTATTGCGTGGCTCTGCTGCGGACGGCCGCAGCGGGCGGTTACAACTATGTGCTTTACTCCGATGATTTCGGCGATAGCTGGAACATCCTCGGTGGTCCGGACTTCACCTACGGCGTGAGCGGGGGCGACGAACCGAAGGCCGAGGAACTGCCCGACGGAAGTGTGCTGCTCTCTTCGCGCACCTACGGGCGTATCTTCAACATATTCCACTTCACCGACGTCGCCGCAGGCGAGGGTGTGTGGATGGCACAAGCCACGTCGAACGACACTAACAATGGAGTGATTGCCGCCGACAACTCATGCAATGGCGAGATAATGATTCTGCCCGCCGTTCGTAACGCGGACCAAAAGAAGATGTGGCTCGCCCTGCAGTCTGTGCCTTTCGGTCCCGGCGGACGTTGTAACGTGGGCATCTATTACAAGGCTCTCGACAACTACAGCAAGTTCTCCACTCCCGCCAACTTCGCCAAGGATTGGGA
>JABUUA010000010.1:0-20512 GCA_021443405.1 Bacteroidaceae bacterium
GCCGAGGCCACCTTCTACCAGCCCACCGAACTGGTGGTTGGCAACACCTACGAGGCAGGCATCCGCGAGGAAGGCTACTACTACTACACCTTCACTCCCACCACCGACGGTTGCGTAACGCTCAACCCCAACTCTGAAATCTACAACATCATGGTTACTACCGGCAACTTCATGATGAACGCAGAGGAAGACGAGGATATGGACGAAGCCGTTGAGGTAGAGACCTACTCTATCGCTGTGGAGACCGACGACGAAGAGGACGAAATCGACGAAGAGTTCGGCTGGGGCTGGGGCAGCACGCTGTCTAAGACCGCTTGGAACGTCAAGGCCGGTGAGACCTACTACGTAATGATGCTGGGCGGTATGGAAGGCACTACCTTCACCGTAGAGTGGAGCGACGAGCCTTACGTTCCCACCTACGAGCTCGGTCACGACAAGAACCCCATCAACCTGAACGAGAACAACAACACCTGGACTTGGGTTTCTGCCGACCAGGAGGGTAACCACACTCGCGACGACATGGAATTCGGTTACGAGTACTACACCTGGACTGCTGAGGCCAGCGGCTTCATCCTGCTCCAGCACGCTGGTTCTTGCGACCACTTCCACGTTGGTGAGGGCGGTCTGTACGACGACTGGAAGTACTACGAAGGTCCTGCGGCTAACGTCATCATGCAGCCCACTCCTTACGGCGAGGTTAGCACGGTAGAGAACTGGAAGGACAACACCTCTTACTCAGTTGTTGAGGTGGAGGCTGGCGAAACCTACTACATCGCCACCGACACTCCCGCCTTCGGCTTCATCTACAACGAGGCATACTCAGAGGTTGTCCTGACCCTGACCTACTTCGCTACGCTCGAGGAGCTCTACGCTGCTCTCAACGGCGAGGACGGCATCAACAGCATCGATGCAGACGGCAACAAGGTTATCTATAACCTCGGCGGTACCCGCATCCAGAAGGCTGTGAAGGGTGTGAACATCATCAACGGCAAGAAAGTCATGGTGAAGAAGTAATCACCGACTTCTCAAATCATAGCCCCGAAGGTTCTGCCTTCGGGGCTTTTTCGTGTTTATAAGGAAAGAATTCATGATTCATGCGCGTGCACGCGTGATTGCAAATTGCAAAAAAAAAGAAAGGGCATGTGAAGTAACCGATGACGTCAACCCAGAAAAACGAAAAAAACAGCCACGGAGCGCACAAGATACGCAAAAATATAGTATCTTTGCAGTCTGTATAATAGTTTTATAGATTTTATAAGGTATAAGAGATGGACAAAATCAGCTACGCTTTGGGACTGGGCATCGGCCAGCAGCTCAAGAGCATGAACATAGACTCGTTCTGCATCGAAGATTTCGCAAAGAGCATCGAAGACGTGATGAAGGGCAACGAACTCGCCATGAGCTCACGCGACGCTCAGGCACTGCTCAACGAGTATTTCGAGAAGAAACAGGCCGCCGAGGCAGAACAAGCTAAGGACGCCGGTAAGAAATTCCTGGAAGAAAACGGCCAGCGCGCCGGCGTGGTGACCACCAAGAGCGGTCTCCAATACGAGATTCTGAACGAAGGAACTGGCAAAAGCCCCAAGGCTACCGACAAAGTGCGCTGCCACTACGAGGGTCGTCTCATCGACGGCACCGTCTTCGACAGCAGCTATCAGCGCAACGAGCCCGCCGACTTCGGACTCAATCAGGTGATTGCCGGTTGGACCGAGGGCGTGCAACTGATGAAGGAGGGCGCCAAGTACCGCTTCTACATCCCCTATCTGCTGGGCTACGGCGCCCAGGGAGCAGGCGGACAGATTCCGCCCTACTCCACCCTCATCTTTGATATCGAGCTCATCAAGGTGCTCTAACCGAACAACAATTTATCAATTAATAACAATCCACATGAAAAAAATCACATTCGCAGTTGCTGCCATCATTGCAGCAGTAATGGTTTCTTGCGGCAACGGCACTCCCAAGGCCGACCTCAAGAACGACATCGACACGCTGAGCTATGCCATCGGCATCACCCAGACTCAGGGCCTGAAGGACTATCTGCAGTACCGCATGGGCGTGGACAGCACCTACATGGACGAGTTCATCAAGGGTCTGAACGAAGGCGCCAATGCCGGCGACGACAAGAAGAAGCAGGCCTACTACGCAGGTCTTCAGATTGGTCAGCAAATCAGCCAGGGCATGATCAAGAGCATCAACCACGAACTTTTCGGCGAGGATAGCACACAGACCATCAGCCTCAAGAACTTCATGGCCGGTTTCGTTTGCGGCGCCACCGATGGCAAGGGTCTCATGACCTTCGAGGAGGCTCAGCAGATCGAGGACACCAAGATGAAGGAAGTGAAGGCGAAGCAGATGGAGATTCAATACGGCGACTGGAAGAAGAAGAACGAGGCTTACATGGACAGCATCGCCAAGGCTGGCGTAGCCAAGGAACTGGAGAAGGGCGTTTACTACGAGGTAATCACCGAGGGCAGCGGCATCATCCCCGCCGACTCTTCAATGGTAAAGGTTCACTATGAGGGCAAGCTCATCGACGGCACTCAGTTCGACAGCAGCTACAACAACCCCGAGCCCACCAAGTTCCACTGCAACCAGGTAATTCCCGGTTGGACGCTGGCACTCACCCACATGCCCGTAGGTTCTAAGTGGAAGATTTACATCCCCGCCGAGATGGCTTACCAGGACCGCAACGCCGGCCCCATCAAGCCCTTCTCTACGCTGGTATTCACTCTGGAGTTGCTTGGCATCGAATAACATGAAGTCACTCAAATGTCTGGCCATTCTCTTGATGGCGCTCTGCAGTCTGTCAGTCAGCGCCGCCAAGAAGAAGACCAAGAAGCAACCTGTGGTCGCCAAGGTCGACACCGTAAGCATCGACACGCTCAGTTATGCCTTGGGCAAGACCAACACCCAAGGGCTGAAGCAATACTTGGCAGCGCGCATGGGTGTCGACACCACCTACATCGCAGATTTCCTGGAGGGTCTCGACTGCACCGAACTGACCGAAGCCGACCGCAAGGTGAAGGCTCGTCTGTCAGGCATAGAAATCCGCCAGCAGGTGGAGGAACAAATCATTCCCCGAATCGGCAAGCAAGTGTGCGACACGGTGGACATCATCAACCACGCTCTCTTTCTGGAAGGTTTCCGCGCCGGCATCAGCGGTGAGGACGCTCGCATGGGCCACATCAGCAAGGACAGTCTCATGACGTTCGTCAACGAGCAAATCGAGCGTCGCACCAACGCCCTCATGGAGACCAAGTACGGCGCCAACCGTCGTGCAGGCGAGGATTTCCTCAAAGCCAACGCCAAGAACAAGAACGTGAAGGTGACGGCCAGCGGACTGCAATACGAAGTGCTGACCGAAGGAACCGGCGAAATCCCCACGGCCTCACAGAAAGTGAAGGTCAACTACCGCGGCACATTGCTCGACGGCACCGAATTCGACAGCAGCTACAAGCGCAACCAACCCGCAACGTTCGGTTGCTCGCAAGTCATCAAAGGCTGGACGGAAGCGCTCACCATGATGCCTGTCGGGTCAAAGTGGAAACTCTACGTTCCACAGGAACTCGCCTACGGCAGTCGGGACAGCGGCAAGATTCCTCCTTTCAGCATGCTCATCTTCGAGGTGGAATTGCTGGAGATTGTGAAGTAAAGAAACCTTTATAATGATAAAAAGACACGGGAACGTTTGTTTTCGTGTCTTTTTTGTCGCTTTTCTATGGTCATATAAATAAAATTTGTTACTTTTGCTATCAAATTGAAATGAACAACCGTATCATGGAAAAGATTGACAAACTTGACAAAGAAATTCTGGAGATTATCTCCAACAACGCCCGCATCCCGTTCAAGGATGTAGCGGCCGACTGCGGCGTGAGCCGTGCCGCCATTCACCAGCGCGTCCAGCGTCTCATCGACATGGGCGTGATTGTAGGCAGCGGTTACCACGTCAACCCCGCCAGTCTGGGCTACAACACTTGCACCTACGTGGGCATCACGCTGGAGCGCGGTTCCATGTATCAGCGTGTGTGCAACGAGTTCAGCAAGATTCCCGAAATCGTGGAGTGCCACTTCACCACGGGTCCCTACACCATGCTCATCAAGCTCTACGCACGGGACAATGCGCATCTGATGGAACTGCTCAACAACCGTCTGCAGGAAATCGAGGGCGTCATCTCCACCGAAACACTGATTTCCCTGAAACAAAGCATCAAGAAAGAAGTGCCCATCGGCGCTGTTCACAAAGAGATAGCCCCATCATTGGACGAAGCATAAATGCACGACTGGAAAGCTACTTACAACGGCTTCCACACCTCGTTTCCCGGTTACAAGCGCCGCCCAGTTATCGGCATCTCGGGAAACTTCGGCGAACGAGGCTGCGAACTGGCCGAAGGCTACTACCGCTCCATCTTGGAGGCGGGCGGAACGCCGTTGGTCATTCCTCCTTATGAGGACGCAGACGCTCTCGTGACCACCTTGGAACACATTGACGCTCTCCTGCTCTCGGGAGGCGGTGACCTCAATCCGCTCTACCTCGGCGAGGAACCTTCGCCCGCTCTGCACAGCATCTGTCCGCAGCGCGACCTGCCCGAACTACTGCTCATCCGTCTGGCTTACGACCGTCAGATTCCCATGCTCGGCATTTGTCGCGGCATTCAAATGTTGGTGGCGGCTCTCGACGGTGAACTTCATCAGGACATCCGCGAGGGAATGCCGGAGGCACGTCTCCTCAAACACAGTCAAGACTTGCCCCGCGAATATGCCTCTCACACCGTGACACTGGCCAAGGGCAGTCTGTTGCACGACATTATGGACAGCGAGCAACTGACCGTCAATTCGTTTCACCATCAAGCCGTCCGAGCAGCAGGTCCGCACTTGCGTGTAGTGGCCGAAGCGCCCGACGGCGTTATCGAGGCTGTGGAAAGTTGTGAGCACAAGAGCATCCTCGGCGTGCAGT
Organism: Bacteroidaceae bacterium; assembly: GCA_021443405.1. Taxonomy (GTDB): domain Bacteria; phylum Bacteroidota; class Bacteroidia; order Bacteroidales; family Bacteroidaceae; genus Physcousia. Next base: position 4,955 of record JABUUA010000010.1, read on the forward strand.
GGCATCCCGAATGTTTCATTCTGCGCGGCGACCGCTCCATGATGCCGCTCTTCGACTGGCTCGTCAGCGAGGCCGCCAACTATCGTCAGGCTCGTGATTTGCACCACCGCATGCTCACGCTCGACAGTCATTGCGACACACCAATGGTCTTCCACCAGAATATTCAGTTCCACCAGCGCGACCCGCGCATCTTGGTGGACCTACACAAAATGACCGAGGGAGGACTGGACGCCAGCATCATGGTGGCGTATCTGCCGCAAGGAGAGCGCGACGACGACACCTTGCTGGCCACGACAGCCAAGACCGAACAAATCATCAACCAGATAGAAACCATGGTGGCCGCCAACTGCACGGCCATGGACATTGCCCGCACTCCCGACGACCTTTATCGGCTGAAAGCCTCAGGAAAGCGGGCAGTGATGCTGGGCATCGAGAACGGTTACGCCATCGGCCGCGACCTCTCCTTGGTGGAGCACTTCCGCCAACGCGGTGTAGTGTATATGACGCTGTGTCACAACGGCGATAATGACATCTGCGACTCGGCCCGCGGTCACGGCGAGCACGGCGGTCTGAGCAACTTCGGACGTGAGATCATCGCCGAGATGAACCGTGTGGGGATGATGGTGGATTTGAGCCATGCCGCCGAGACATCGTTTTGGCAAGCACTGGAATGCAGCTCCACTCCCATCGTGTGCAGTCACTCCAGTTGTCGCGCTCTGTGCGACCATCCGCGCAATCTCACCGACGAACAAATGCAAGCATTGGCCCGTAACGGCGGCGTGATGCAAGTAACTTTGTATGAAGGTTTTCTGCGTCGCGACGGAAAAGCCAGCATTCTCGATGCCATCGAGCACATTCATCACGCCGTTTCGGTAATGGGCATCGAGCACGTGGGCATCGGCACTGACTTCGACGGCGACGGCGGTGTTCCTGGTGTAGCCAGCGCCAGCGAACTCATCAATCTCACCCGACGCCTATTGCGAGAACGGTACAGCGAAACGGACTTGCACTTGCTGTGGGGCGAGAATTTCCTGCGCGTGATGCGTCTTTGTCAACAAGTAAAATGAAGAACAAACAATGAATATTCTTTCGATTTCCTCATTCCTCAAGCACATCGCCGGTTCGCTGGCCGTGGTGGCTCTCGCCAGTTGCGGCAGCAGCACCGGTCGTTCCCAGTCCGGAGCCGACACCATTCCCATGCAGCCCTGCCCCGTATTCTGCGCCGACTCAGCCATGAGTGACATCGAGGTGCAGTGCTCTTACGGTCCTCGCGTGCTAGGCACCGACGAGGCGAAGTATTGCGGCGACTGGATTGTGCAGAAGTTCCGTAATCTCGGACTCGAGGTGGAGGAGCAGACCACGACGGTCGCCGTGTACAACGGCACACAACTGCCCGCCCGCAACATCATCGCGCGGCTGAATCCGGACAACATCGACCGCATTCTGCTGTGCGCTCACTGGGACTCACGCCCCTGGGCCGACAATGATTTGGACGAGAATAACCACCGAACACCCATCCTCGGCGCTAACGACGGCGCAAGTGGCGTGGCTGTTTTACTGGAATTGGCCCGCGTCATTCAGCAAGATAAAACCATCAAAACCGGCATCGACTTCGTTTGCTTCGACGCTGAGGACTACGGATTCCCGCAGTGGGCACAGGACGACATTGAAGACACGGAAAGTACTTGGTGCTTAGGTTCGCGCTACTGGGCGGAACAAGCCGCGGCCAACGGCGACTCGGCCCGCTTCGGCATTTTGCTCGACATGGTGGGAGGTCTCGGAAGTTCTTTTGCCATGGAAGGTTTCAGCAAGCAATATGCCGAGCCGGTCGCCCAGATGTTGTGGCACATCGGCCGGCAGATTGGCTACAGCAGTTACTTTCCTCTGAACGATGGTGGTTACATCACTGACGACCATCTGCCCGTCAACCGCATTGCACGCGTGCCATGCATCGACGTGATTCCGCACTTCGCCAGCGGTCCAAGTTCGTTCGGTCCCACGTGGCACACAGTGAACGATACGCCGGCTAACATTGACCCCGCCGTGTTAGAGGCCGTTGGTCAGACCGTGCTACAGATGCTTTACAACGACAACGCTGAATAAAACAGAACCCAATGACCATTAACGAAATACAAGACGAAGTTATTGAAGAATTTAATGACTTCGACGACTGGATGGACCGCTACCAGCTCTTGATTGACCTGGGCAGCGACCAAGCTCCTCTTCCCGAGCACTACAAGACGGAACAAAATCTCATCGATGGCTGTCAGAGCCGCGTTTGGTTGCAGGCCGATCTCGTGAACGGACTTGTTCACTTCCAGGCTGAGAGCGACGCGCTCATTGTGAAGGGCATTGTCACCCTGCTGTTGCGCGTACTCAACGACCAGACGCCCGACGACATTCTCTATGCCGACCTCTACTTCATCGAGAAAATCGGTCTGCGCGAACATCTCTCGCCCACCCGCAGCAACGGTCTTGTGGCGATGCTCAAGCAGATGAAAATCTATGCGTTAGCATTCAAGGCAAGCACACAATCGTAACGCCGCGCCACCATTATTAGGGCAGTTACTATGCGGATAGGCTCTCTCGAATTCACGGAAAAGCAACCCGTGTTTCTGGCTCCGATGGAGGACGTCACCGACATCGGTTTCCGCCTGCTGTGCAAACAGATGGGCGCCTCGATGGTGTATAGCGAGTTTGTGAGCAGCGACGCGCTGATTCGTCAGGTGAACCGTTCTTTCGAGAAATTACAGGTGAGCGCCGACGAGCGACCCGTCTGCATACAAATCTACGGTCGTTTTGTGGAGGCCATGCGCGAGGCGGCACAGATTGTGGTGGAGAACGCCCATCCCGACGTGCTCGACATCAACTTCGGTTGTCCCGTGAAGCGCGTGGCGGGCAAAGGAGCCGGCGCCGGCATGCTGCAGAACATCCCGCTGATGCTGGAGATGACGCGGGCCGTGGTCGATGCCGTCCCCGGCACTCCCGTCACCGTAAAAACGCGCCTGGGCTGGGACCAAGACCACCGCAACATTGTGGACCTTGCCGAGCAGTTGCAGGACTGCGGCATACAGGCGCTGACCATCCACGGCCGGACGCGGGCGCAAATGTACACTGGCGAGGCCGACTGGACGCTGATTGGCGAGGTCAAGAACAATCCGCGCATGCACATCCCCATCATCGGCAACGGCGACATCACTTCGCCCGAACGAGCCCGCGAATGCTTCGAACGCTACGGCGTGGACGCCATCATGGTGGGCCGGGCGACCTTCGGCCGACCTTGGATTTTCCGCGAAATCCGCAATTATCTCGACGGCCGCGAGGAGCAGTTCACCACCGACTGGAAGCTCGACGTACTGCGGCAGCAAGTGCTCACCAGCGTGGAGCGCATCGACGAATACCGCGGCATTCTCCACGTCCGCCGCCATCTGGCCGCCTCGCCGCTCTTCAAGGGAATCCCAAACTTCCGCGACACCCGCATCCGCATGCTCCGCGCCGAAACCGTGGCCGAACTTTTCGCCATCCTTGACGAAGTCAACTTGCTCCTGTAATCCACCGCCCGAGAGTCTTAAGATTTTCACGTTTCTTAAACCTCTTTTCTTTTGCCGTCCGTTATTTTTTTGTATCTTTGCGCATATTTATCCAAAATCATCTTAAACAACAACTATGGCAGATAGTAAAGAAAGACTTTTCTCAGACTTCGCTGCGCCCTCACGCCAGGAATGGCGCGAGAAAATTGAGGTAGACCTCAAGGGTGCCGACTATCAGAAGAAAATGGTCTGGAGAACCAACGAAGGTTTCTCCATGGAGCCTTTCTACCGCAAAGAAGATGTGGACAAGTTGGACACCATCAATGCTTTGCCGGGAGAATTTCCTTATGTCCGCGGTAACAAAGCGGACAACAACGAGTGGCATGTGCGCCAGAACATCGACTGCACCTGCCTCAAAGAGGCGAACGCCAAGGCCCTCGACATCCTGAACAAGGGCGTAACCAGCCTTGGGTTCAGCATCCCCGCCAAGGACCTGAGCGCCGACTACGTGGCAACGCTGCTCGAGGGCATCGAGGCCGAATGTGTGGAACTCAACTTCACCACCTGTCAGCGCCACTCGCTCGAGCTGGCCGACCTGCTGACGGCTTACTTCGAGAAGAAGAACTACGACCCCGCCAAGCTCGAGGGAAGCATCGCTTTCGACCCCATCGAGAAGGTGGTCTGCTGTGGCCGTAACCGCGTGGAATTAGTGGCCGAGGCCAAGAACGTGGTGGAGAAACTCGCCGCCTATCCCAAATTCTGTGCCGTGACCGTCAACGCCTTCAAGCTCACCGACGCCGGTGCTTACAGCTATCAGGACCTCGGTTGCGCCCTGGCCTGGGGTAACGAGTACATGGCCGCCCTCACCGAGGCCGGCGTGGCTCCCGAACTGGCCGCACAGAACATCAAGTTCAATCTCGGCATCAACGGCGTTTATTTCATGGAGATTGCCAAAATTCGCGCCGCCCGCATGCTCTGGGCCCAGATTGTGAGTCAATACACCGACTGCAAGGCCAGCGCCAAGATGCACATCTGCGCCGTCACCACGACCTACAACCAGACCGTGTTCGACAGCTACGTGAACATGCTCCGCTCGCAGACCGAGGCCATGAGCGCCGCGCTGGGCGGAGTGGACAGCATCGTCGTTGTTCCCTTCGACACTCCCTACGAGCAGCCCACCGAGTTCGCCGAGCGCATCGCCCGCAACCAGCAGCTGCTGCTGAAGGACGAATGTCACTTCGACCGCATGGTGGACGTGGCCGGAGGCAGCTACTTCCTCGAGGAACTCACCAAGGCCCTCGCCGAGCAAGCCTGGGAACTCTTCCTCGACATTGAGGAGAAGGGCGGCTTCCTCGCCGCAGCCGTGGCCGGCAGCATCCAGCAGCTCATCAACGACACCAACGTCAAGCGCCACGCCGACGCCGGCAAGCGCAAGGAATTCCTGCTCGGAACCAACCAGTTCCCCAACTTCAGCGAGACCAGCGAGGGCAAGCAGCCCGTGGGCGCTTGCTGCACCACTTGCGGTAACCAGCACGAGGAAGGCGAGATTCCCGCCATCCACGCCAGCCGTCTGGCCAGCGAGTTCGAGACCCTGCGCCTGACTACCGAGAGCGCTGCCAAGACGCCCGTGGCCTTCATGCTCACCATTGGCAACCTGGCCATGCGTCAGGCCCGCGCACAGTTCTCGTGCAACTTCCTCGCCGCAGCCGGCTACAAGGTCGTGGACAACCTCGGCTTCACCACCGTGGAGGAAGGTGTCGATAAGGCTCTGGAGGCCGGGGCCGACATCGTGGTCATCTGCTCTTCCGACGACGAGTACGCCGACTACGCCATCCCCGCCTACAAGTATCTCGCTGGCCGCTCCATGTTCGTGGTAGCGGGCGCTCCCGCCTGCACCGACGAGCTCACGGCCGCCGGCATCGAGAATTTCATCAACGTTCGTTCTAACCAGTTGGAAACCCTCAAGGCTTACAACGCTAAACTCGGTATCTAATCATGGCACGCAAAACATTTAGTCAGATTGATATCTTTGCCGGCATCGAGGCCAAGAACGGCCAGACCTGGCAGAAAGAAGCTGGTATCACTGCCAATTGGAGAACTCCCGAGCAGATTGACATCCAGCCCGTCTATACCAAGGAAGACCTCGAAGGCATGGAACACCTCGACTTCGCAGCCGGCATTCCTCCCTTCCTTCGCGGTCCCTACAGCATGATGTATCCCTTCCGCCCGTGGACCATCCGCCAGTACGCCGGATTCTCCACCGCCGAAGAGTCGAACGCCTTCTACCGCCGCAACCTTGCCGCCGGACAGAAAGGTCTCTCCGTTGCCTTCGACCTTCCCACTCACCGCGGTTACGACCCCGACAACCAGCGCGTGGTGGGCGACGTAGGTAAGGCCGGCGTGAGCATCTGCTCGCTCGAGAACATGAAGACGCTCTTCGCCGGAATCCCCCTCAACAAGATGTCCGTGTCCATGACCATGAACGGCGGCGTGCTCCCCGTACTCGCCTTCTACATCAACGCCGGACTCGAACAAGGAGCAAAGCTTGAGGAGATGGCCGGAACCATCCAGAACGACATCCTCAAGGAGTTCATGGTCCGCAACACCTACATCTATCCGCCAGCCTTCTCCATGAAGATTATCGCCGACATCTTTGAGTACACCTCACAGAAGATGCCCAAGTTCAACAGCATTTCCATCTCTGGCTACCACATGCAGGAAGCCGGCGCCACAGCCGACATCGAGCTGGCCTACACGCTGGCCGACGGTATGGACTACCTGCGCGCAGGCATCAACGCCGGCATCGACGTTGATGCTTTTGCTCCCCGCCTGTCGTTCTTCTGGGCCATCGGCGTCAACCACTTCATGGAAATCGCCAAGATGCGCGCCGGCCGTCTGCTCTGGGCCAAGATAGTGAAAAGCTTCGGAGCCAAGAACCCCAAGTCCATGGCACTCCGCACCCACTCGCAGACCTCGGGCTGGTCGCTCACCGAGCAAGACCCCTTCAACAACGTAGGCCGTACTTGCATCGAAGCCATGGCCGCCGTGCTCGGCCACACGCAGTCGCTGCACACCAACGCCCTCGACGAGGCCATCGCCCTGCCCACTGACTTCTCGGCTCGTATCGCGCGTAACACGCAGATTTACATCCAGAACGAGACACAAGTCTGCAAGCACATCGACCCCTGGGCCGGTTCCTACTACGTGGAGAAACTCACACAGGAGCTCTACACCAAGGCTTGGGAGCACATCCAGGAAATCGAGAAACTCGGCGGTATGGCCAAGGCCATCGAAACCGGTCTGCCCAAGATGCGCATCGAGGAAGCCGCTGCCCGCACACAAGCCCGCATCGACTCAGGCGTACAGACCATCGTGGGCGTCAACAAGTATCGTCTTGAACACGAAGACCCCATCGACATCCTCGAAATCGACAACACCGCCGTGCGCCTCCAGCAGGAAGCCGCTCTCAAGGAGCTCAAGGCCAACCGCGACGAAGCGCAGGTGAAGCGCGACCTCGAGGCCATCACCGAGTGCGTCCGCGAGTTCAACGAAGGCAAGAAGAGCCAGCAGAACCTGCTCGACCTCGCCGTCACAGCCGCCGGCCATCGCGCAACACTGGGAGAAATCAGCGACGCCTGCGAAGCCATCGTAGGGCGTTACAAAGCAGTAATTAGAACCATTTCAGGCGTGTATAGCAGTGAAAGCAAGAACGACAGCGACTTCGACAAAGCCTGCCGTCTGACCGAAGAGTTTGCAAAACAAGAGGGACGCCGCCCCCGCATCATGGTGGCCAAGATGGGACAGGACGGTCACGACCGCGGCGCCAAAGTGGTGGCCACGGGCTATGCCGACTGTGGTTTCGACGTGGACATGGGACCGCTCTTCCAGACGCCCGCCGAGGCTGCCCGCGAAGCAGTGGAGAACGATGTCAACGTCGTCGGCGCCAGCTCACTGGCCGCCGGTCACAAGACGCTCATCCCCCAGCTCATCGAAGAACTCAAGAAACTGGGTCGCGACGACATCATGGTCATCGCCGGCGGTGTGATTCCCGCCCAGGACTACGAGTTCCTCTACCAAGCTGGCGTAGCTGCCGTCTTCGGCCCCGGCACCTCGGTAGCCAAAGCCGCCTGCGACATTATGGAAATCTTGCTCGATAAGTAAAAAGAGACCCCACCTCCATCCCCTCCCCCACGTGGGAGGGGAGTACAGCTGTGAAAGACGAAGCTGCAAAACCAAGCAACAACCCCGGCGGACCACCCGTCCGCCAGCACACAATAAGAACCAAACGCCCGGCCCTCGCGGTCGGGCGTTTGTAATGTTGCCGAGCGTGAACAGGCTCGGCAAAGCCCATTTTCGTCCCTCCGCGACGCGACTTTTTTTTACAAAGGTAGGGAAAAGCAGGGAATGTTGCCTTCGCCGAGCCTGCTCACGCTCGGGCAATCGAGCAAGCTCATTGCCTCTCGCTTAATCGCAGCCGTGGCTCAGTCATTCTGGAACCGCCGTCAGCAGCGGCACGGCTGGTTGGGTGTAGGTGGTGCGGATGCGCCACTCCTGGGGGTAGAGATTGTTGGCGCGGTTGCCCACACTCTTCACAAAACCCAGCGGGAGGCCTTGGTAGGTGACCAGCACATAGCCTCGCGGCGCGTCGATGCGCAACGCCTCGCGGCGGAGATAGGCGAGAGCGAGGTCGTACGAGAGTTCCACCTCAGGGAAGACGCCCCGCACTAACGCCGTGCTGAGCGCCAAGGCGTGGGAGGGTTGCCAGTCGCGACCCTTGGCTTCGCCGAGTCTGCTTTCGCTCGGCAAATCAAGCGAGCTTGGTTGCGCTCGCTTACTTGCAGCCTTGGCTTCTTCGAGCTGCACGCCCGCCACGAGCACTTGCATCGTGCGCAGGAGTTTTTGCATCAGCGGGGCGTGGAGCGCGGGCAGCGCGATGCGGGCGGTGGCGGTCGTCTGCACCACATAGTCGCCACGCAGAGCCGCGATGGGTTGCTGCTTTTGCGGCTGCTTTTGGCCGAGCCTGCTCTTACTCGGCAAATCAAGCAAGCTTGGCTGCTCTCGCTTACTCGCCACCGGGGCCGCGGGCAGTTGTCCATTCTTACGGAGCGCCGCAATATAAAAACCCTCTCCGCGGTCGATGCCGGGGAAGAAGTGACGCTCCTCGAGCACGGAGGCGCCCAACTGCTCGGCTATCCATCGGACATTGTCCTCGTCCTCGAAGCGATTGAAAGTGCAGGTGCTGTAGATGAACAGTCCGCCCTCCTTGAGCGTGGGCCAGATGGCGGAGACGATGTCGCGCTGACGCTGCCAGCAGCGGGCGACGTTGTCCAAGCTCCAGTCGGCCACGGCGCCTTCGTCCTTGCGGAACATTCCCTCGCCGCTGCACGGAACGTCGGCCACGATGAGGTGGAAGGTGTCGGGGAGATGGCGGAAATCGTCGGGGAAGTTCTGCGTGACCACCGTGGCGGGATGTCCCCACTTGATGAGGTTCTCCGCTAAAATTTGGGCGCGCGGGCGCATGGGTTCGTTGCTCACCAGCAGACTGTCGTCGGAAAGACGGTGGCGCAGCACAGTGCTCTTGCCGCCGGGAGCGGCGCAGAGATCGAGCGCCACCAAAGTGCCGGGGGGAAGAAAGCGGCGCAGCACCTCGTCGAGATACATCGACGAAGCTTCCTGCACATAGTAGGCGCCGGCGTGGAGCAAGGGATCGAAGGTGAACGCGGGGCGCTCGTCGAGCCAGTAGCCCTCGGCACACCACGGGATGGGGGTCAGTCCTTCGCGTCGCAACTGAAGTTTTCTGTTCTTGGCTTCGCCGAGTCTGCTTTCGCTCGGCAAATCAAGCAAGCTTGGTTGCGCTCGCTTACTCGCAGTCTTGGCTTTGCCGAGTCTGCTTTCGCTCGGCAAATCAAGCGAGCTTGGTTGCGCTCGCTTACTCGCAGTCTTGGCGGAATTGAGTCGAATGGAGACGGACGGTGCTTCCTGCAGACCCGCCAGCAACTGCCCGGCCCGTTCGGGACCGAGGTGCTCGCGCATCAGCGCCACGAAATCGGCGGGAAATTCCATGTTCGTCACACCGAAACCTCGCCCTTGATGGCCGGCCACGGGTCGTAGCCCTCCAAAGTGAAGTCGTCGTACTGGAAGTCGAAGATGCTCTTCACCTCGGGGTTGATGATCATGCGGGGCAGAGGCCGCGGTTCACGCGAGAGCTGCAGCCGCACCTGCTCCATGTGGTTCTGATAGACGTGGGTGTCGCCCGTGGTGTGGATGAAGTCGCCGGGGCGCAGTCCGCACACCTGGGCCATCATCATGCAAAGCAGGGCGTAAGAGGCGATGTTGAAAGGAACGCCGAGGAAACTGTCGGCGCTGCGCTGATAGAGTTGCAGCGACAGACGGCCTTCAGCCACATAGAACTGGAAGAAGGCGTGGCAGGGCGGCAGGTTCATGTTCTTGATGTCGGCCACGTTCCACGCCGAGACGATGATGCGGCGGCAGTTGGGGTCGTTCTTGATGGTGTCCACGGCCTGTTGTATCTGGTCGATGAACCCACCGTCGTAGTCGGGCCACGAGCGCCACTGATAACCGTAGATGTGCCCGAGGTCGCCCGTCTCGGGGTCGGCCCATTCGTTCCAGATGCGAACGCCGTGTTCCTGCAGATACTTCACGTTGGTGTCGCCGCGGAGGAACCACAGCAGTTCGTGGATGATGCTTTTCAGATGCACCTTCTTGGTGGTGAGCAGGGGGAAACCCTCCTCGAGATTGAAGCGCATCTGATGACCGAAGATACTGCGCGTTCCAGTACCCGTGCGGTCGCCCTTGTCGGTTCCTTCGTCAAGGATGCGCTGGAGCAAGTCGAGATATTGTTTCATCGGCGGATATAATCTATGAAAGTGTAAGCTTGCGCGTGACGCTCGTCGGTTTCGTGGGCCTCCTGCCAGACGGGTGTCCAGTCGCTGTAGTCGGGGAAGAAGGCGTCGGCCTGCGCGGGCGTGTCGGCTATCTCGGTCAGACACAGGCGGTCGGCCAGCGGCAGGGCCTGCTCATAGACACTCGCTCCGCCGATGACATAGACCTCCTCGTCGGCCGCGCAAGAGGCGAGGGCCGAGGCAAGGTCGGGGAAGGTCTCGGCGCCGGGGAACGACTGCGCCCCGCGCGTCAGCACCACGTTGCGGCGGTTGGGCAGCGCTCCCTTGGGCAGCGACTCAAACGTGCGGCGGCCCATGACGATGGTGTGCCCCGTGGTCAGCGCCTTGAAGCGCTTGAGGTCGTTGGGCAGCCAGTAGAGCAATTTGTTCTCGAATCCGATGGCGCGGTTCTGCGCCACTGCAGCGATGATAGTGACCATAACTTCCCGATGTCTTCTTTTTCGACTGCACAAATTTACGAATTTTTGCTCGGAAATCCTTCAACCTTGGGAAAAATACGCAAAAAAAGACTTTTTCTGCGCGTTCATCTCCTGTTAATATCGCTGCAACAAGTCCGTAGCACGGGCGCTCTACCTTTGCAGTGGTTCAACAAATAAACCAATGAAATTATGAAAAGAAAACAACTGTTTTTGACCATCGCACTCTTGGCGATGGGAACAGCCGCCCAGGCACAGAGTGTGAAGCAAGCAGTCGAGTTCAAGCCCATCGCCACGGGAATGATGAGCCTGTATAGCGAGTTCCCCGACGAGGGCAAGGCCCTTTACGGCTTTCAGCTGGACCGCGCCTATCTCGGCGTAGAAGGAAAGTGGGGGAAAGGCTGGTCGGTGAAGTTCGTGACCGACTGCGGCAAGAGTTCCGCCGTGGACGACTACCAGCGCATCGTCTATATCAAGAACGCCCTTGTGCAGTGGAAAAACGGCCAACTGAGCGTGCGGGCCGGTCTCATCGGCACTAACGTCTTCGGCACACAGGAGAAATTCTGGGGACGGAGATATGTGATGAAGTCGTTCCAGGACGAGTATAAATTCGGTTCCAGCGCCGACTTGGGAGCGGCCTTGGAATGGACTCCCACCAAGGTGCTCTCGCTGGACGCCATCGTCGTCAACGGCGAGGGTTACAAGAAGTTGCAGGCGGAGCGCGGTCTGCTCTACGGCGTCGGCGTCACCGTGAAGCCCGTGACCGGACTGGTGCTGCGCGCCTACGGCGACCTGAACCAGCGGCCCGACGGCGGCACTCCGCAGAAGACGCTCAACGCCCTGGCCGGCTACAAGAACGACGCCTTCAGCATCGCCGTGGAGGCCGACTTCCTCTTCGACAAGGACGGAACGAAGGCAAAAAACCAAAGCGGTCTGTCGGCCTACGGTTCGGCCCGAGCCGGAAAATGCGACATCTTTGCGCGCTACGACCTCCTCGCCTCGAAGAACGACTGGAACCGCAGTAAAGACGGCAGTATGGCGCTGGTGGGCGTGGACGTCAACCTCTGCAAATTCGTGAAGATTGCCCCCAACGTCAAGCTATGGATTCCCAAGGACGGCAAAGCCACACCGTCGGTAAACGTGAACTTCCAATTCGCACTATAATAATAGGTAAAACAAAAGTATTATTAAAACTAAAAAACGTTATGAAAAAGACAATGAAAACGATGGCGGCTTGCCTCATGGCAGCGCTCGTGCTGACCTCGTGCGGCAGCAAGAAAGAAAACACCGAGAACACAACCCACGAACCCGTGGAACTCTCCGGCAGCGGCGCTTCGTTCCCCCAGCCGTTCTACGGCGTCGTGTTCGAACAGTACGGAATGGCCAGCGGCAACGAAGTGGCCTACGGCGCCATCGGTTCCGGAGCAGGTCTGCGCAACTTGAAAGACAAGGTTGTGGACTTTGCCGGCAGCGACGCATTCCTCACCGACGAAGAACTGAAGGACTACGAGCCCGTGGTGCACATCCCCACTTGTCTCGGAGCTATCGTGCTGGCTTACAACATCGAAGGAATCGACAACCTCACGCTCGACGGACCGACGACGGCCGACATCTTCCGCGGCAAAATCAAGAAGTGGAACGACCCCGCCTTGGCGGCGCTCAACCCCGACGTCGCCTTGCCCGATATGGACATCACGCCGGTCTATCGGTCGGACGGAAGCGGCAGCACCAGCGTCTTCACCGCCTATCTGAACGAAGTGAGCGCCGACTGGAAGAGCGAAATCGGCGCGGGCAAGACGGTGAACTTCCCGGCCGGAATGGCGGCGAAAGGCAATGCCGGCGTGGCTCAGGTGGTGGCGGCGACGAAAGGTTCTGTCGGCTACATCGGCAGCGAATATGCCTTTGCCCAGAACATCCACTGCGCGGCCATGATCAATGCCAATGGTGAGAAGGTTGCAGCAGACGAGCAATCCATCTCGGCCGCCGCGTCGGGCGATTTCCCCGCCGACACCCGCGTGATGATTGTGAACAGCAAGGCCAGCGGCGCCTTCCCCATTGCCTGCCTCACGTGGCTCGTCGCCTATCAGGAACAAGCTTACGACCACCGCACGGAGGCGCAGGCTCGCGGTTTGGTGGACCTGCTGCAGTACATTCTCAGCGACGAGGCGCAGGAAATCACGACCAAGGTCTATTACGCTCCGCTGCCCGAAAAAGCTCGCGAGATTGCGCGCCAGAACCTAAAGAATATTCAGTATGAAGGCAAGTCTCTGCTCCAGTGACAAGTCGTTCCGCATTGTGCTATTGCTGTGCGCCCTCACGGTGCCGGCAATAGCCTTGTGCATCATCGTCACGCTGATCACCCACTCGACAGAGGCGTTCCGGGAGTTCGGATTCTTGGGATTTATCAGTTCTGCCGACTGGATTGTGACGGAGGGTCACGAGTCGTACGGCGCTTTCTCGTTCATCGCGGGGACGCTCTACACCACGCTGCTGGCGCTCCTGCTTTGCGCCGTGCTGGCGCTGCCCATCTCGCTGTTCTGCGGCGAGTATTACAGAGGCAAGACGGTCAGCAAGTTTCTCTCCACCATCACCTCGTTGCTGGCGGGCATTCCGTCCATCATCTACGGACTCTGGGGTTTCTTCACCCTGCGGCCGCTGATCATCTCCCTCGGGCTCAGCGAGGTGGGCTGCGGCGTGCTGACGGCCGCCACCATCCTTGCGGTGATGATTGTTCCTTACGCGGCGAATCTTTCGATTGAATTCATCCGCATGGTTCCGGATGACCTCAAGGAGAGCGCCTACTCCTTGGGAGCGACCCGGGCCGAGGTGATTCGTCACGTGGTGCTGCCCACCGCCGGAGCGGGAATCTTTTCCGCCTTCATCCTCGCCATGGGCCGCGCCATCGGAGAAACCATGACGGTGACGATGCTGATAGGAAACACGAACAACATCCCGCAGTCGCTGGTGGACACGGGCAACTCGATGGCGAGCATCATCGCCAATCAGTTTGGCGAGGCCGACGGACTGAAGCTGAGCGCTCTCATTGCCATCGGACTGACGCTTTTCGGCATCACGGCCATCGTGAACATGATAGGCAAACTGTTAATCAAGCGAGCAAGAGTATGAAAGACAACACGAAACGAAGAATCTTCCTCAGTCACGCCCTGCATTATGCGGTGTGCTCCATCGCCGCCCTCACGGCAGTGCCGCTCTTTCTGATTGTGCTCAAGGTCTTTACGGCGGGCATAGGCGGTTTCTCCGTAGCCTTCTTCACCGAGTCCGCCCCGTCGGCCTACAAGACCTTGATGGGCGAGAGCGGCGGCATTGCCAGCGGAATCATCGGCACGCTGATGATGTTGCTCATGGCCAGTGCGGTGGCCATCCCCCTCGGCGTCTTGGCGGGGACTTACATGAGCGAGTACAAGCACAAGCGGTTCCCGGCCGTCATCTCTTTCCTGACCGACCTGCTGCAGGGAACGCCCAGCGTCATCCTCGGCATTGTCATCTACGCCTGCATCGTGGTTCCCACGGGAGGCTACTCCGGTTTTGCCGGCAGCGTGGCGCTGGGAATCATGATGCTGCCGCTCATCATACGCAGCACGGAGGAGGCGCTCAACATCGTTCCGCCCACGCTGCGGGAAGCCAGCGTGGCCTTGGGAGCCAGTTTCCCCACCACCGTGTTCCGCGTGCTGCTGCCCAACGCCTTTGGCGGAGTGTTCACGGGCATTCTGCTCGCCATATCGAGAGTGCTGGGCGAGACCGCGCCGCTGATGTTCACCGCGCTCGGTTGTGCCTCCGTCCGTTGGGACCTGACCAAGCCCATGAGCGCCGTGCCGCTCATGATTTGGGAATTCTGGACCGACGCCAACCTTCAGGAACTGGTGTGGAGCGCGGCTCTGTTCCTGCTGTTGCTTGTGCTGTTCCTCAACTTTTTAGCCAAATATATCGAAAAGAAATTCACACGATGACTAACAATATCCTCGACATCCATCATCTGTCGGTCAGCTATACCCCCGAGAAAAAGGCGGTGGCCGACGTTTCCACTTCCATCGAACGCAACAAGGTGACGGCCATCATGGGCCCGTCGGGTTGCGGCAAGAGCACGCTGCTCCGCGCCATCAACCTCATGCACAACATCTATCCCAACATCCTGGTGGAGGGAGAAATCATGTTCGACGGCCGCAATCTCCTGCAAGAAGAACCGATGCTCGTCAGGCGCGACATCGGCATGGTCTTCCAGCGCCCCAATCCTTTCCCCACGATGAGCATCGCGGAGAATGTGCTCGCGGGCTACATGCTCAACGGAATCCGACTGAGCAAGGCGCAGAAAAACGAGATTGTGGAGCGCGAACTCACCGCCGTGGGTCTGTGGGACGAGGTGAAGGACGTGACGAAGAAGCGCGGCACTTTCCTCTCCGGCGGACAGATGCAGCGGCTCTGCATAGCCCGCGCCCTGGCGCTGCGCCCCAAAGTGCTGCTGATGGACGAGCCGACCTCTGCGCTCGACCCCATCGCCACCCAGACCATAGAGAAACTGATTGCGGAGCTGAAGAAGGACGTGACCATCGTGATTGTCACCCACAACATGGGTCAGGCCATGCGCGTGAGCGACCACTCTCTCTTCATGTATCTGGGCGAACTGGTGGAGAGCGGTTCCACGGAAAAGATGTTCTCAACGCCCGACGACCC
>JABUUA010000010.1:22088-23157 GCA_021443405.1 Bacteroidaceae bacterium
GTAGGCGGGTACGGTGATGACAGCTTCGGTCACTTCCTGGCCCAGATAGTCCTCGGCCGTCTTCTTCATCTTCTGGAGCACCATGGCGCTAATCTCTTGTGGCGTGTACTGGCGACCGTCGATATCGACGCGGGGCGAGTTGTTGTCGCCGCGAACTACCGAGTAGGGGACGCGTGTGATTTCCTTCTGCACCTGGTCGAACGTCTCGCCCATGAAGCGCTTGATGGAGAAGACGGTCTTCTTAGGATTCGTGATTGCCTGACGCTTAGCGGGGTCGCCGACCTTACGCTCGCCGCCTTCCACGAAAGCGACAATAGACGGAGTGGTGCGCTTGCCCTCGCTGTTGGTGATTACAACGGGCTCGTTGCCCTCGAAAACTGATACGCATGAGTTAGTCGTACCAAGGTCAATACCAATAATCTTTCCCATAATCTTATTTATTTTTAGTTATTATTATTCAAGTTTGTGCTTTGATTACACTGGACATCTTTACAAGTTGCGTGCCAAAGTCTTGGACGTTTAGGCCGATTTCTGCAAAATAACCGATGCGGTGTGTCATATTGGCAGAAACTGCGCCACCTTCGCGCGCATAGATAATAAAGTGGTTGTGTGTGCGGGAGACAAGCATGTCGAAGGGGTGTTGTGCAGGCGACGAAAGTCGTGTCGCTGGGTGAGCAATATAAGACAAAAAGAAGGGGTGAGGCTTTTTTCTAAGGAAAAAGCAGATTTTTATTAGAAAAAAGTGCGCAGTCACGCGGGTGACAAGATGGATGCACGTGGGTGACGAAATGACGTCGTGCGGCAGTATTGACAGAGAAGTGCGGACAAATCGATTCAGACAATAGGTAGTGTGGGCTCAGACATAAGGACGTGTGAGCTCAAGCATAAGGATGTTTCGCCTCAGACATGCGGACGTCTCACTCCACATACGCAGAGAGCCACCCTCACTCCCTTGCATGTCGGGGTGGTGAGGGTGGCTCGCGTTAGGGTTATCGGGCGCAGAACGTCAGGCGCGCTCCTTCCAGAGGCGGGTCATGTCCTCCAGCGTCTTGCCCTTGGTCTCGGGCAC
>JABUUA010000010.1:25302-30570 GCA_021443405.1 Bacteroidaceae bacterium
GCACATACCCATCTGGTCGCCCTTCACGCGGTCGAAGCCTTTGCCAGCGCCGGTGAGCCCGCGGAAGATGTTGCCGCCACCGATGACGATGCCAATCTGCACGCCCATGTTGGCCACCTCCTTGATTTGTTGTGCATACTCATTCAGGCGCTTGACGTCGATGCCATAGCCCTGTTCGCCCTGCAGGCTCTCGCCTGAAAGCTTCAGTAAGATTCTTTTGAATTTCATATTGTAGCTATTTTGTTGTGTTCACGATAAACTCCACCTCCTTGAAGGCGTAGCGGCGCTGTGTCCCGTCGCTTAGGGTAAGCAGCAGGTGGCCGGTAGGTTCCACGGTGGTGAGGGTGGCGCTGAACTCGCCGCCGGCGTCGCGGTAGCGGTGTTCCTTGCCCTTGCGGTAGAGACGCTGCAGATAGGCGGCGTGGAGGTCGGTGTACTGCCCTTGCTCCACCATTTTATAATAATGTGTGAAGTGCTGCACGACGCTCTCGAGCACAAAGCGCCGTTCTGTCGCTTGTCCGGTGAGCAGTGCCAGCGACGTGGGATTCGGGGCGTCGCTGCGGAAAATCGTCTGGTTGACGTTCAAGCCCACGCCCATCACGCACTGGTCCACCTGCCGTCCCGAGAGTTCGTTCTCGATGAGCATGCCCGCCACCTTGCAGTCGCCGTAGTAGATGTCGTTGGGCCACTTGATGGAGGTGCCGGGATGATGGTCGTTGAGCGCGTCGCTGACGGAGAGCGCCAATGCCTCGCTCAGCATGAACATGTCGGTGGCCATCACCATGGTGGGGTGGGTCAGCAGACTGAAGAGCAGGTTCTCGCCCTCGGCACTTTCCCACGCATTGCTGCCGGCGCCCCGGCCCGCGGTTTGGAACTCCGCCGTCGCTAGTACGATGCGTCGCGGCGTTGGCGGACGGTAATGGCGCAGAAAAGAGTTGGTGCTGTCGATGCGGTCCAACTCTATCATTTGAAACCAGGGAGAATCGTCTAAACAAAACACGCTTTTCGGTAGTTGGTGAGGTTCGTAAAATCTGTACTTTCTGTCATTTTTGTCCGTGCATCCGGTCCTTCCGAGGGAAAGAAAAGTTCTTGGTCTGCGCGGTGCAAGCACCCTTCGTCCTAATAGCACCGCAGCGGCGGGAGGAAGGCTCCTTTGATGTGCTCCACCGTAGAGCCGACGACGGACAGAATGTCGAAACGGATGGGGAGGTCAATTTTGTACTGTTGCACGTAGGAATTGGCGGCGGCGGTCAGGGCGTTCACCTTGCGCGCGTCCACAGCATCGGTAGGGTCGCCGTATTTAATTCCCGACCGCGTCTTCACCTCCGCCACCACAAGCCGGTTGTCGCCCACGGCCACGATGTCGAGTTCGTGCCGGCTCTTGGGCGCCTTCCAGTTGCGGTGCTGGATGATGTAGCCGTGCTCCTCCAGATAATCCACGGCCAACTGCTCGCCGCGCTTGCCCACATCGTTGTGTATCGCCATAGAGTCTTGCTTGTGAGGGTTATTCGTCCAGCTGCACCCGGCGACTGCCGTCCGGCTCCACGGTGATATTCACCGCCACGGTCTCCTCGGGCAGCAGGTCCTCGATGAGCTCGGGCCACTCGATGAAACAAGGTCGGCCGCTGTAGAAATACTCGTCGCAACCCATGTCGTAGGCCTCGGAGAGACGCTTGATGCGGTAGAAGTCGAAGTGATATATGGGTCGTCCGTCGCCCGCCTCGTATTCGTTGACGATGGCAAAGGTGGGCGAGGTAATCACGTCCCGTACGCCCAACACCTCGCACACCGCCTTCACGAAGGTGGTTTTGCCGGCGCCCATCTGCCCGTAGAAAGCAAACACCGTGCGGCCGTTCATGGCAGCCACAAACTGCTGGGCAGCCGTGGTCAGGCCGTCAAGCCCGTTGATGCATATCTCCATAGCCTACTCTTCGCACTGCGACTCGGCGTACTCCATCTCGCCTTCCACGATCCAGCGCAAGTCCTCGACCGAGAAATCGCCCATGTTGTCCTTCTTCGCCTGCTTGGCCAAGTGGGCGGCGATTGCCTCCACATCGATGTCGATGTAGCCGTCGGCGTCGGGCTCGGCGTCCAGCACGCCACTCTGGGCGTAGTAGTCGATGATGACGTCGAGGAAGTAATAGAGTTCGTCGTCGCTGAATTTCTCCTTCAGTTCCTGAGGGAGATAGGCGCGGATGTAGGCGACGGTGCGGGCGTCGTCCTCGGCATCCAGCAGCAGTTCGTCTTCGAAATCAGCCATGATGTCAGAGTAAAGATTGAATGGTTTCCTCCAGCTTCGACTTCGGCTGCGAGCCAACGAGGCGTGCTTTCACGTTACCCTCGGCGTCGAGGAACACGAAGGAGGGGATGCTGGTAATCTGGAACTGAGTGGCCAGGTCCTCGGCCTCCTCGATGTCGCACTTGCCGATGTTCATCGTGTCGGCATACTGCTCGGCCAGTTCCTCCACCAGGGGAGCCATGCGCTTGCAGGGTCCGCACCAGGTGGCCCAGAAGTCAATCATCATGGGTTTGCCAGCCTTCACGAGTTCCTCGTAGTTCTCTTCGGTGATGTGTAATGCCATAATTGTAATAAGTTTATGTGGTTTGTAATTGTTTGTCTTTTCTGTGTTTGGGGCGGAACGGTCTTACGTGTCGCTGGGGTCGGGCAGGTCGTTGTCTATGGCCATCGTCTCCTCCTCCTTCTGCGCGGCTTGTCGGCGGCGGATTTCGCGCCCGTTGATTTGGTAGGTCAGGTCGGTGCGGCTGTCCAGGTAATCCGTTAGCATCTTGTCTACGGCGATGTTCATGCGCCGGGCCTTTAGGTGCAGGCGGCGGCGCTTCAGCGGGTCAACCACCACGAAGTCCAGCGCCGCGCCCTTGTCCGACTCCACGCCTCGCTGCGTGAGGCAGACCATGAGGTCGTTGTTCAACTTGTCGAGGTCGGTGACAATCGTGAGCGTCTCCACCACACTCTCGTTGACTTCCGACAGGAAACTGATGTTCGAGATATGAAGTTCGAACTCCGAAGGGTTGTAACGCTTGGGCTGCACGACGCCCTCAATCAGTAGCGAACTACCCTCTTGCATGAAGTTCTGCCACTTGGCCCAGTCGTTGCCGAAGAGCGCCAGCTCGCCGGGACCCGTGTAATCCTCAATCGTCACAATGCCCATGGGTGTTCCGCGCTTGGTGTATTTGCTCACGACGCTCGTCACGATGCCGCCGAACTTCACCTGCTGGTTGGCGAACGACTGGAGGTCCTGCATTTCGGTCATGTAGAGATTGCAGACGCAATCCATCACCACGCTGTAGTCGTCGAGCGGATGTCCCGAGAGGAAGAAGCCGACCTTGTCCTTCTCCAACTTCAGTCGCTCCAGCGTGCTCCACGGCTCACACTGCGGGATGGCGGGGCAAGCCACCTCCACCGCGTCCATGCCGAAGAACGAATTGCTGGCCTCCTGCAAGGCGCTGTTGTACTGGTTGCTGAAGCGAACGAGCACATCCACGAACTTCTCGCCGCGTAGTGTCAGCGCCTCAAAGTGCTCGCGCGTAATCTGCGGGGCAAAAAGGTCGAAGGCTCCGCTCAGCGCCAGGCACTCAAGGCCGCTCTTTTTCACTTGCGACATGGGAACACGCTTCACGAAGTCGAAGATGTCTTTGTACGGCCCGTTCTTCCGGCGCTCCTCCACAATGGCGTTGGCCGCGCCCTCGCCCACGCCCTTGATGGCGCCGAGGCCAAAGCGAATCTGTCCGTCCTTGTTTACACCGAAGTTGGTGAACGACTCGTTGACATCGGGGCTCATCACCCGGATGCCCATGGCTTTGCATTCGTCCAGCAACTTCGATATTTCCTTGATGTCGTCCTTACGACGGGTGAGTAGCGCCGACATGAACTCCGAGGGATAGTTGGCCTTGAGGTAAGCCGTCTGGTAAGCCACCCACGAATAGCAGGCCGCGTGACTCTTGTTGAACGCGTAAGAAGCAAATTTCTCCCAGTCGCTCCAGATTTTGTCCAGCACGGCGGGGTCGTGGCCCTTCTTTTTCCCGCCCTCGATGAACTTAGGTTTCATTGCATCTACGATGTCCTTCTTCTTCTTACCCATGGCCTTACGCAATGCGTCGCTCTCGCCGCGGGTGAAATCGGCCAGCAGACGCGACAGCAGCATCACCTGTTCCTGATACACCGTAATGCCGTACGTATCCTTCAGATACTGCTCCATCACGGGAATGTCGTAGGTAATCTCCTGCCGTCCGTTCTTACGGGCGATGAAGTCGGGGATGTAATCCATGGGCCCCGGGCGATAAAGGGCGTTCATGGCGATGAGGTCCTCGAACACGGTGGGGTGCAGTTCCTTCAGATATTTCTGCATGCCGGGCGACTCGAACTGGAAGGTGCCCACGGTGCGGCCCTCCTGATAGAGCTTGTACGTCACGGGGTCGTCGATGGGAATCCTGTCGAGGTCCACCTCGATGCCGCGCGACTCCTTGATGACGCGGCAGGCCTCCTTCATCTCCGACAGCGTCTTCAGACCGAGGAAGTCCATCTTGATAAGTCCCGTGGACTCAATCACGTGGCCGTCGTACTGCGTGACGGCCGTCTTTATGTCGGGGAAGTCGGGATCGTCGGCTGTGGAAACGGGCACATGCGACGAGATGGCGTCGCGACAGATGATGAAGCCGCAGGCATGGATGCCTGTGCCGCGCACCGTTCCTTCCAGCATGCGCGCGTATTTTATGGTATTGGCCTCACGCGGGTCATGCGACATTTCTGCCTGCTGCAACTCGGGCGTGCACTTGATGTAGTTTTCCAACTTTGACTTCATGCCGTCGGGCAGACGGTCGGGCATCGCCTTGCACAAGGCGTTGGTGCGGGCCAGGTCGAACTTCTCCACACGCGCCACGTCCTTGATGGAGTTCTTGGCGGCCATCGTTCCGTAGGTGATGATGTGGGCGCAGTTCTCTTTTCCGTACTTGTCCATCACCCACTGAAGCACGCGGCCGCGGCCGTCGTCGTCGAAGTCCGTATCGATATCGGGCAGCGAAATACGGTCGGGGTTGAGGAAACGCTCAAACAGCAAATCGTATTTCATCGGGTCGAGCTTCGTGATGCCCAGACAGTAGGCCACTACACTACCGGCGGCCGAACCACGACCGGGGCCGACCCAAACGCCGAGTTCGTTGCGTGCCGAGTTGATGAAGTCCTGCACGATGAGGAAGTAGCCGGGGAAACCCATCGTCTTAATGATGTGGAGCTCGAATTTCAGTCGCTCG
>JABUUA010000010.1:30626-32288 GCA_021443405.1 Bacteroidaceae bacterium
CCAGATAGTCGGCCTCGAACTTGATGCGGTACAACTTCTCGTAGCCGCCCAGTTTCTCTATTTTTTTCTTGCCTTCTTCCTCCGGCAAGGGGTTCTCGCCGTTCTCGTCGGTGGTGAACTCGCGGAAAAGGTCCTCTTCAGAAAACTTCTCTCGCCACAATTCTTCCGTACCGAAATCCTCGGGAATAGGGTAGAAGGGCATGATGGGGTCGCTCTCGATGTTGTAGAGTTCCACCTTGTCCAGCACCTCACATGTGTTGCGAAGCGCCTCGGGAATATCGCAGAAGATAGCGTTCATCTCCTCACGCGTCTTGAACCACTCCTGCTTGGTATAGAGCATGCGCCTCGGGTCGTCGAGGTCCTGCTGCGTGGCCAGGCAGAGCAGGTGGTCGTGGGCCTCGGCATGCACTTGGTCCACAAAGTGGGAGTCGTTGGTGCACACCACCTTGATGCCGTGCTTCTTCGCCATCTCCATGAGCACCGCGTTCACCTTCTGTTGCAACGGGAATGTCTCGCGATTGGCGCGCTGACTGGGGTCGGTCACCTCGTGACGCTGCAGTTCCAGATAGTAGTCGTCGCCGAAGACCTGCTTATGCCACAGGATACTTTCCTCCGCCTCCTTCATGCGTCCGGCCAGGATGTGCCGGGGAACCTCGCCACCGATGCAGGCCGAGCAGCAGATTAAATCCTCGTGATAACGTTCGAGGTCGGCATGGTCGGTACGGGGTTTGCCGTAGAATCCGTCCACCCACGCGTTGGAAACGAGCTTGATGAGATTTTGATAACCATGGAAGTTCTTCGCCAAAAGGATGAGATGCCAACCGCTCAGGTCGCCCATCTTCTGCTCCATCTTCTCCTTACCGCGCGGGGCCACATAGACCTCGCAGCCCAGTATCGGCTTGAACGGCTCCAGACCTTCCTTTTTGCGCTTCTTGTTCACCCCGTTGCAATAGTCAAACAACTCTTTTATGCCGAACATGTTGCCGTGGTCGGTGAGCGCCATGCCTCGCATGCCGTTGGCAATGGCCTTGTCCACCATCTTCCCGACGGGCGACATGCCGTCCAGCGTGGAGTAGTAGCTATGACAGTGCAGATGTACAAAATCTTCCATTCTCAGTTCGCGCTAATAAGGTGCTAATTTACGCCATCTTTTCCATATAAGCAACAATCGTCGCCCTTATTATTATTTTTTTAGCATATAAGGGGAGAGATATTTTGTTTTTCACGTCAAAAGATGTATCTTTGCAAGAAGTGAACTAAAAACCATGGGGACAAGACTCAGAAAGCTACGTAATGGAGTAAGAATACACAGAGAAGGCACGCACACCCTCGTCTGGGGGGCTCTTATATTGATCGCTCTCAACGCGGCCGTCGCCTACACCACTCACTCACACATTGCTTGGCTCCCGTTAGCGATTCCCTGCGCCGTCGTCTATGCCATGGTGGTCAATTTCTTCCGTTGCCCCGTTCGTCTCTATGAGGACGACACCGAAAACATCGTGATTGCTCCCGCCGATGGCAAGATTGTGGTCGTCGAAGAGGTGGAGGAGAACGAGTATTTCCACGACCGCCGACTGATGGTCAGCATCTTCATGAACGTATTTAATGTGCACGCCAACTGGATTCCCGTGGACGGACGTGTGAAAGTGGTGCGCCACCACA
>JABUUA010000010.1:32305-35124 GCA_021443405.1 Bacteroidaceae bacterium
ACCGTGGTCATAGAGACGCCCAATGGCAAAGAGGTGCTCACGCGTCAGGTGGCTGGCGCTGTGGCACGCCGCATCGTCACCTATCTGCAAGAGGGCGAAGAATACGAAATCGACGAGCACATGGGCTTCATTAAGTTTGGGTCGCGCGTCGATGTGTACCTGCCCATCGGGACCGAGGTGTGCGTGACGCTGGGACAAAAGACCACGGGTAACCAAACCATTCTTGCTAAACTGAACTAAATGAACATCATCCGACAGATACCCAACGCCCTCACGTGCAGCAATCTCATCTGCGGTTGCATGGCAACGGGTGCGGCCTTCTACGGCAACTACTTCTGGGCCGTCACCATGATTATCCTGGGTGCCGTGTTCGATTTCTTCGATGGACTCTCGGCACGCGCCCTCAACGTCTCGGCGCCCATCGGCAAAGAACTGGACTCGTTGGCCGACGTCGTTACCTTCGGTGTGGCTCCCTCCGCCGTCCTTTTCTATTTGTTCCACGAGGTGGTCTATCCCGAAGTGCTGGTGCCCTTCCAGAAATTCATCCCTTACACCGCCTTCCTGATGGCCGCCTTCTCGGCGCTCCGCTTGGCGAAGTTCAATCTCGACACGCGTCAGGCCACCACGTTCATCGGCCTTCCCACGCCTGCCAACGCCCTCTTCTGGGGTTCGCTGGTGCTGGGCCAGCACGCTTTTCTGTGCTCGGGCAAGTTCAACTGCGTGTTCCTGTTCCTCTTCATCGTGCTTTCGTGCTGGCTGATGGTGGCCGAACTGCCCCTGTTCGCCCTCAAGTTCAAGAACTATTCGTGGGAGGATAACAAAATGAAATACATCTTCCTGGCCGGTTGTTTGCTGTGTCTTCCCTTGGGATACAGCGCTCTCGCCGCCATGATTGTGTGGTACATAGCCCTATCCTTGGTGGCGAATCACCGTCGTTAACCCCGTTCCCTCTATCGTTATGATGCGCGCCTTAGGTTGTCTGTTCGCTTGCTTTGTCGCTGCCGTCCTGTTCCTCGGGATGCTGGCGTTGCAGTTTGTGCACTGGCTCCGCAACGTCTTGTTCGGTCCATGGACGCGCTCACAGACGCAGACCGACCAGCAAGAGCGGACCTACACACGCAGGCAGGAAGAGGGCGACACGCAGACGACGGGTGCCAAGCAGCAGCACGACAAGGTGTTCCCCGACAGCGAAGGGGAGTATGTTGACTTTGAAGAATTGTAGGGTCACACACATACGCTCGTGTGGGCTCACACGTCCTTATGTTTCGGCTCATACGTCCTTATGTCTTGCCCCAAACATAAGCATGTCTCGTCATGCAACTAATAATACATCCACAGCACCATGACCATCACCATTCCCCACCTTGAAGCCGCTCCGACTGTGGAGCAACTGCGCCAGCTCGGCGCCGAAGGGCACATCTGTCACGTAGGCTGGCCCGAACAGTTCCCTTATGCCCCCGCCACCACGTTCCGTCTCGCCTACACCGACGACCGCCTGTGGGTGCTTTTCGACGTGCAAGAGGACCACGTGCGGGGCACATGGCTCGAGCACCAGGAGGCGGTGTGGCAGGACAGTTGCGTGGAAATCTTCTTGCAAGTGCCGGGCGACCCACACTATTTCAATTTTGAAAACTCGTGCATCGGCACGCGTCTCGCTGCCCGACGCATCACACGTTCCGACGCACAGCGCCTCACGCCCATGCAGATGGACGAGGTCGTCTGCCAAACGTCGCTGCCCCATCAGCCCGTCGCCATCGATGCGCCCACTCGCTGGCACCTGCTACTGGGTATTCCCTTCGCCCACTTGGGCCTCAGCGAAGCACCGCGCGAGCTCTGCGCCAACCTCTACAAATGCGGCGACCTCACGCCCGTGCCCCACTATGTGAGTTGGGCGCCCATCACGCTTCCCCAGCCGAATTTCCATTGCCCGGACTTCTTCGGCACCATCCTTTTCCAACAATAACAAGAGGCCTTCCCGCTGGTGGGAAGGCCTCGTTTGTTGGGTATCGTTTTCTTTTCGCTTACTTCAATAAACAAAGATAAATAACCACGGCGGGGATGGAAAGAAGGGCCGAGTCGAAACGGTCCAGCAGACCGCCATGACCGGGCAGCACGTTGCCACTGTCCTTCACGCCTAACTGACGCTTGAACAAACTTTCCACCAAGTCGCCCCACGTGCCGAAGAACACCACCACCAGGGCGAATCCCATCCACTGTACCAGGGTGAGAGAGTCGTCGTAGAACGAGAGTGCGGCACCCGCTGCCACGCACAACAATCCGCCTCCTATGCTGCCCACCCACGATTTCTTGGGTGAGATGCGCTCAAACAACTTGGCGGGGAATACATTGTGCAGGGCGCTGCCGCACAGATAGGCGCCCGTGTCGTTAATCCAGAGGAACACAAACGTGGTCAATATATATATATAGGTATAGTCGCCACCGCGCTGACTGAGCATCGGCAGCAGGGCGAACGGCACGGCGATGTAGAGTTGCGAGGCGAAGGTGAGCGACCAATTCTTCAACGGGTCGGCGGCCTTCATGTACAGTTCCGCCACCAACATAAAGAGCAGCGTGAAGCCGTAGAGGGCATAGAGTTTGGTGGCGGCGGGATGATGGAAGGCTTGCAACCACGCGGCACCCGAGAGCAGACCGCTGGCCAGCGCGGCGCGGACGGTGCCAACGGAGGCTCCGTAATGGTTGTTGACATTAACTCCGAATTCATGTGTGGCAGCGGCGGCCACCAGACTGAAGAACAAGAGGGCGGCAACACCTCCGTAAACGGTGCAGCCCACCAGCAATACTACATACACGGCACCCGT
>JABUUA010000010.1:35131-37990 GCA_021443405.1 Bacteroidaceae bacterium
CGAACAATCAGGTTTTTCATGACATCTTTGCTATGTTATTCCGAGGTCGGTTCCTCCGTGTCTTCCGACGCGCTGACGGGTTCCTCCTCTGTCTGTTCCACACGTTCCGCGGCTTCGTTCTCCTCCAGCAGTTCCTCGGTTCGGCTCTGCCACGGGCGCTTGCCGAAGATAGCTTCCACGTCGCTGGCGAAGATAACCTCACGCTCCACGAGCACTTGTGCCAGTTGGGCATGACCCTCGCGCTTCTCTTGCAGCAGAGCCTTGGCCCGTTCGTACTGCTCGGCAATCATGCGTTGCACTTCTGCGTCGATGAGGCGAGCCGTCTCCTCAGAGTAAGGCTTCTGGAACTGATACTCCTCGTTGTTGTAGTAGCAGAGGTTTGGCAGGCGGTCGCTCATGCCCATGTAGGCAATCATGGCGTACACTTGCTTGGTGACGCGCTCCAGGTCGTTCATGGCCCCACTCGAGATGTGGCCGGTGAATAGTTCCTCGGCGGCGCGTCCGCCTAAAAGCGAGCACAGTTCGTCCAGCATCTGTTCGCGGGTGCTGATTTGTCGTTCCTCAGGCAGATACCATGCAGCGCCCAAGGCACGGCCACGGGGCACGATGGTCACTTTCACCAAAGGATTGGCATATTGCAGATGCCACGATATGGTGGCGTGGCCAGCCTCGTGCAGAGCAATGGTGCGTTTTTCTTCAGCCGTCATCACCTTGCTCTTCTTCTCCAGAC
Organism: Bacteroidaceae bacterium; assembly: GCA_021443405.1. GTDB lineage: Bacteria > Bacteroidota > Bacteroidia > Bacteroidales > Bacteroidaceae > Physcousia. The sequence continues at coordinate 35,862 of JABUUA010000010.1, forward strand.
CTCCGATGATGCGGTCAACGGCCGCCAGGAAGTCGTCCTTCGTCACCGAAGGATGGTCGTGACGCGCCGCGATGAGGGCGGCCTCGTTACATACGTTGGCTATGTCGGCGCCGCTGAATCCCGGGGTCTGTCGGGCGAGGAAGTCGAGGTCGAGGGTCTCCTCTATCTTGAGCGGACGCAGATGCACCTTGAAGATTTCTTTGCGTTCGTTCACTTCGGGGAGTTCCACATGTATCTGACGGTCGAAGCGTCCGGCGCGCAACAGCGCCTTGTCGAGGATGTCGGCGCGGTTGGTGGCGGCGAGGATGATGACGCCGCTGTTCGTTCCGAAGCCGTCCATCTCCGTCAACAACTGGTTGAGCGTGCTTTCGCGTTCATCGTTGCCACCCGAAAGAGCGCGGGCGCTACGGGCACGGCCCACAGCGTCTATCTCGTCGATGAAGATGATGCAGGGGCTTTTCTCCTTGGCCTGACTGAAGAGGTCGCGCACACGACTGGCGCCTACGCCCACAAACATCTCCACGAAATCGGAACCCGACATCGTGAAGAAGGGGACGTCGGCCTCGCCTGCCACGGCCTTGGCCAGCAGAGTCTTACCCGTTCCTGGAGGGCCGACAAGCAGTGCGCCTTTGGGTATCTTACCTCCCAACTCGGTATATTTCTTGGGATTTTTCAGGAACTCCACAATCTCTTGCACCTCCTGCTTAGCCTCGTTCTGACCGGCCACGTCGGCGAAGGTCACTTTGGGAGCGTTCTCGTCGTCCTTGTCCACCAGCTTGGCGCGGCTCTTGCCCACGCTGAAGATGCCGCCGAAGCCGCCTCCTCCCTTGCCCATGCGGCCGAAGATGAACACCCAGAAGAAAATCAGCAACAAGAGTGGCGCGAAGTTGTAGAGCAGTCGCATCCATGTGTCGCTCTCGGTGTAGTACTTCACGTCACCCTTGAAATGCTGCAGCTCTTGCTGCTGGGTGAGGAAGGTCTCCAACTGGTCGTTCGAGGGATATTCCACGCTGATGTATTCCTCGTTGCCTCGTGGGTTCTTGCCCTTGCCGAAGACTTCGCGGTAGTGCTTGTCGTTGACGAACATACGGAGCTTGCCGTCGTTCTTGTTTGCTTCCACGCGGGCCACATAGCCGTCCTCCACATAGCGCTTGAAATCGGTGTATGTCACGTCGTCCTTGTCTGCCTCTGTGGCCGACGACGACGAGAACACCGCGCTGTTGTCGCCCGTGATGAAGAGGTAGCCCAGCACGAGCGCCACAATCACGTAGAGCCATGTGAGACTGAATTGCGGCTTCTTTCGGTTTCTTTTATTCTTGTTCTCCATGTCAGTCAGCGGTTAGTCTAAATCCTCGAGTTCGGTGAGCATGGCGTCGGCCCACAGGTGTTCCAAGTCATAGAACTCGCGCATTTCGGGGAGGAACACGTGCACAATCACGTCGGTGTAGTCCATGGCCACCCACTGTGCGTAGCGCATGCCGTCCACGGCGGTGGGGCGGATGCCCGTCAGGTCGCGCACGGTTTCGCCCACACTCTGGGCCACGGCTTGCACTTGCACGGGCGAACTGGCCGTACAGATTACGAAGGCTTTGCACACGGTATCGCCTATCTCACTCAGGTCGGCCACGACAATCTGATGGCCTTTCTTATCCTGTATTCCTTTGATTACTGCGTCTATCAATTCCATATTGCCGGCAAAGGTACGATTAAGCGAGCGATTTTCCAAATTTTATTTGGGAAAATCCAAGAGGGAGTACCTTCGAGTGGGGCGGAAGGCCACGCTCAAAGTACGACTGCAGGGAAGATTTTCCAAATTTTATTGGGAAAATCAGTTGTCAGCTACTTTTGAGCTCTGCTCTAAGGTAAGAGGGTGCGAGGGGTAAGAACCTTTCCTCCACCCCCAAGCACGAGCGTAGCGAGTGCTCTTCGCCGCGGTACAGAGCCCTCTGCATTGCGCCGCGAATCCCTTCGTACGCCTCTTCGGAAGCGGCGTTCTTTTCATGTTTTCGTCATTTTCTTGCAAAAAAGTTTGGCGGTCTCGTAAAATCGACGTACCTTTGCAATCGCAAAAGCAAAAGATTGGGCTATGGTGTAATGGTAACACTGCAGATTCTGGTCCTGCCTTTCCT
>JABUUA010000110.1 GCA_021443405.1 Bacteroidaceae bacterium
AAAAGCAAACCTACCGCAATCGCTGCACCATTGCCAGTCCGCAGGGGCGGCTCGACCTCATCGTTCCCATTGTGAAGCCCGAGGCCGGCAAGGCGCTCATGCGCGACATTCGTATCAGCGACCACGGCAACTGGCGTCATCTCCACTGGAACGCCCTTACGAGTGCCTACCGTCGTTCGCCTTTCTTCGACTATTATGTCGATGATTTCGCCCCTTTCTACGAACGGAAATGGGAGTTTTTGGCCGATTTCAACGAAGCATTGCAGGCGCTCGTCTGCCAACTCATCGATGTGGCTCCCGTCGTGGAGCGCACCACGCAGTTTGTGGCGCAACCGCAGGCGACCGACGATTTCCGCACGCTCATCCACCCCCGTCTGCAGCCCACGTTGGAGTTGCGCCCCTATTATCAGGTATTCGCCCAGCAACAAGGTTTCCTTCCCGGGCTGAGCATCGTGGATTTATTGTTCAACATGGGGCCCGAGAGCGTGTTGTGGCTCCTCAAACGATAAAAGAAATAGCAGCTATGACTTTTGAAACCTATACGTTAGACAACGGCATGCGCATCATCTGCGCGCCTTCTCCCAGTCAGGTCGTCTATTGCGGTGTGGCCGTGGACGCTGGCACGCGCGACGAGTTGCCCTCCGAAAGCGGCATGGCCCACTTTACCGAGCACATGTCGTTCAAGGGGACCAAGCACCGTTCGTCGTTGCAAATCATCAACCGCCTCGACTCTGTGGGCGGCGACCTCAACGCTTATACGGGTAAGGAGGAAACCCTCTATTACTGCGCCATCGCCCGTGACCATGCAGCGCGCGCCATAGAACTCCTGCTCGACATCACGCTCCGCAGTCTGTATCCCCAGCGTGAGATGGACAAGGAGGCCGAGGTGGTGGTGGAGGAAATCGAGAGCTACAACGACTCTCCCTCGGAACTTATCTTCGACGAGTTTGAGCAACTCATCTTCCCCGACCATCCACTCGGGCGCACTATCTTGGGCGACGCCGAGCGCTTGCGCCAATTGACGACAGCCGACATGCAGGCCTTTGCCCGCCGTCTCTACCGTCCCGAGCGCATGGTGCTCTATGCCTATGGCGATATTTCCCTGAAAAGAATGGTGGCGTTGGCCTCGCGTCACACCGCTGCCTCACAGCCGATGGAACTCGTCCAGCGCGCTCCCTTTGCCTTGCCGCCCTTGACGGCCAGCGAGACCACGCAGGAGAAGAATACCCATCAGGCGCATGTGGTGCTGGGCACGCGAGCCTTCAGTGCCACTGACACGCACAACCTCCACCTTCATCTTTTGAACAACATCTTGGGCGGACCTGCGATGAATTCGCGCTTCAACCTTTCCCTGCGTGAGCGCCACGGGCTTGTTTACACGGTGGAGAGCAGTCAGACAAGCTACACCGACACGGGCTTCTGGAATGTTTACTTCGGTTGCGACCCCTCGGACATCAAGCGCTGCCTGCGCCTCGTGCGCCGCGAGTTGCAGCGTCTTACCGATGCGCCCCTCTCGCCATCCGCGCTCGCCGCCGCCAAGCGCCAGTTGAAAGGACAGATTTGCTTGTCGTTCGACAACGGGGAGAACGTTGCCATCGGCATGGCCAAGCGCTATTTGCACTACGGCATCACCATGACAGCCGAGCAACTCTGCCATCGTGTGGATTCGCTCACCGCCCAAGTCTTGTGGGACACGGCGCAGCAGGTGTTCGCCCCCGAGCGTCAGGTTATGTTGATGTATAAGTGATAATTGTAATACCTTCGCGGCATGAAATACGATACGCTTAACAGTTTCCTCACTTTTCTGGAGCGCGTGGCCCCCGGAACCTACGAGACCTCGATGGGGTATCCCAGTACCATCACGAGCAACATGTTCGGGTTTTACGACTGGTATATGGCCAGCGGCATCTACAAAATCTTTATGAACAACGCGGGCGACCCGTTCTCCGACGACGGTTATCTTATCAGCACCCTCTCGCTGGAACGCAAGACCATCGAGTTCTTCGCGCCGTTCTACGGCATTTCTAAGGATGAGGCCTGGGGATTGGTGACGTCGAGCGGTACCGACGGCAATAACCATGGCATCTATTTCGGCGCTCGTGTGCTGCAAAGTCAGACGGGCATGCAGCCCATCGTCTATGTGTCGAAGGAGTCGCACTATAGTAACCGTCGCCTGTGCGACCTGCAGAACCTGGAGGTGCGCCTTGTGGAGTGCGACCCGATGGGCCGTATGTTGCCCGAGGCTCTGCGCTCGGCCATCTATCCGGAGCGCCCTGCACTGGTGATTTTCTCGATGGGTTCGACGTTTAAGGGTGCTATCGACGACCAAGTGGCGCTCAATCGCGTATTGGAGGAGGTAAAGCCGCTGGGTGTCTATCGTCACGTTGACGCAGCCTTGTTTGGCGGTTATCTGCCCTTCACTCCCTATAATTATTTGGTGGACCGCACGACGTTGGGCTTCGATTCCATAGCCGTCAGCGGTCATAAGTTCTTTGGTCTCGACTCGCCCTGCGGTATGTTCATCACCACCAAACAGGTGCTGGCCGTGCAGAAGGCTTATAAAGTGGATTATCTCGACGGCGAGATGCCCATGATTAACTGCTCTCGCTCGGCTCTCAACCCGCTCAAGTACTATTGGGTGGTGGAGAACGTGGGCGAGGAAGGCTTCCGTCAGCAGGCGGGCAAAGTGCTCTCGTTTAGCAATTATCTGGTGGAAGCGCTGAAGAAGATAGGGTGGCCCGTGTGGAAGAACGAGTTCAGCAACACCGTGTTCATACGTCGCCCCTCCGAGGCCACGGTGAACAAATACAACCTCGCCCGCGGCTACGACGAAGCGTTCGGCGGTCCGCTGGCCCACGTCGTGGTGATGCAGGGCATGAAGATTGAGCTTATCGACGAGTTCGTGGCGGCGTTGCGCGACGAACTCGTCCAGTAATCCCACATCGGTTTTTACAACAAGTTTCCTGAGAAATTAGGACTTATTGGTGGTCGCGGCGTGAGGAAGGGCTTCCTCCTTCTTGGCGTCGCGTAAGGCGCATCCTTGTTCGGCACATCCGCAGCAAGGACCACAACCGCCCGTCTTCTGCCGGCGACGCACATAGCGAAGCAACACCCAGCCCGCCACAGCCAGCAGAACAACTAACAGCAACAGGCTTTGGAGGTTCATAAGAATAGGAGAAGGCAATGAACCACAAAGGCGACCCCCCAAGCGATGACGCATTGTCCCACCACGATGATGCTGGCCCAGAGACCGCCCAACTCGCGTCGGATGGTGGCGATGGTGGCCATGCAAGGCGTGTAGAGTAGGCAGAACACCAGCAGGGTGAAGGCAGTTCCGGCCGTGAACACCTCGGTGAGTGCCACGCCGGCAAACAATGTCGATAGGGTGCTCACCACCACCTCCTTGGCCAGCAGACCGCTCACCAGCGACGTGACCACGCGCCAGTCACCGAAGCCTAACGGGCGGAACAGGGGGGCGATGACGCCAGAAAGTTGAGCCAGCATGCTATGGGCCTCCATGCCGTCGCCCACCAGTTGCAGGCGGAACGTGAAGGTCTGCAGGAACCAAATAGCAATGCTCGCGAGGAAGATGACCGTAAAAGCACGCTCCAAGAAGTCTTTGGCCTTGTCCCAGAGTAAGCGCACCACGTTGCTGGCCACGGGCATGCGATAGTTCGGCAGTTCCATCACAAAAGGCACGGCTTCACCATGGAAATAGGTATGCTTCAGCACGAGTGCCACGACGATACCAGCCGCGATGCCGATGACGTACAGACCCATCATCACCGCCGCCGCGTGACGGGGGAAGAAGGCCGCGGCAAAAAATGCATAGACCGGTATTTTGGCCGTGCACGACATAAAGGGCGTGAGCAAAATCGTGAGGCGACGGTCGCGCCGACTGGGCAGTGTGCGACTGGCCATCACGCTGGGAACGCTGCACCCGAAGCCGATGAGCAAGGGCACAATGGAGCGTCCGCTCAGTCCGAGACGGCGTAGCGGCTTGTCCATCACAAAGGCGATGCGGGCCATGTAGCCCGAGTCTTCGAGCAGGGAAAGGAAGAAAAAGAGAACCAGGATGAGCGGAAGGAACACCACCACCGTGCCCACGCCGCTGTAAACACCGTCGATGAGGAGGCTCTGCACCACGGGAGAGATGTGCCCTTGCGCCAGCACATGCTGCGTGGCGTCGGTGAACCAAGCCACGCCTTGCTCCATAAGACCTTGCAGCCAACCGCCCAGTCCGCTGAACGTGAGCCAGAAGATGGCGGCCATGATGGCGAGGAATGTGGGCACGGCCGTCCAGCGACCCGTGAGAATCTGGTCGATGCGTCGGCTCCGTCGGTGCTCTTTTGTCTCGGCGGGACGCACCACCGTCTGCCGGCACACCCGGCGGATGTAGCTGAACCGCATATCGGCCATGGCCGCCTGACGGTCCATTCCGCGCTCCTCTTCCATTTGTCGAAGGATGTGCTCCACGGTCTCTCGCTCGTTCTGACTGAGTCCGAGCGCCTGTTCCACTAAGGAATCGCCCTCCACCAACTTGGTGGTGGCGAAGCGCAACGGGATGCCCGCGCGCTGGGCATGGTCCTCTATCAAGTGCATGATAGCGTGCAGACTGCGATGCACCGCGCCGCCGTGGTCGTCGGGACTGCAGAAATCCTGTCGGGTGGGCGGTTCTTGGTAGCGCGCCACGTGGAGAACGTGGCGGATGACCTCGTGGATTCCCTCGTTTTTCATGGCTGAGATGGGCAACACGGGGATACCAAGGAGTTGTTCCATGGCGTTGATTCGCACGGTTCCACCGTTGTTTTCCACCTCGTCCATCAGATTCAGCGCCAGCACCATGGGGATGCCCAGCTCCATGAGTTGGAGCGTGAGGTAGAGGTTGCGCTCGATGTTGGTGGCATCCACGATATTGATGATACCCTGGGGATGCTCGTCGATGATGAATTGTCGCGAGACGACCTCCTCGCTGGTATAGGGCGAGAGGGAGTAGATGCCGGGAAGATCGACCACGGTGGTCTCGGGATGTCCCTTGATGCTCCCTTCCTTGCGGTCCACGGTGACGCCGGGGAAGTTGCCCACGTGCTGGTTGGCGCCGGTGAGTTGATTGAACAAGGTGGTCTTGCCGCAGTTCTGATTGCC
>JABUUA010000111.1:0-1210 GCA_021443405.1 Bacteroidaceae bacterium
CATTTTTTTCTGGGAGTTTTGGGAGTTTTTGGCTACCTATCCTCTTGAAACTTTTAGGCCCTGCTACTTTCCTGAGCTTTTCTGAAACCTTTAGTCCCCGTTATGTTTTTTAGATTTCTGACCTCTAAGCTGGTTGGATAACTCAGCAGTTCGGCGAACTACCGCAGAGACTCTCCCCTACTTCACGGCCACAATCTTGGTGGCTTCCTGTTCGGCGTTGCGGCGGTCGGTGGCGGTGACCACGCGGGCGGCCAACTGCCGGAAGGCTATTCCGGTGGGCGAGGCGGCGTCGAGGGCGGCGGGAGCTCCGCTATCGCCTTGCTCGCAGATGTCCTCCACCACGGGAATCTGTGCTAATAGCGGCACGTTCATCTCCTCGGCCAGTTGCCGGACTCCTTCGCGGCCGAAGAGGTAGTAGCGCTCGTCGGGGTGCTGGGCGGGGGTGAACCACGCCATGTTCTCCACCAGTCCGAGGATGGGCACGGCCACTTTCTCGTTCTGATACATGTTTATCCCCTTGCGGGCGTCGGCCAGGGCCACCTGCTGCGGCGTGGAGACGATGACGGCGCCAGTGATGGGCAGCGTCTGCACGAGGGTGAGGTGGATGTCGCTGGTGCCGGGCGGTGTGTCGAGGATGAAGTAGTCGAGGTCGCCCCAGTGAGCGTCGCCGATGAGCTGCTTGAGAGCGTTGCAGGCCATTCCTCCCCGCCACAGCGTGGCTTGCTCAGGTGAGACGAAGAAACCGATGCTGAGCACCTTCACTCCGTACTGCTCGGCGGGGACGATGAGGTCGCGTCCGTCCACGTTCTCGCTATAGGGCCTTGCGTCCTCCATCCGGAACATCTTGGGCACGGAGGGCCCGAAGATGTCGCAGTCGAGCAAACCCACCCGGTGACCCATGGCGGCGAGCGCCACGGCGAGGTTGGCTGCCACCGTGCTCTTGCCCACTCCTCCTTTTCCGCTGCTCACGGCGATGATGTTGCGCACGCCGGGCAAGAGGTCGGGCAGTTCGGGACGGGGCGCTTGCAGCGACTTGGTCTTTATCTCCACCTCCACGTCCCGGCTCACGTAGGCATGTATCGCTGCCTCGCACGCCTTGACCATTGACCGCATGAAGGGGTCTGTCGGTTTGTCGAAGATGAGTGTGAAACTGACGCTCATCCCTGCGATGCGCAGGTCGTCCTCCACCATGTTCATCTCCACCACATTC
>JABUUA010000111.1:1610-6696 GCA_021443405.1 Bacteroidaceae bacterium
CAGCATTTCCTCGGTGTAGGTGAACAGAAAGTTGGAGTCGGTTTTCAAATGCACGAGTCCGCCATCGACCATAAACTGGCGGTAACGCTTCATGAAGTAGGTGCTGGTGAGTCGCTTGGTGGCTTTCTTCATCTGCGGGTCACTGAAAGTACACCAGATTCCGCTCACTTCGTCGGGACCAAAGAAGCGGTGGATGAACTCAATGTTGGTGCGCAGGAAAGCCACGTTGGTCATGCCTGTGTTCAAGGCATCCTGAGCGCCTGTCCACATGCGGGCTCCCTTGATATCGACGCCAATGAAGTTGGTGTCGGGGAACTGGCGGCCGAGCCCCACCGTATATTCTCCTCGTCCGCAGCCAAGTTCGAGCACGATGGGGTTGGCGTTGTGGAAGAAGTCAGCGTTCCAGCGTCCGCGCAAGGAGAAGTCGACGGGCTCGTGGAGTGAATTGTAGGGGCATTCGATGACGAGCGGGTTGGCCGCCATCTCGGCAAATTTGGCGAGTTTTCCTTTGCTCATCAACGCATGTCGATATAGTTAATCTGGTCTTTGTCGCCGTAGTTCAGGTTTTCGCCTCCCATGCCCCAGATGAACATGTAGTTGCTGGTTCCGGCTGCGGCGTGGATGCTCCACTCGGGCGAGGTGATGGCTTGTTCGTTGTGCAACCACACGAGCCGCTCTTCCTGGGGCTGGCCCATGAGGTGACAGATGGCATTTCCTTCGGGAACATTGAAGTAGAAATAAGCCTCCATGCGGCGAGTGTGCGTGTGGGCGGGCATGGTGTTCCACACGCTACCAGGCTTGAGCTCGGTGAGGCCCATCTGCAGTTGACAGGTTCCACCTCCTTTGACGCGCTCGAGCACGCTCTTAACTATCATCTGATTGACGACGCGGTCGTTGGAGTCTTCCATCTTTCCGTAGGCATCGCTCTGGGCGATGGCATACTTTTTCTTGTCGGCTTTCTGGTCGGTGGTGATGAGCTGGGTCACGTATTCGTGGTAAGCTGGGGCGGAGTTGATGTAGAAGCGGGCAGGCTTGGAGGGGTCGTTGCTCTTGAAGATAATCTCTTTCTTGCCGCAGCCCACATAGAGAGCCTCCTTGAATTTCATGGGATATTCCTTGCCGTCAACCACGACCACGCCGTCGCCGCCGACGTTGATGACACCGAGTTCTCGGCGGTCGAGGAAGTGCTCGGCTTTGAGCTCGTCAAAGGTGTCGAGGCTGAGAGACTTGGTGGCGGGCACGGCGCCGCCGTAGATGAGGCGGTCGTAGAGCGTGTAGGTGACGTTGATTTCGTCGTTGACCATCACTTTCTCCATCATGAAGCGGTCGCGCAGCGTCTGCGTGTCGTAGTGTTTTACATCATCGGGGTGACAGGCCGTCTGCACAGTATACTTGATTTGAGCGCTCGAGCTCATGGCGGTCAGTACGAGGGCGACCGAGAGAAGGATTTGTTTCATATCAGTTGGTTTGTCAGGTTATCGGAATGAAAGTATCTTGGGAATTATTGTTTGATTTGCTTACGGTTCCACGCCAGCAGCACGACGGCCAGCGCACTGAGGGCGGCGGCGCCGATGTAGAGACTGTATTTGCAGGCTCCGTAGATAAGAGCAGCAATGGGGTTGCTGGCGAAGTCGAGTGCGCCGGCGCTGAAGCCCTCGGGCACTTGCACCGCCTTGTCGTCGGGGTGGGCGAGAGCCACTTCGTGGGCGGCCTTGGTGAAATCGGGCGCCATCCACGTTACGAAGTAGAGGCCGATGGTGATGACCACGAGGCCGACGACGAACGACTTGACGACGTTGCCCTTGGTGTAGGGGAGAATCATCACAAAGACGTAGAACATGCCGGCCAGTGAGGCGAGGGGCAGGAACTGATTGCCGGGCAGGGCCACGGCCAGCGCCAGGGTGACGGGGATGAGCAGCAGGCTGACGATAAGCGTGGTGGGGTGACCGATGACCAGTGCGGGCGACATGCCGATGTAGAGTTGGCGGTTCTCGCCGAACTTCTTGGCGATGAGTTCGCGGGTGGCCTCGCTGATGGGCTTCAGTCCCTCGATGAAGAGTGAGGTGATGCGGGGAATGAGTTCCATGACGGCGCCCATCTTCACACCTAAAAGCAAGGTAGCGGGGATGTTGTCGATGAGTTGCTGACCGTTCTCGCAGGCCAGACAACCGATGCCCACGCCGATGATGACGCCCAGGAACAGCGGTTCGCCCAGCAGTCCGAACTTCTGTTTCATGCCTTCGGCGTCGATGTTAAGCTTGTCGAAACCGGGGATCTTGTCCAGCGCCTTGCCGATGACGATGGCGAACGGCATGAAGCCTTGGCAGAAGGGCTGGGGGATGGAGATTCCCTCCATGCCGGGATAGAACTCTTGGAAGCGCTTGGCGGTCATGTCGGCCAGCACGAGCGTGATGATGTAACAAATGATGGCGGCGAAGAAGCCCCAGCCGATGCTGTCGGTGAGGAAATAGACCACGGCTCCGATGAAGGCGAAGTGCCAGTAGTTCCAAAGGTCGATGTTGACCGTTCGGGTGCAACCCATCAGTAGCAGACCGAGGTTGACGCCGAGGCAGACGGGGATGATGAACGCTCCCACGCTCGTTCCGTAAGCCACGCTGGCGGCGGCGGGCCAACCCATGTCGAAGACGGGAAGATCGAGGTTGTAGATGTCCACCACCTTGTCGAGGAAGGGACTCAGACTGCTGGTGAGCAGGCCGGTGATGATGCCGAGGCCCACGAAACCCACGCCGACGTAGAGTCCGCTCTTGAGCGCTTTGCTGAACTTAATGCCGATGCACACGCCCAGAATCGTGAAGATGATGGGCATCATGACGGGTGCGCCGAGGTCGATGATGTATTTCATCGAGGCGGACAGAGCGTCAGAAGTGCTGTTCCAGAGAGATTGTAAATCCATAGTTGTTAGTTCTCAAGTTTGCTTGTGTTGAGTTGTCGGGACATTTCTTGCGCGCTGCGCCTTACTCCAGCGCGAACGATGTGCTCCCGATGAGATTGCCGTCGGCAAAGATATCGACGCGGTACTGACCGGCCGAAAGTGTTTCCGCCACATCCCAATAGACGGTGACGGCCTGTTCCTCGCCCGTGTATTCGATGTCCTTGCGGATGCTGTATTCCAGCGTTCGGTTCTCGTAAGGGAAAGTGCCGCCGTGGGTGAGCACTTGGGCGGTGGGGGTGGTGATTCGCACGAAGATGCTCTTCATGCCGGCGACGGCGGTCACGTTGCGCGCCACGTTGAAGTTTATCTGGAATTTCTTCACGTCCTTCACCTTCGTGGCTTGCTTGCCCTTCTTGTTCTTGCCGTAGGCCGAGATGTTGTTTGCGTCGAGTTGTGCTGCCACGGCCACCTTCTCGGTGAGCGACTGTTTCTCCGACGTCAGGCTGGAGATGTTGGCGTGGGCTTGTTCGTTCTCGCTGCGGAGGTTTTCGTTTTCGCCACGCAGTTGCTGGTTGAGTTGGTTGAGCGAGTCAATCTGCATCACGTAGTTGCGCAGGATGGCTCGCAGCGTGGCGAGTTCTTTCTTGAGTCGCATGATTTCGGCGGCGTCGTCGTTCTTGGTCCGCTTGAGTTCCTCCATGAGTTCCTCCACGCGGCGCTGCTCCTTCTCGAGCTGGGCGACCAGAGAGTCGTTGTTGATTTGCATCTGCAACTCGCTGTATTGTCGGGCGAACTCCTCGTATTCGTTCTGCATTTCCAGTTTGTCCATCTCGGCCAGTTCCTGCATTTGCTGCAGTTTGGCGGCGTTCTCGTCGGAGTTCCGCTTCTGCAGGAAGAGGAAAATCAGCAGGGCCACAAGCGCGGCCACGACCACGGCCATGGCGGTGTAGATGACGTTATTTTTGTTTCTTTCCATATATATAATAAGGTATTTTCGTTGTTCAACGAGCAAAGATAAGCAATTTTTGCCGTTCGCCAAAGTAAATTGCTTGCAGATTTCTCTATCTCGGAAAAGTTGACTATCTTTGTGGGACAATACCATAAATCTATTAACCCTGCTTGTTTCATGAAGAAATTTAGCTTTTTCCTTTTGTTGCTTGCGGCAGTCTCAACGCTGCGGGCTGGTGAAGTGGTGCGTCTCAACCCGACCACTGCTGAGGTCCGGCTGGACAACGGCCAGCGCCTGTTCCTTGATTTCTACGGACCCAACATCTTCCGCCTCTTTCTCGACCCCGCGGGCGGCATTCTGCGCGACCCGAAGGCTGAGCCCGAGGCACAAATCCTGGTGGACAACCCGCGCAAGCCCGTCGCGCTGCGCTTCTTCGGGAACAGCATCGCCACCGACTGCCTGACCGTGGAAATCGACCCCGCCACGGGAGCGCTGAAAGCCAACGGACTGCAGATTTCCGCCCCCGAATTCCAGAAGGGCAAGACTGTCGTCACGCTGAGTCAGCAGGACGGCGAGTACTTCTTCGGCGGCGGTGTGCAGAACGGACGTTTCAGTCATCGCGGCAAAATCATCGCCATCGAGAACACCAACAACTGGGTGGACGGCGGTGTGGCCAGTCCGTCGCCCTACTTCTGGAGCACAGGCGGTTACGGCGTGATGGGCTATACCTTTGCCCCGGGCAAGTACGACTTCGGCGCGACGGAAGCCGGCAAGACTGTGCTGATGCACGAGACTCCCTATCTCGACTATTTCTTCACGTTCAGTCAGGGCGCGGTGGCCTTGCTCAACGACTATTACCAGCTCACGGGTCATCCCGTGTTGCTGCCGAAGTTCGGTTTCTACGAAGGTCACCTCAACGCCTATAACCGCGACTACTGGACGGAGGCCGAGAACGGTTTCATGGCCTATGAAGACGGCAAGCGCTACAACGAGAGTCAGAAGGACAACGGCGGAGTGCGCGAGAGTCTGAACGGCGAGCTCAACAATTACCAGTTCTCCGCCCGGGCAGCGCTCGACCGCTATCTCGACAACGACTTCCCCTTGGGCTGGTTCCTCCCCAACGACGGCTACGGAGCCGGCTACGGCCAGACCGCCACGCTCGACGGCAATGTGCAAAACCTCAAGGAGTTTGGCGACTATGCACGGTCGAAGGGCGTGGAGATTGGCCTGTGGACACAGAGCGA
>JABUUA010000111.1:6869-10070 GCA_021443405.1 Bacteroidaceae bacterium
CGAGGCGCGTCCGTTCATCATCTCGCTCGACGGCTGGGCTGGCACACAGCGTTACGCCGGCATCTGGACGGGCGACCAGACGGGCGGTGAGTGGGAATACATCCGCTTCCACATCCCGACCTACATCGGCAGCGGTCTGTCGGGCCAGCCCAACATCTCGAGCGACATGGACGGCATCTTCGGCGGCAACAATCTGCCCGTGAATGTGCGCGACTTCCAGTGGAAGACGTTCTCGCCCATGCAGTTGAACATGGACGGCTGGGGCCGCAACCCCAAGTATCCGCAGGCGCTCGGCGAACCCGCCGCGACCATCAACCGCTGGTATTTGAAGTTCAAGAGCCGCCTCATGCCTTACACCTACAGCATTGCCCGCGAGGCCGTGGACGGCCAGCCCATGATTCGCGCCATGTTCCTCGACGACCCCAATGCCTACACGCTGGGGACGGCCACGCAATATCAGTTCCTCTACGGTCCTCACTTCCTCATCGCGCCCATTTACAAGGAGACGCGGGCCGACAAGGACGGCAACGATGTGCGCGACGGCATCTATCTGCCTGAAGGCGAGTGGGTGGACTACTTCACGGGGACGGTCTATAAGGGCGGCTGCATCCTCAACGACTTCGAGGCGCCGCTCTGGAAACTCCCCATTCTTGTGCGCCGCGGCGCGATTGTCCCCATGCACACTCCGTCGAACAATCCCTCGGAGACCGACGCCCACATGCGCCGCTACGAAATCTTCCCGATGGGCGAGACTTCGTTCACGGAATACGACGACGACGGCCGCACGCAAGCCTATCTCGCCGGCCAGTGCGTGACGACGAAAATCGACAGCAAGCTGGACGCCAAGCACCGTCTGCAGCTGACCATCCATCCCGCCCAAGGCTCTTACGAGGGCTTCGAACCGGCTAAGTTCACGCAGCTGCGCATCAATCTGAGCGAGAAGCCCAAGAAAGTGACGGTGACGCTCAATGGCAAGAAACAGCCGCTGGTGGAGAAGCAGAAGTTCTTCCACTGCATGACCACGCCCGGCAGCTTCTATTTCGGCGCGGGCGGCACGGACTATGTGACGGCTCCCGCCTTGTTCCTCAACCTGCGTCAGACCGACATCGCGCAAGCCACCATCCAGGTCATCGTCGATGGCGCCGTGGTGGACAACAGCAACTCCCTGCTGCAGCGCCACGGCTCGCTGCAGGCCCCGCAGCCCCGCTTTGCCGAGGCGGCCGTGAAGGCCCGCGAACTCACCGTCGCGTGGGAGCCCGTCGCGAATGCCGACTACTATGAGGTGCAGTTCGGCGACCAGCCCGTCTGCACGGCCATCCGCCAGACTTCCTACACGTTCGACGATCTGCAGCCCGAGACCGACTACGCCATGAAAGTGCGGGCCGTGAATGCCGACGGCGCCAGCGACTGGACCGCGGCCGCCGCCACCACACCCAGCGATCCCCTGCAGTTCGCCATCCGCGGCGCTCGCGCCCAGACCTCGTGCGAGAACCAGGGCGGGCAGGGCATTAACCACATGCTCGACTTCGACGAGGCCAGCGTCTGGCACACCAAGTGGGGAGCGACGGCCGTTCCCTTCGACGTGACCATCGACCTCCGTTCGGTGAATGTGCTGGACAAGCTGCACTATCTGCCGCGTCCCGACGTGGGCAACGGCACTCTGCTGCAAGGCACTCTCAGCTATAGCATGGACCGCCAGCAGTGGAGCGAGCCCGTCCCCTTCACCTGGGCGCGGAACGCCGACACCAAGGAACTTACGTTCGAGGGCAACCCCACCGCCCGCTTCCTCCGGCTGCACATCACCGAGGCCGTGGGCGACTTCGGCAGCGGTCAGCAGTTCTACATCTTCCGCGTGGGCGGCAGCGACTACTACATCCCCGGCGACATCAACCAGGACGGCCGTCTCGACGAGAACGACCTCACCTCGTATCTCAACTACACAGGTCTGCGCCAGGGCGATGGCGACTTCGAAGGCTATGTCTCGAAGGGCGACCTCAACGGCAACGGGCTCATCGACGCCTACGACATCTCGGCCGTGGCCGTGGAACTGGAGACCGGCGTCAGCAGCCGCAAAGTGCCGGCTGTGGCAGGAAAAGTGACCGTGAAGGCCGACAAGACTCACTGCAACGCCGGCGACGAAGTGCGCGTCACCCTCACGGGCGAAGGGCTGGTGAGCGTGAACGCCCTCAGCCTCTGCCTGCCCTACGACGCGGCCGACTATGAGTTCGTGGGCATCGACGCACCCGGACTGGCGCAGATGTACAACATGACCAACGACCGCCTGCACACCAGCGGACAAAAGGCTCTCTATCCCACCTTCGTCAATCTCGGCGAACAGCCCTACGTGGAGGGCGACACACCGCTGATGACCATCAAGCTGCGCGCCAAGCGAGCCAAGAAGTTCAGCCTCAAGGTGACCGACGGCATGCTGGTGGATAAATACCAGAACGTCGTGAAGTTCTGAGGCCCTTCCTGTAAGTTGAACGAGCACCCCGAATGTCAGGGATAACCGGGCATTCGGGGGTCTCTGTTTTTTATGAGACATTGAGACATTGAGACATGCTCATCGGCCTCCTTGCCACATCATCAGCCTCCTTGCCACATCATCGGCCTCATGAACTTTCCGGGATTATCCCAAAAAGTCCATGAGAACAATCAATGCTTTTCAGTCCATTTTTGGCTACAATTTCCCCACCCTTCGGTCACGATGGAACCCCATCGCTCCCTCAAAGCGGGGAAATTCTATCTCAAAAATCATCCTGCAATCAAAAGACCGCCTCATGAACTTTCCGGGATTATCTTTTCGTAGGTTTGGCCGTCTGTCATCACGATTTTGTGTCTGCTTCTGTACACGTCGATGAGGCGGTCGGGGTTTTTGCGGCAGCCGAGGCGGAGGCAGGCGGCGCAGAACTGGTCGTAGGTGAACTTCGTGGGCATGAGACGCAGCGGCGAATTGTGCTTCACGTAGAGCTTCAGGCGCTCGTCGCGGAAGAGTTGGTCGGCCTGCTCCTTGAACAGATTGAGCTTGCACCACATGAGGTAGCGGAAGGCCCAGTCGGCAAACTGGTCGAACTCGTGCTCCCACGTCAGTCCGTTGGCGAGATAGAGGATGATTACTTTCTTCATCACGCTCACCTTCGTTCGCCAGGCGTAGGAAATCCATGCCTGGTCGCCCGTCTCCTCGTAGGTGGCTTTAATCAT
>JABUUA010000112.1 GCA_021443405.1 Bacteroidaceae bacterium
ACGGGTTCTCTGTCCGTCCTGTCTCAGAATAATGTGCCGCGCGGCTGCGCGCATCCGATTATTTGATTATTTGATTATTTAATTTTTTCCCCATTCCGCTTGAAAAATTGATTATTCCGGCGGAATGGGGAAAGCAACCTGTCTCGCCTTGAGGCTTGCCAAGGATTGAGACTTGCCCAAGCGGTCGTGGCTTTGTGTTAGAAAGGCTTGAAGGCATTGCCTTCGAGGGGGCTTATTGCCATGCACTCCATCTCTACAAGCCATGCCGGGCGGCATACGGGAGCAAGGGTGATGACGTAAGGGATATGGGGGAAACGCTCGTCGAACAGATGGCGGACGGTAAGGTAGTCGGCGGTGTCGCGCAGATAGACGATGATTTGCATCACGTCGTCGAAGGTGGCGTCGGCTTCCGCCAGCAAGGTCTCCACGTTCTCCCACATGCGATGCGTCTGTTTCACGATGTCGCCGACGTGGAGCACCTGCCCTTTGTTGTCGATGGACGCCGTGCCGGATATGTACACGTGGCGTCGGTCGCCGAAGTCCAGTGCCACACCTCGCTCGAAGGTGACGCCGTATTCATAGGTCGGGTTGAGGTGCGTGGGGGCGTAGAGGTAGCGTTGCTGCTCGGGGTCGAAGCCTTGCAGTGCATAAGCGCCCAGTTGGATGAGTGCTTGTGTGTCGCCCGGCAGTCCGCCGATGCCCGTGCTGGCAATGTAGTGAGTCTGCTCGGTGAGGCCCTGCTCCACGAAGTTTTCCTTGCGCGCCTTCACCATGCCGGCGTATTGCGTGTCCACATCGCGCACGAAGAACCATGTGCGGACACAGTTCTCGGCGAGCGTGGCACCGAAGCGGGCGAGCCGACTTTCGTACTCCTTGAGCACGCTTTCCGTCTGTGCGGCGCTGTCGCCGTTGGCATCTGTGAGTCCCATCTTCCAGAGATGGCGGTAGCCGTTGTGCTCCACTGCCACCATGCCGTGCTGACACGTGACGGCGGTCTCCGACTGAAGGTAGAACCACGCCGCCATCTTCGAACCGTCGAGGGGCTGTTGTTGGATGCAACTCACCGCCACGCAGGGGTCGTCGGTCCGCATCAACGGCTGTTGGTTCGCGCTGTCGGAAAGGAAGTAACGCTTGAGGATATAGTGGGCGCCGTGCAGTTGAGGCAGGGAGGTCAACTGGTCCTCCACCTCATAGAGACGCGCCATTTGTCCGGCAAACAATTCGCCGCGAGGCTCCACATGAAGGATGACGTGCCACTCGGTCACGCCTCCCTGCTCGGGGCAGAAAGCAGTGACTTCGGCCGTAACACCCTGTTCAGCGAAGCTGATTGTATAGTTTTTCATGTCACAAAGGTAGCAAAATTTTTTGAATTCGCTTGCGATTCGGACCACGAAAAGCTAAAAAGAAGGGGGCACCGCTGCGGTCGCGGCTTGCGTAGCGACGAAATCAGCGGGGTATTTTGCGCAGGGAACCACCGACCGACCAGCAGACGAGTCGGTCAGTAGGATAGCGAAAATCGGAGGATTCATCGAAACGTTTTCGCCGATTTCATCGGAAGAATAGGCTGTTTCTCTTAGTTGTTTTCCGCGGGACATACAGACGTTTCCTCTGTGCTCTCAGTAGCTTTGGCTGCAGACGTCGGGACGCTGACATCGCCAGTGCCCAGATATTTCTGCTTCAGCGCCTGCATCAGTTGGGCTACGGCCGGCTCGTCTTTCGCCTGTTCCTCCAGTTCTTCCCACATCATCTTATAGGGATTGGCGCGCTCCACCTCGCTTTCGTCGGCGATTCCCGCGGCCTCCATGAGGTCTTTGAGCTGGTCTTCGGAGTCGAGCGTCGTGTCGAGTCGGTAAATCACCGAGGAGCCCACGTTGAGATAACGGATGAGGATGCGCAACGTGTTGTTGTGAATCACGTTGTACATCATGGCCGACCACTTGTGAGGCGGTAGTCCGTAGAGCGTTTTCTGCGCATATTTGTCGAAATCGTTCAGCACGCGCCAGATGTATTCGTTGCACAACTCCACGCAGGTGTTCGTGGTCTTGGAGTCGAGAAGACTTTGGAAACGGCGTTCGATGTGTGTATATTCCTTGCTGGTGTAGCCGCCGAGTTGCTTGATAATTCGTTCTCTCAGTGTCATCATATCGTTGTCAAAGTGTGTGTTTGCGCCCGTCGTCGGGAGCGGGCAACAGGGTTTTCGGCTGCAAAGGTACAACAAATTCCGCATATTTCCTTGGGGAGGCAGGCGCGAGATGCGGGCGGCGGCGTGTTTTCTGCTGAAGAATTGATTTTCGTCAAGCGCATGGTAAGTAAAACGCAACTTTTGCTGACACTTTACACGTCGTGTTGTGGTTTCGCTTTCTTTTTGCCGACGGATTCCGGACGAAATTTCGAGTGAAATAGAACGAGCGGACGACTGTCAGCGGTCAATAAGGGGTCAAAACCCGGCTTCCGCGGTGACCCCACGGAGGACATGCGCACGTCTGAGCCCATTCGTCTAAGAAAAAAGGTCGATTCATCGGGACGAATGGAGCGATTCAACCGCATGTTTTTGCCGGTTTTTCGGGGTGTTTCCGCCGATTTCCGAAGTCGCCTTTTCCCAACCGCCTAATTTTCAACGGACAGAAAACCTTGCGTACGTCGCGCAGAAGCGGACGACCGTGCTGAATTTTATTTTGCAGTCCGTTGGAACGACCCGCGGTTTGACATTTTGTCACTGGGGGAGGGTTGGATCTTGCCCAGACGTTGTGGGCCTGTTCCGCCGATGCGTGCGGTCAGGCATAAGAGTGAAGACCGGCCAGGAAATAGTTGACCCCGAAGTACGTCATCAGTACCACGAGGAAGGCCGCCAGCATGTAAGTGTTCCAGACAAGCGGTCGGCGAAACGCGGGCAACGAGGCGCGGTGGACCGGCACGGCATAGACCATGAGCGTGATGAGTGCCCACACCTCCTTACTGTCCCAGCTCCAGTAGTTGCCCCATGAGATGTTGGCCCACACGGCGCCCAGAAAAATGCCGATGGACAACAGGCCGAGGGCCACCTTGAGCGTGTGACCTTCGTCGGCAGTCGTGGCGATGTCGGTGCGCCTTCGACCCAACCAAACGGCGGAGCGCACCGCTTGAAGGAGCAGGAGCGCATAGGCCATGATGACGATGACCACGTGGACAAAGAGCAGGGGCGAGCGCAGGACGGGAATCTGCGTCCAGCGTCCGTCGAGCACAAAATAGTAGAGACACCAGCCCAACGTAAGGGCGAGGCAGGGCAGGGCTATGCGCCACGAAGGTCGCTTGCGCCGACAAATCCACAGAAACGCCACGAGCAACAGACTGTAGCCCGCGTAGGTGACGGGGATGCCGTAAGGGTCGCGGTTGATGATGAGCGTGCTGCCCTGTTCGTCAAGGTCGTAGGAAGCCTGATAGAAACGCAGAGCGCCGTGGCGGTAGATGCGGTTCATCGACACCTCGGCCGTGTCGCCGTCCACGAGGAACACCGAGACGAAGTCGCGCGGACGTCCGGTCGTGTCGGCGACGATGCGGAAATGTTGCAGCACCACCGGGCCGTCGAGCCGCTCCAGGTACTGCTGTCCGTTGTGCTCCATCACCGCGATGTATTGCGGGATGCCCGTGCGCAGATGCACCGTGCCGCTACGGCCCGTGAGGTGCGACAACAGGGCGCCGGCGAGGATGGTGAGGAAGGCGCCGTGCAGCAGAAGCACGGCCGGGCGCCGCTCCCTGCGGACAACGAGGTAAATAGCCCCCGCCACGGCGAGCACCGCCCATAGGGCCACGAACCACCACGCCCCGTAGATGTGCTGGTGGGCAAAGGCTCGGCCGTGTCCGTTCTCTACGAACGTGGCCGCGCCCATCACCACGAGGGTGGCAACATACAAGGTGGCTATGATTTTCTTCATCCGTCGGTGCATAGAAATCGCGCTGTCGCGCCGCGGTCGGTGGGCGGAAGCGGACCGTCGGCCGGCCCGTCGCCCCCGTGTGGTGCGGGCGTTCGTTGCGGTCTTGCAAAGTTATCATATTTTCGGCAAACCTTCAAGACTTTTCCCCACTATTTGCGCAACAGCGCCGCAGCGCGCGGGTCGTTCGGCAGGGTCGGCGCGCCGAATCGCTACAAAAACAACGGTGGTCGGCATCAGTTTCCTTGGGAACGATTTGGGAGAAAGCGAGAGTTTTTGTAAATTTGTCCAGCATATAATCCATAATAATATATAAGTATATGACGAAATTTCTATTTCTTGGCAACTTGGGAACGGGCGAAATCATCGTCATCGCCCTGGTGGTGCTGCTGCTCTTCGGCGGTAAGAAGATTCCCGAACTGATGCGCGGTCTGGGCAAGGGCGTGAAGAGTTTCAAGGACGGACTGAACGAAGTGGAGAAGCAGATAGAATCTGCGCCCGAGGACAAGCAGGAAGAGAAGAAGGAATGACGGAGAAAAACATTTCCTCCCCTGTGTTGCAGGAGGAAGAAATGACCTTCTGGGACCACGTGGAGCAACTACGTTGGGCGCTGTTCCGCGTGGTGTGTGTGCTCGTTTGTCTGATGGGCGCCACCCTGTGGTCCATGCCCCGCATCTTCGACACCTTCGTGTTGGGCCCCACGTCGAGCGATTTCTTCGTCTATCGCCTCTGCACGCAGTGGAGCCACGGACTCTTACGTTTCGACGAGGGCTTCAGCGTGCAAATCATCAATATCAACGTGGCGTCGCAGTTCATGACGCATATCAACACGTCCATCACCTTTGCGGCCATCCTCACCTTCCCTTATTTCATCTTCGAGGCGTGGCGTTACATCCGCCCGGCTCTCTTCGACCACGAGGTGCGCCACGTGCGGGCGGCGTTCTTGGGAGGCACGCTCATGTTCTATGTGGGCTGTGCCGTGGGCTACACGCTCGTGTTCCCCTTCACGTTTCGCTTCCTTGTGGAGTATCAGTTAAGCGCGGAAATCGTCAATCAAATCAACCTGCAGTCGTACATTCACAACTTCACGATGCTCATCATGATTATGGG
>JABUUA010000113.1 GCA_021443405.1 Bacteroidaceae bacterium
GTGGATTGCAACACGAGAAAGTATCATGGTCTGCTCGTGGTGCCCATTCCAGAGTTGGATGACGAGAATCATGTGCTCTTGTCGTCGCTCGATGCCACTGTCATTCAGCACGGTGCGGAGTTCAACCTGGGCCTCCACAAGTATGCGGGCAACAACTTTGCCCCTCGTGGCCACAAGTACATTCGTGAGTTCGACAGCTTGCAGGTGCCCACTACCATCTATCGTGTGGGCGGTGTGTTGCTGAAGCGCGAGATGATGTTCCAGCACTTCGAGGACCGTCTGATTATTCGTTACACGTTGGTCGATGCACACAGCGAGACCACGTTGCGCTTGCGCCCCTTTCTGGCGTTCCGCAGTGTGCGTGAATACACCCACGAGAACAGTCGCGCCAACCGTGACTATCAGTTGGTGGAAAACGGCATAAAGACCTCGATGTACGAGGGCTATCCCGAGTTGTTCATGCAGATTAACAAGAAGAACGAGTTCGTGTTTGAGCCTGACTGGTGGCGTGGAGTGGAATATCCCAAGGAGCAGGAACGTGGCTATGCGACCAATGAGGATTTGTATGTTCCCGGTTACTTCGAATTCAAGATAAAGAAAGGCGAGAGCGTCGTGTTCAGTGCTGGTCTGTCGGAGATTAAGACCAAGGAACTCGGCAAGTTGGCCGACTTCGAGGTGAATATCCGCACGCCGCGTGACAACTTCTATCATAATCTGGTGAACAGCGCCCATCAGTTCCTTGTTCACCGCGATGGCGAGGACTACTTGCTGGCCGGTTATCCTTGGTTCAAGACGCGTGCCCGTGACATGTTCATCTCTCTGCCGGGCCTCACACTCACCAACAACGAGCTGGACAAGTTCGAAGCAGTGATGAAGACTGCCGAGAAGGGCATTCGCGAGCTTATGGCTGGCAAGCAGCTGAGCGTTCAGATTTATGAGATGGAACAGCCCGACGTGCTGCTGTGGGCCGTTTGGTGCATCCAGCAGTACGGCAAGATTGTGGGCATGAAGCCTTGCATTGAGAAGTATGGCAAGCTGGTGAAGGACATCATGGAGTGGATTCGCGCCGGCAAGCACCCCGGGCTGGAGGTTCACGAAAACGGACTCATCTATGCTCCAGGCGGTCACGACAAGGCTATCACTTGGATGAACTCAACGGCCAACGGGCGTCCCGTGGTTCCGCGTTCGGGTTACATTGTGGAGTTCAATGCACTGTGGTACAACGATCTGATGTTCAGTGCAGAAATTTGCCACACGATGAACGACGAGACCATTGCGCTTGCGCTTGAGAGCGACGCCGTGAAGGCCAAGGACGGATTCGCGGAAACATTCCTGAATGCCCACGGCTATCTGCTTGATTACGTGGACGGCAACATGATGTCGTGGGAAGTTCGCCCCAACATGATATTCCCTGTCGCCTTCGACTACAGTCCGCTGGACGCCAAGCAGAAGAAGACCATTCTGGACTTCTGTACCAAGGAGTTGCTCACTCCCAAGGGTCTGCGCTCGCTGAGCCCCAAGAGCGGAGCTTACAACCCCATGTATGTAGGTCCGCAGACGCAGCGCGACTACGCTTATCATCAGGGAACGGCATGGCCGTGGCTGGCAGGTTTCTACATGGAGGCATGCCTGCGCGTGTTCGGTCGCAGCCGTTTGAGTTTCGTGGAACGCCAACTTGTGGGCTACGAAGAGGAGTTGTTCTACCACTGCATTGGCACCCTGCCCGAGTTGTTCGATGGCAACCCACCGTTCCACGGCCGCGGCGCCATCTCGTTTGCCATGAATGTGGCCGAGATTATGCGTGTGCAGAAATTGTTAGACAAATATAATGAATATTAAATAAGGAGGAGCACACTATGAAAGTATTAATGTTCGGTTGGGAGTTCCCTCCTAAGATTTATGGTGGTCTGGCTGTTGCATCCTACGGCATTACCAAGGGGCTCAGTCAGCAGGGTGACGTGGAGACCACGTTTTGTCTGCCTCGTCCCACGGGCGAAGAGGAGAAATTCCTCAACATTATCAACATGAGTCAGGTGCCTGTGGCGTGGCGCGACGCTCAGTACGAGCAAATCAAGGACCGGTTCGTCGGTCACACAGCCGAGGACTACTATCGCTTCCGCGACCACATCTACGCCGACTTCAACTATCTGCAAGGTCTCGACGACCTCGGCTGCATCGGTTTTGCCGGTGGCTATCCCAGCAATCTGCACGAGGAGATTAACAATTTCTCTATTATCGCCGGCGTGCTGGCCCGCAGTGAGCAATTCGACCTTATCCATGCACACGACTGGCTGACCTATCCCGCCGGCGTCCACGCCAAGATGATCAGCGGCAAGCCTTTGTGTATCCACGTTCATGCCACCGACTTCGACCGCTCTCGCGGTAAGGTGAACCCCACGGTGTACAGCATCGAGAAGAACGGCATGGACCACGCCGACTGCATCATGTGCGTAAGTGAGCTGACACGACAGACGGTCATCAACCAATATCATCAGGACCCGAAGAAGTGCGTGGCCATGCACAACGCTGTCTATCCCCTCAGCGACGAATACAAGGCCATCGTTCCCCAGAAGAAGCCCGATGAGAAAGTGGTCACCTACCTCGGCCGCATCACCATGCAGAAGGGTCCCGAATATTTCCTCGAGGCAGCCAAGCGCGTGCTCGACCGCTCTCGCAACATCCGTTTCTGCTTTGCTGGCAGCGGCGACATGATGAACGCGATGATCGACCTTGCCGCCGCCTACGGCATTGCCGACCGTTGTCACTTCCCCGGCTTCCAGCGCGGTAAGCAGGTGTATGAATGCTACAAGAACTCCAATGTCTTCGTGATGCCTTCCGTGAGCGAGCCCTTCGGCATCGCCCCGCTGGAAGCCATGCAGTGCGGTTGTCCGAGCATCATCTCCAAGCAGTCAGGTTGCGGTGAAATCCTCGACAACGTCATCAAAGTTGACTATTGGGACATCGACGCCATGGCTGACGCCATCTATTCTGTCTGCACCAACGATGCCCTCTACAACTATCTCTCGGAGGAGGGAATCAAGGAAGTGGACCGAATCACGTGGGAGAAAGTCGGCTTGCGCATCCGCGAGTGCTACGACCAGCTCACACGTCGTGGATGGTTTAACAACGACGAATACCTCAACGCCGTGAAGAATATCAAGTAATTTTTAAGAGTCTCTTAATTATCTAATAAAGAAAAAAACAATGAAAACGATTTGTTTATATTTCGAGATACATCAGCCCGTTCATCTCAAGCGCTACCGTTTCTTTGAAATCGGCACCGACCATTATTACTACGACGACTATGAGAATGAGCGCGCCATCACCGAAACCGCTCAGAAGAGTTACATCCCCGCGCTGACCACCATGCTGGAGATGGCCAAGACCTATGGCACTTACTTCAAGGTGGCCTTCTCGCTCTCGGGCGTGGCTATGGAGATGCTGGAGAACTATGCTCCCGAGGTGATGGAACTGTTGCACGAGCTCGCCGACACGGGTTGCGTGGAGTTCCTCGCCGAGCCCTATAGCCATGGTCTCTCGGCGCTGGCCAACGAGGACGTGTTCATCGAGGAAACCAAGCGTCAGGCCAAGAAAATCAAGGAATTGTTTGGCCAGGAGCCCAAGGTGCTGCGCAACAGTTCGCTCATCTACAGCGACGAAATCGGAGCATTGGCAGGGCGCATGGGCTTCAAGGGAATGCTCGCCGAGGGTGCCAAGCACATCCTGGGCTGGAAGAGCCCCCAGTATGTCTATAGCTGCGCGATGAATCCCAACGTGAAGCTTCTGCTTCGCGACTACAAGTTGAGTGACGACATCTCGCTGCGTTTCAGCGATTCATCGTGGAACGAATACCCCCTGTTCGCCGACAAATATGCTGACTGGGTGGCTCAGCTCCCCGAGGACCAGCAGATTGTGAATGTGTGGATGGAACTCTGTGCTCTGGGTATCTTCCAGCCGCTGAGCAGTCACATCCTCGACTTCCTGAAAGCGCTGCCTGCTGTATGCAAGGAGCGCGGCATCACCTTCTCAACGCCCAGCGAGATCATTGGCAAGACCAAGGCCGTCGGTCCGCTCGAGGTGGCTTACCCCGTCAGTTGGAACGACGAAGAGCGTGACACCAGTTGTTGGCTCGGCAACGGCATGCAGCGCGAGGCTTTCGCCAAGCTCTATCAGGAAGCCGGCCGCATCCTCGCTTGTCAGGACCGCCGCATCAAACACGACTGGGACTATATCCAAGCCAGCAACAACTTCCGTTTCATGACCACCAAGCCCGCCAGTGTGGGCATGTACCGTGGCATCTACGAGAGCTCGTACGACGCTTTCACCAACTACATGAATATTCTGGGCGACTTCATCAAGCGTGTGCAGAACCTCTTCCCCGTGGAGGTGGAGAACGACGAGTTGAACGCTCTCTACACCACCATCCACAACCAAGGCAAGGAGATTGCACAGCGTGAGCAGGAAATCAGCGTGCTGCGTGCTCGCCTCGAGAAATACGAGCCCACCAAGAAGGAGGAAAAGAAGCCGGTCGCCAAGAACCCCGCTGCCAAGGCTCCCGCTAAGAAGCCCGCTGCCAAGAAGGAGTCTCCCAAAGCTCCTGCTGCTCCGAAGCCCACTACCAAGAAGGAAGCTGCCAAGGCTCCCGCTAAGAAAACAGCGAAGAAGTAAGCGAAAGCGCTTGCTCCTATATAGAGGGGGTGTGTCATTCAGGCACATCCTCTTTTACATTTTTATACTTTTTGCATCGTCAAATAGTTGACACTTAACACTTTAAGCCCTATTTTGGACAAAAAAAATTGAGGCACAGAAGTTGGCACACGTGTGCCAAAACTACCCCTTTCGTGTGCCAAACAACTGGCTAATTATCCT
>JABUUA010000114.1 GCA_021443405.1 Bacteroidaceae bacterium
GGGCAGAACGAAGCACCCTGCATCTTCAAGAAGGATGGCCGCTACTGGCTCATCTGCAGCGGTTGCACAGGCTGGAACCCGAACGAAGCGCGCATGTTCACAGCCACCAGCATCTGGGGGCCGTGGAAGCAGTTGCCATCGCCATTTGTAGGCACAGCAACAGGCTACCGCAACATGCCTGCCAACAAGACATTCGGCGCGCAAGGCACCTACATCATGCAATCGGATGGCAGGTTCATCTTCATGGCCGACATCTGGAACCCGCGCCACCTGCAGCAGTCGCTGCACCTTTGGCTGCCGATAGAATATGACGACAAAGGCACTCCGGTGATTCGCTGGAGCGACAACTGGCGCAAATAGCCCTGCACACCCCCATATCTGCGCCCGTCACGCGTGCATATCTTGTGCACAACATATACAACCTCTGCGGGCCTACATATACATATCCAGCGAGCCAAGATATGATGGCCGTGTGCACAACGCATGGCATCATCAGCCCACAACCTAAGAAGGCGGCATGCAACACCAGCCCGCGACGACAAGACAAGACTATAACCCAAGAAACAATTTCCACACATTATGAAAAATATCCTTATTGCCATAGCAATCACGCTGTTAAGCCTCAACGCATCAGCCCAGACAAGCCCCACTGAAGGCGTCATCACCCACGATTTTGTGCCCGAGAGCGAGATGATGCAGGACTTGTTGCAGATGATTGCAAACAACATGCAGTATGCCAAAAGCATTTGGTACAACTGCGTAGAGCCGAACAGCAAAGGCGAGCCTTGCGGATTCTTCCGTGCCAACAGCGCGGGGCAGAACAACGAGGACGGCGTGCGCACCAACGCCGACTTCTCGATGCTGTGCGCATTCATCTACAAATATGGCATGGGGAAAGTGACACTGCCCGAAGGCATGACATGGAACGAGATACGCGACATGGCAATGAAGAGCCTCGTGTTCGGCTATTCCACCCACAAGGCCAACAAACTGAAAATCACAAGCAACAACGCACACTGGGGCAGCACGTCGAGGAATGACGCGGTGTGGGAGAGCAGTCTGTGGGCGATGTCGCTGGCATATAGCACACATTTCCTGAAAGGGGAACTGACACAGAAGCAGATGGGCTATATCTACAACATGCTGAAGGCCGAATGCAACTACGAACTGGAACGCGATGTGCCCACCGGATTCAAGGGCGACACGAAGGCTGAGGAGAACGGATGGGAAGTGGATGTGTTAGCTGCCACACTCGGCCTGTTCCCGGACGACAAACTGGCTAAGCAGTGGTTTGAGCGCATGAGGCTGTTTGCCATCAACTCATACTCGCACGACAAAGACGCCTACAACAACACCGTGATTGACACGTGGTATGACAACACCACCGTGGCCGACCTGTACCGTGGTTCAAACCTGTACAGCGATTACACACTGCAAAACCACAACTACTTCCACACCTCGTACCAGAATGTAGTGATACAAGAACTTGGCGAGGCACTGCTTGCCCTAAAGCTGATGCAGCCGCATGAAAACGGCAAGCAGGTGTGGACTTCAAATGCGCTGATGCACAACAACGACCATGTGATGAACAATGTGCTGAAGTGGCTGGCAACAGCCGACGGCGAGCTGGCAATGCCTAACGGCAACGACTGGAGCATGTTCCTCTTTGACCAGATAACAAGCTATTCCACAATGGCTTGCTTTGCCCGCGACTGCGATGCCCTCATGCTCGAGAACATGGCATACAAGTACATCAAGGCAAGGCAGACAACCACCAGCGACGGCAGCTGGCTGCTCAACAGCGACATCGGCCCACGACGCATGGGAGTGGAAGGCCACCGCGTGATGATGACCTACCTCATGCATCTGGTCATGAGCACCGCCGACCTCACGCCCACCGCCTGGGACGACTTCCGCGCCCAACACAGCGAGGCCCGCATCCTGCCCTGCCAAAACGTGGTCCGCGCCTTCTCGCCCCAGCGCTTTACCTGCTTTTCGTGGAGCGACGGTCTCAAGAGCTACACGGGTTACTTCGCCTCGAACTCGGCAGATAAGAATAAGATTGTGGTCCCCTACCGCGCCAACAACACGGGCAATCTGCTCGGCTGGTACACCGTCAACGGCAAAGGTACCAACGCCACGCCCGTGGTGAAAGGCCACTACGAACTGCAGGGCGACGGCTACGTGATGAACGGCGAACTCACCACCAACGACGCCTCGCTCAACAATCGCTTCGCCCTCTACTCCACGCCCGGCAACGCCCTCATCTACATCGACGCCGTGTCGGCCCTCACCTCCGTCACCGTGCAGAGCGAACAAGGCGGCATGCTGGCCATCTCCACCGACGAACTCACGCGCCTCCAGCGCACGCTCTACTATGACAAGGACGGCGAAATCGGCCACCGCCAACTCGACGGCACGCAGCTCACGACCTTTGCCTCCGACTGGGTGAACATCGATAACGAACTGGGCGTGGTGGGCCGCAACGGCAAAAAGATGGCTTTCGGCGACCGCTCGGCCAACAATTCCATCTTCACCGCCAAACTCTATCCTATGTACGCCAACGAGGCGCGCAGTCTGAAGAGCGGCGCCGTGGTGGACACGCGCCACTTGGTGTACTACAGCCTCATCGACGCCGTCACTACGGCAGAGATGGAGCGCCTGTTGCAGCCGCTGGCCACCCATCTGCCCACGGGCTGGAACGGTCTGCTCTGCGCCGACCCCGACGGAACGCATTATCTCATCGTCAGCCATTTCCGCGGCGCCACCAAGGAAGCCACGCTCAGCGGTCTCCGCTGTCCTAAGGGCGCCCCCGTGTTCGCCGCACCCACCACATTGTCGGCCGACGGCAGTGCCAGCCTCACCGTTTCGCTCTCCACCAACCGCTCGTTCGCGTGCCCCGTGACGGCCTTTGTGCAGGGCGTCGATGCCGTGGCGGAACAAGCCGGGGCTGACAGCATATACATCACCGCCCAGACCGACGGCCTTGCCCGCATCTGGCTGGCTGGCGAGGAGGGCCAAGTGTGCCTGAAGGCGGGCGAACGTCGCCTCATCACCCCGGCCACCCTCCACGAGCCGGACCACATCAGCGCCCCTAGCCACCGCCCTTTCGCCGAAACCGGCGCCTACACACTCATCGGCGTGCGCGTCGGTAAATCACAGCGTGGCATTGTGATTAAGGACCGTCACAAATTCCTGAAATAACACTCCCATCTCCTTATAACCAACGCGGGCACAGAGAAGTTCACTCTGCGCCCGCCGTTGGGTTGAAAGGTATCGTTGCATCATGGTTCAGTTGTGCCCGTCACCTCCTCTATCTGGTCGAGCAAGGCCTGCGCCTTCTTCATGTTCGGACGATATTGACCGAAGTAGCCGATGCAGAAGCCGATGCAACCACCGAAGCACACGCAGGCGGCCAGCCCCACTATCTCCTTCGGATTCTCAATTCCAAATCGCATCGCCGTCTCGTACAAATACCAGCAGGACCACGCTATCACGCAAATCATACCGATGGCTAAACTACACTGATTGTTGCGGCGGTAGCGCACCAACTGCCGGCCCGTGTCCACCATGTTGTCCGCGGCGATTCTCACCTTTCCCAAGCGAAGGAAGAGGCACATCACAACATTGAGAGCCAGAAATACGCCTGTGGCAACGACAAACGCCATGGGATAAGAATTAAAGTACACCGTCGCCGTCACAAAGAGGGCCGCCACGAAGGCCGCCACCACGCCGATGTTGTCGCGCAGTTGGATGGAGTCAGTGCCCGTCCGCAGCGCCTTCCGCAACTGACGGTCGTTAATTTCAGTCTGCGCGTCCAGTTTCTCACGCAAGAGATTGAGCTGTGCCCGCATCTCCTCAAGCTGTATATCCCGATTGTTTTCCATACTATTTTCTTTTTATTAATTATTATCTGTAGATTCAGGTTTGCGGATTCAATCCATCTCTTTCAGTTGTTGCCGGATGCGCGCCAGGCGCACGCTCACATTCTTCGCCGTGATGCCCACGATGGAACCTATCTCGTCGTAAGGCAGATTCTCCAGCCACAAGAGCACGATGGCGCGGTCGAACACGCCCAGTCGGTGGATGCGGTCATAGAGCATGCCTATTTGGCGGTCGTCGGCCCGCGGGTCTTCTGCTTGGGAGTCGATACCGAATCGCTCCAGCGATGCGGTCGTCTCGCTCCGTTTCTTTTCTTTGCGGTCGGCCGTGATGCAGGTGTTCATGGCCACACGCCACACCCACGTCCGTACATCACTATCGCCACGAAACGTCTCGAAGCCGTTCCACAGGTTGATGAGCGTCTGCTGCACCAGGTCCTCCGTGGCGTCGGGGTCGTCGCAGAACATGAGACATACCGTGTAGATAGTGCTTTTCTGCTGCCGTACCATCTCGGTAAACTTTAGTTCTTGTGCGTTCATTGTCAGGTCATTGTCAGGTCGATTTACGTTGGTCAGTTCGTCTTTCTTTACCCTTTAGACGCAACTGCCCCCCGTTTTACTACAAAATTACAACATATTTTTCAAAAAAAATGCACCATGTCCTTTTTTCTGCCGACCCCACACGACGGCACGTTCCACCTCTTTCCTCGGGGCGACCCCTACATTTTCTGCGGCTGAAACGAAAAAGAAACCTGCATTTTCATTGAAGAAAACCATATTTTTTGTAACTTTACATCCGCCAAACCAATTATGACCATGAAGAAAAGAGTAAAACGCACCTTGTGGGCACTGGGCGGAGTCCTGGTCGCCCTCGTTGCCATCCTCATCGGCATCAGCTTCTATTTCCTCGACTATGCCCTGTCGCCCGAGGAGAACAACCCCACCTGCAACCCCGACTCGTGCCG
>JABUUA010000115.1:0-1134 GCA_021443405.1 Bacteroidaceae bacterium
TTAGAGAATGAAAATCTCTCGTCCTAACCGATAGACGAAGGGACCAGCCGCGCACAACCGTTCCGTTGTGTATCCACACCATGCGGTCGGAATTGCGGTGCAAAGGTACTACAATT
The DNA here is from genome assembly GCA_021443405.1 of Bacteroidaceae bacterium. Classification (GTDB taxonomy): domain Bacteria; phylum Bacteroidota; class Bacteroidia; order Bacteroidales; family Bacteroidaceae; genus Physcousia. The sequence goes on from JABUUA010000115.1 coordinate 117, forward strand.
TCGTGAACTGGCAAAGACTTTCAAGGAAAAAATGAGCAAAACCCTCAAAAATATAGCAATTTGGTGCTGAGTCGTGACCATTTTGCTATCTTAGCGGCCGATTATGCAGGAGAAAACTCAAGGTGTGGTTCTGCGCACCATTCGTTACGGAGAGGCGGCCTTGATAGCCGACGTCTATACGCGTTCCCACGGAGTGCTGGGCTTTATGGTGAAGGTGCCCAAGGGTCGGAAATCGGCTTTGCGCAGCGTGCTGTTTGCGTCCCTCACCATGCTGGAACTTGATTTCGACTACCGTGAGACGCTGAAACTGCAACGGGTGACCGACGTGCGGGTGTGGAAACCCTACGAAACGCTTCCCTATCAGCCGGTGAAGCAGACCATAGCCCTATTTCTGAGCGAGTTCTTGTATTACTCCCTGCGTGACGAGCATTACAACGAAGACCTTTTTTCGTATCTCGTGGGCTCGATGGAGTGGCTCGACCAGTGCGAGTCGGGCTTCACAAACTTTCCGCTCACCTTTCTTATCCGCCTGTCGCGCTTCTTGGGCATCTGGCCCACGGAACCTGAGGTGGCGGCGCAGCTGCGAGCGGACGAGCAACACCTGGTGCCGCTCATCTTGCGCATGGACTTTGCCACCATGCATCTGTTCCAGTTTACCAGCGACCAGCGGGCCCGGCTCTACCAAGTGCTGAACGACTATTATCGGCGTCACATCCCAGCCTTCCCCGAATTGCAGTCGATGGTCATTCTTCGCGAGGTGCTCAGTTAGGCGGTTGACGGCTCCATTTTGGTTGAGGACGACCCCCCATTAAAAATGTCGCGCGCGCACATAGAAAATGGTCGTCCCCAAAAGACATTAGGACGTGTGGCCGCAGACAATAGGAAGCCTGAGGCAAAACAATAGGTCGTCTGGTCAAAGACAATAGGACCTTTCTGCAAGACCGTCTGGCAAAAAAATCGGTAACGATGTACGAGTTGACCCTGAAGGCAGTTTGGCTAAACAAAAAAAGTTTATAGC
>JABUUA010000115.1:1739-3438 GCA_021443405.1 Bacteroidaceae bacterium
GCATTGTGTCGCGCATAGTCCTTGCCGGACTTCACTTCTATAGGCAACGCGTTCTCATTGTATTCCACAACGAAATCAAGTTCTCCCTGTTTCTTGTTGTTGAAATAGTACAAGAAGTGTTGCCGATTCTCTGCAAAACCATGTGCATAAAGTTCTTGAGCAACGAGGTTTTCAAAAATTGCGCCAAAGTTGACGTTCGGATTCTTACTCAGAAGTCGGGTTTGGATATTCCCTCCATACATGGCCGCAAGCAGCCCTACGTCGTTTGCAAAGAGTTTGAACAGGTTGCGCTGCTTGTTCAGCAACAACGGCACTCGCGGTTCCTCCACGTTGTAAACAGGAATCGCCACCCCCGCTTCCCTCAGCCAGACGAAGCTTTCTTCATATTTGCTGAACCGCGCCAGTTCGTTCAAGTTCTTCAGGATGAATCTTTTGTTTTTCTCGTTTAACTCCGAGGGAATCAAATCGTAGATATCCTCTATTTGCAACTTGTGGTAGTGGTCATATTTTGAAATATCCCTTCTATAAGCACGGATGATTCCACGCTGTTCTTCATACACACTGCGCAGGTTGTTCGTTTCGAGGTATTTCTGAACCACAGCCGGCATTCCTCCAACAATGAAATACAACCGAACTGCGTCCAACATTCTTTGATGGATGAATTCGTCGACGGGGGTTCCCTCACCAAAGCACTGCTGAAGATGCTTGATAACCTCCGCCCCTATGCCAAGAGCTTCAAAGAACTCCCGAAGGTCAAGAGGATACATTTCTATCTCATCCATATAGCCGACGGGAACACTACGCAGGTCGTCCAACTCCACTCCCAATAGCGAACCACTCATCACATACTTATAGCTACCTTCGTCCACGAGAAACTTGATGGCTGTTGCTATTTCCTTACATTCCTGCACTTCATCGAAGAATATCAATGTCTTACCTGGCACTAATGGCTTGTGGGCAAAGGCGGACAAGCGTAAGAGCAAGTCCTTGGCCCCCTTCTTCTCGCTGAACAATTCTATTGCGTCAGGCCGTTCCACAAAATTCACCTCAACGACATTCTCGAAACATTCCGCACCCACCTTACGGACAGAGAAGGTCTTACCTACTTGACGTGCGCCAGTCACCAACAGTGCACGTTTGTCGTGAAGAATTGAGCGACGTATGAGCTCGTCAGCTTTGCGTGTAATCATATCCTTTTTATTTACTGCGTGTAAAGTTACGATAATCTACACAAATACACAAGGAAAAGCCTACAAAAATACACTTTTCCAATACGAATTCATGCGTTTTTTTACACTTTTCCAACATGGAGACACGCACTTTTTTACATTTTTCCAAGATTTGCGGGTAAAACATGTCTTAAACCCAATCGGCCGTTACGCCGCAGACAATAGGGCGTGTGAGGCAAAACATTAGGACGTGCGGCCGCAGACAATAGGACGTGTGGGGCAAAACATTAGGACGTTCGGCCGCGGACAATAGGACGCCTGGGGCAAAACAACAGGTTCTTTCTGCAAGACCGTCTGGCAGAAGAAATCGGGTCTCAGCCGCAGGATTGTGTCGGACGGACGCAACGTTGTCAACAGAATTCGTAATTAACAGAGGGGTCATCTACCCCATCTCAATATCTCAATATCTCAAAAAAAAGAGATACCCCCTTGGAATTTTTATTTTTGCGCCTATTAAATTTTAAATATTA
>JABUUA010000115.1:3521-8340 GCA_021443405.1 Bacteroidaceae bacterium
AAAATTCACTTTTCTCTTCTCACTTCATCAGCAGGGGGTCTCATTATTTTTTGTGAGAGTTGAGAGATGGAGATGAGGCGTCACCTGATACAGAAGCTTGAAATTGTAAAGTAAAGTATAAGTGCTAAACCCAAGTCGGTCATTAGAGCGTCTAACGGACTTTTCGCATACTTTCATCTGCTGGTAGAGAAGGGAAAGAAGGGCCCTCCATTCTCTCCATGCTATTTCTCTCTCTACCTTTCGTTTCACAGCGAATTCTAATAATCGATTTGGGTTCAGAGTTTCTGCGTCGAATACTCCCGTACCCACTGGCTGGTGCTTGATGGGCGCGCGGGAGAAACTGCGTGGTTGCGCAGGTGCGGTCAGAGGAGCCCGCGGGTGCAGGCTCCTTCGGAATGGGGAGGGCGTGGTTACGCGAGCAACTCTTGCACCATCGCGCTGATGGCGCGACCCTCGGCCTTGCCAGCTAGTTGCTTGGTGGCGGTGCCCATCACGCGGCCCATGTCCTTGGCGCTGGTGGCTCCCACCTCGGCGATGATGGTCTGCAAGGCGGCACGCAGTTCTTCGGGAGTGAGCTGCTTGGGAAGGTATTCCTCGAGGACAGCCACTTGGGCCAGTTCGCCTTCGGCCAGGTCGGGACGATTCTGCTGCGCGAAGATTTCGGCAGCGTCCTTACCTTGTTTTGCCATCTTGGCTATAATCTTCAGACCCACCTCGTCGGTGAACTCGGGTGCGCCGGGCGCGGTCTTTGCCTCGAGAAAGTATTTTTTGATGTTGCGAAGGGCGTCGAGACGCACTTTATCCTTGGCCTTCATAGCGGCCACGATGTCTTTGCTGATATCGTCGAAAAGCATAGTTGTCGGGGTTTATGGGTTGTTTTGTTTAGAAAATAATCTGCGAACTGGCCTCTGTGTTCTCCGCGGGAGCGGCTTCCACGTTGCTGACCTTCTTGTGAATCTCGTTCAGTTCCTCTTTCGTTCGCTTGTAGGTGGGCGTGGCCTCGACCATTGAGATGATGTCGTCGTTGTCGAGGTCGCTGGGTGAGAACAGGTAGATGTAGCGGCGGGCTCTCACGGGTTTGTCCTTCTCTTTGCCGTAGAAGTTGCTGCGACGGATAGCCTTCTCCTCTTCGAGTTCGTCGGCCTCCTCGTCCTTTTTCTCCATTTTCTCTGCCATGCCGGGCACGTCGTGCAGTCCGAATCCGGAAGCCAGGATGGTGACCTTAATCTTCTCACCCAAGGTGTCGTCCACGGCGATGCCGAATTTGGTGTCCATGTCGGAGCCGAACTTTTTCATGAAGTCGTGCACCTCGTTGATTTCCTCCATGGAGAGTGCCGTGGTCTCGTCTTGTGAACTGAAGTTGATGCTGATGAGCAGGCGCTGCGAGTTGAAGATGTCGTTGTTGTTGAGCAAAGGTGAGTTGATGGCCTCTCTGATGGCTTTGGTCAGACGGTTCTCGCCCTCGCCGTAGCCTGTACTCATGAGTGCTACGCCACTGTCTTGCAGTGTGGTGGTGACGTCGCGGAAGTCGAGGTTCATGATGCCGCGCATGGTGATGATTTCGGCGATGCCCTTGGCCGCGATGGTCAGGGTGTCGTTGGCGCAAGAGTAAGCATTGAGGAACGACAGCTCGGGGTAAATCTCGCGAAGGCGCTCGTTGTTGATGACCAGCATAGCGTCCACATGCTTGTAGATTTCCTCGACGCCGTCGAGCGCTTGGTCAATCTTCTTGTTGCCCTCGAACATGAAGGGAATGGTGACGATGGCGATGGTGAGGATTCCCATCTCCTTGGCGCAGCGGGCGATGACGGGTGCAGCACCCGTGCCGGTGCCGCCTCCCATGCCGGCAGTGATGAAGACCATCTTCGTGCTGTCGCTGAGCATGTTGCGGATATCGTCGATGCTGTTTTCTGCTTCTTCGCGGCCCTTGGCGGGACGGTTGCCAGCTCCCAGTCCGTCCTTGCCGAGTTGCAGTTTGTTGGGGACGGGACTCTTTTCAAGCGCTTTGCGGTCTGTGTTGCACACCACGTAGCTGACGTCGTGGATGCCTTCGCGGTACATGTGGTCCACGGCGTTGCCGCCGCCACCGCCTACACCGATGACCTTGATGATGTTGGGGCTGCTACTGTTGGTGACGAATCCAGCAAACTGAATTCCGTTGTCCATTATATTGTTTTCGCTCATAATCGTATCGTGTTTTTAGTGAGTTAGTCTTCGTCTCCTTCTTCCAGGCTGGCTTGTATTTTTTTGAACCATTTCTTCAGCAAGCCCTCCTTCTGTTCTTTCGGTTCTTCCTCCGTCTCGTCGTCCGGCGTCGTTTCCGCATCGTCGGCGGTATTGTCGGGAGTGGGGTCGGTCACCATGGTGTTTTCGTCGCTTTCCTGTTCTTCCGCAACGGTTTCTGCCGTGCAGTCGGTCTCGCCTTCCTTGAGGATGGCCAGCAACGTGTCAATGCTGATGCCTTGGGGAGTCATGACGCCGGGAGCTACCTTGGCGGTGGTGATGAGCGATTTGGCAATCTTCACGTTATCCACCTTGGTGAAATGCTTGATGGCTTCCACCATGTCTTTAAGTTGTGCCGCGCCGCCCATGATGATGATGCCCGAGAGCAGTTTGTCGCTCATGTGCTTGATTTGCTCCCACACGTTCAGTATGATTTCCTCCTGACGGGCGCCGATGATGTTCTGCAGCTCGTTCTCGTTGATGCTGCGGTCGGTGCTGATGGGGTAGGTGCGCGGAGCATCGTTGTCGCTGGGCACATAGGCAATGCCGTGCTTGCGCTTCAGGTTCTCGGCCTCCTCCTTTTCTATAGTCTGACTCTTGGCCAGGTCCTCCGTGATGGAATCGCCTCCCAGGGGGATGACCACCAGTTGGCGGAGTTGGTTGCCCGTGTAAACCGACACGGTGGTGGTGGCTGCACCGAAGTCAACGAGGGCGCAACCCGAGCGTTTCTCGTTTTCAGTCAGCAGTGAATTGGCAAGAACGAGGGGCGAAATCTTGAAGTCGAGAATCTCGATGCCTGCCATCTTCATACATTTCTCCAGGTTGGCCTTGAGCACTTGGCGGGCAATCACGTTGATGAAGTGCGCCTCCAGAATGTTGCATTGAATGCCAACGGGGTCGGTGACCGTGCGTCCTGCGAGGAAATATTCCTGCACCAGCGCTTCCAAGATTACCGAGTCGGGGTATTGTGTGCTGCGATTGCTGTCCATCAGCGTGTCCACAATCTCGGGGGTCACCTTTACCATGGCTTCCAGGCCGCGGTTGATAAAGTTCTTTTCGGTGCGGAGCGACTGTCCGCCGATGCTGACGTACGCGCGTACAATGGTGCGACCGAGCTTCTGGTTCATCCGTGAGATGATGTTGTTGATGGCTTGCGTCGTCTTGTCGATGTTGAAGATTACGCCACGCAGTATGGTGTCACTGCCTGTCTTTTCGTGTTCGAGAGCGAGGATTTCCAGCGAGCCGTCGGGCAAGCGGTTGCCTGCGATGCCTCGGATGGCTGAACTGCCAAACTCGAGCGCGACGATAATGTCCTTGTCTGTTGCCATAGTATATTCTCTTTTTATTTGTTATTTCGTACAGATGATTTGGTCTTTGTAGGCGGCGTTGATGGTTTTGTAGATGTTCCAACCAGCCTTTGGCATGCCTTGTTCGTAGAAGGTGCGCACGCGTCCTAACTTTTCCTCCACGCCGGTTGGACGGCCGAGTTGGATGATGTGTCCGCTGATGCGGGGGACGATTTCCACATGTCCTTTCGAGGTCACCACGACTTGCTCTGCCTGCAACCTCCAGTAGTCGTCGTCGAGCAGGAAGTTACCCAACTCCAGCAACTGCTCGGAAGCAAACTTCTTGCCTACTTTCCCCGTAACGATGCACAGGTTATTGACGACACCTCCCACAGGCATGATTTCTCCGTTGCGGCCTAACAGGAACTCACTGCCGTTGTCGGGGATGACATGGAGTATGGGATGACACAGCTCGACGTCGATGTTCAGGTAACCCGACGGCGTGGAGTTGCAGTGTGCCGACGCGATGTAGGGCGACGTGGTGAGCAGGCTGTCGATTGCAGCCATGTCGATGGATGAGAACGGATTGCCTTCGGGAATTATTTTTTTCTGGCGTAGCAGATTGATGACCCCCTCCTCGTCGATGAGGTGCGTGTCGGTGGTGTCGGCCAGTTGCACGGTCACGCCGGTGCACAAAAGGTCGTCCGCGGGTTTGCAGAGCTGGAACACTGCATACCCGAGGTAGGCTGTCACGCCCAGAATGAGCAGAATCTTGATGATGGATTTCATTACTAATTATTCAGTATGGCGGTTATTTCGTCGGCATAGTTGTCGATGTCGCCCGCTCCTAAGGTAACCAATACGTCGAAGTCACCCTCGCGAACGATGTCCAGTATCTCGTCCTTGCTGCACATGCGTTTCTGCATGTCGGGGCGAAGTTCGTCGTAGATGATTCGACTGGTCACGCCGGGGATGGGCAGTTCGCGGGCCGGGTAGATGTCCACGATGACGACGTCGTCCACCAGCGACAAGGCCTCGGCAAACTCACGGTAAAAATCGCGGGTGCGGGTGTAGAGGTGGGGTTGGAAGATGACCTTGACGTGACGGCCCTCGTAGAGTTTTTTCACGCTGAGCACGCTCTGACGAATCTCCTCAGGATGGTGGGCGTAATCACTCAAATATACCTTATCGCTGCGGCGGACGTGGAAGTCGAAACGACGATCGACGCCGCTGAACGACTCAATGCCGCGGCGGATTGCCAACGCGTCGGAACCGGCGGTTACGTTCTTAAGGCCGTCGGACACGATGAC
>JABUUA010000116.1:0-4391 GCA_021443405.1 Bacteroidaceae bacterium
GACAACACGGACATGGGCAACTATCGCGACAATCATCAGCGCGCCCACAACGGACGCCTCTTGGCTTACATCCAGAACGGCAGCAAGTCCGGACCGGTGACCGTGCAGTTCTCGTCGCCTTTGCTCGGTTCGTGCGACATTACTTATGCGATAGAGGAGGACGCTGCGAAATAATACCGGGTGGAATCCTTTTGAATCACGTGCGCGCGACCTTACTATTGTTTTAGGTCGCCCGAATGTCTGTCGTAGTTTCATCTTTTTATGCAAATGCTTTGAGGAATCGCTGAAAAAGCCTTACCTTTGTAATCAGATCGCGCGGGCGCGGTCTCGGGGCCGTTGTTCGCCCGTTTCGCCGCCCGCGTTCTCTGTAGATTAGCAACCAACGACGTTACGAAGATACAATGGCAATCATTAAAAAATTGGCGGGGATGCCTGCTCCTCGCTTCGGCAAGCACTGCTACTTCTCGGAAGGAGCTGTGATAGTGGGCGATGTGGAGATGGGCGACGACTGCACCGTCTGGTTCAATGCTGTGCTGCGCGGCGACGTGCACTTCATCAAGATAGGCAACCGCACCAACGTGCAGGACTGCTCGTGCATCCACACACTCAACGGTAAGGCGCCCTGCATCTTGGGCGACGACGTGACCATCGGCCACAGCGTGACGCTGCACGGCTGCGAGGTGAAGGACGGTGCTTTGGTGGGTATGGGCGCTACGGTGCTCGACCACGCCGTGGTGGGCAAGGGAGCCATCGTGGCCGCCGGGGCGCTCGTGCTCTCGAACACCCAGATTGGCGACGGCGAACTGTGGGGCGGTGTGCCTGCCAAGTTCATAAAAAAGGTGGACCCCGAGCAGGCGCAGGCCCTCAACAAGACCTATGCCGCCCACTACATAGAATACAGCGACTGGTTCCGCAAGGCCGACCAAGACCCTGCCAACACGCAGACCATCACCACCAGCGAGGAATACAAATAGTCTCCGTCGCTGCGTGGCGCCGCTGGCGTTGGTGCGATGAATTGTCTGAAGGTAAAGCATGTTCCTTGGCTTGTTTGTGCGTTCTTATGTGCCGACAACCACACAGCCGCACAAAGTTCACTTTTGCTTACTCGCTGCACGCGATATGGCAACTTCGCTTTCTTTTTGCCGACGAATTTCTGACGAAATTATGAGTGAAATAGAATGACCCAATGACTGTCTTGCGTCATCGGGAGGGCAAAAGGTGGGTTCTGCGGAGGTCCGAACCCAGTCATGCACATGTCTTAGACGATTCTTCTAAGAAAAATTGATGATTCATCTGGACGAATGAGCTCATTCGACCGCATGTTTTTGCCGATTCCCCCGGACTTTTCGGAACATTTTTCCAGTCAAAGATTTTCAAACGTCTAATTGACAGAAGGTTGATAACCCACACAGACATCGCACAGACGCGGGCGACCGACCGAAATTTTATTTTGCGATCTGTCTGAGCGACCCGCGATTTGACATTTTGTCACTTTGAGGACAACGCTTATCGCCCTTGTGACGTCGAATTATCGAAACAAAGGAAGAAACCTGACAAAAGGAAGACGTGAGAAACTTGAGCGCCTAATTGCTCGTTTTTTCCAAAACTTTTTGCTATCTTTGTGCTTTCAGAAACAGATAATATGAAAAAGATAGCAAGCATCATCATAGGTTGCGTAGCGTCGCTCGTGGCGGTGGCTCAACCGCAGTTCAAGGCCGAAGCCTCGCAACTGCGCTTGGGCGAAATCGTGTTCAACACACCCAAAACGGTCACGTTCTCAGTGCACAATACCGGCAACAGCAATCTCATCATCAAGGAAGTGCACCCGTCGTGCGGCTGCGTGAAGGTCGATGTGCCCACGCGCTCCCTATTGCCCGGCAACACGGGTCAGATAGTGGCGGTCTATGACGCCAAGGTGATGGGCACCTTCTACCGCGAACTGGCCGTCTATACCAATGCGCAGGAGGAACCTTTCTACCTGTCATTCGACGGTCGTGTAGTGGAGACCCCGGCGGTGTTCACCAGCGACCTGCCCGTGGATATGGGCGACCTGAAGTTGAGTTCCAACGTGATAGAGTTCGACGACGTGCACAAGGGCGACAAGCCCGTGGCTGAATTGCAGGTGGCCAACCTTTCGCACTACCCCTACACACCGCAGTTGATGCACCTACCCCCCTATCTCTCGGCCGAGTACTATCCCGAGGTGATTCCGCAGGGACAGTCGGGCCGCATCCGCCTCACGCTGGACAGCAGCAAGTTGTTGCTCAATGGTTTGAGTCAGGCCAACATATATCTGGCACGCCGTCTGGGCGACCGCGTGTGCGATGAAAACGAGATTGTGGTGTCGGCCGTGCTGTTGCCCGCCTTCCGCGACCTCACTCCCGAGAAGCTGGCGACCGCTCCCCACCTCGTGCTCATGGACGCGGATGAGATGCTGGACGACGAAGTGACCTTCGTGCCGCAAGATAACAAGAAGAAACTCGTGAAGGTGCTGAACCTAACGAATATAGGTGAGGAACCGCTGACCGTGAGCACCGTGCAGGTGTGGAACCGCGCCATCGGCGTCAGTCTGAGCGACCGCGTGATTGCCCCCCACGGCACAGCCAAGCTGAAGATTACCGTCGATACCAAGGTGCTGCCCAAGACCAAGGGCCGCCCCCGCGTGCTCATCATCAGCGACGACCCCCGTCAGTCGAAGACGGTGTTGAACATCATTGTGAACCAACAGGCAACAAAAAGTGCAGAAAAATGGAGCATCCAGAAAACGATGAAGCGTATAAAGGGCTGGCGGTCAACAAAGGAGTAGGCCCTGTCACCACCATCAACCCCTACTTGCAGCGCAAGCGTTTCGCGCGCCGCAAAATGTCGGCTGCCGATTATGTAGAGGGCATACTGAAAGGCGACACCAGTATTCTGGGCCAGGCCGTGACGCTCGTGGAGAGCACGCATCCCGACCACCACGCCATGGCGCAGGAGGTCATCGAGAAGTGTCTGCCTTACAGCGGCAACAGTGTGCGCATCGGCATCAGCGGTGTGCCCGGCGCAGGCAAGAGCACGAGCATCGACGAATTTGGCATTCATGTGCTGAAGGAACACGGCGGCAAACTGGCCGTGCTCGCCATCGACCCCAGCAGTGAACGGTCGAAAGGCAGTATCCTGGGCGACAAGACGCGCATGGAGAAACTCTCCGTCCACCCCGATTCGTTCATTCGTCCCAGCCCCTCGGCCGGCAGTCTGGGCGGTGTGGCGCGCAAGACACGCGAGACCATCGTGCTCTGCGAGGCGGCGGGCTACGACAAAATCTTTGTGGAGACCGTGGGCGTGGGCCAGAGCGAGACCGCCTGTCACTCGATGGTGGACTTCTTCTTGCTGATTCAGTTGGCCGGCACGGGCGATGAACTGCAAGGCATCAAGCGCGGCATCATGGAGATGGCCGACGGCATCGTCATCAACAAATGCGACGGTAACAACGTGGAGAAGTGCCAGATGGCCGCGACGAGTTTCCGCAACGCCCTGCATTTCTTCCCGAAACCCGAGAGCGGCTGGCTGCCAAAGGTGCTCACGTACAGTGGTTTCTACGGACTGGGCATCAAGGAAATCTGGGACATGGTCTATGAGTACTTCGCCTTTGTCAAGGACAACGGCTACTTCGCCTACCGACGCAACGAGCAGGCCAAGTACTGGATGTACGAGACCATCAACGAGCAGTTGCGCCAAAGTTTCTATGAAAATCCCACTATCGTAGAGAGGATGACGGCCGAGGAGCGCGGTGTGCTGGATGGCAAGAAGACGTCATTCGTGGCTGCCAAGGAGCTCCTCGATACGTATTTTGCACTCCTCCATTAGCCATTTCGGCGTGCTCGTCGCGCCACAGATACCCACAGAATTACAGTCAAGCAGCCAGTTGAGGTCCACCTCGCTGGCTGCTTCTATCATATAACAGCGGGGATTGCGCTTGAGACACTCGTTGTAGAGCACCCGTCCGTTACTGCTCTTGCGGCCGCACACAAAGAGAACCACGTCGTGTTCCGCAGCAAACTCGCTGATTTTCTGCAGACGGTTCGACACGTTTCTGCAGATGGTGTCGTAGTACATGAAGGTGGCGTCGGGACTGATGTGCTGCTGGATGTATTCCACGATGCGGTGGAAGCCGTCCAGTGACTTGGTGGTCTGGGAATAGAGACTGATGTCGCGCGAGAAGTCCAGTTGGTCGATGTCCTCGGGACGCTCAATCACGATGGCCGTTCCTTCGGTCTGTCCCACCAGTCCGAGCACTTCGGCGTGGCCGTTCTTGCCGTAGATGACGATTTGTTTCCGGTGCTCGGGGTCGGCGTCGTACTCTTTCTTGATGCGCTCTTGCAAGTGAAGCACCACGGGACAGGTGGCGTCGA
>JABUUA010000116.1:6528-15393 GCA_021443405.1 Bacteroidaceae bacterium
GGCTGCCCGCGGGCAGCCTTTTTTAATGTGTTCATGCTTATGCTCACTTTCAACGAAACTCTTTCTCTCGTCAATGCGGCCTTGGCTTCGCTGCCCTACGACCGCAAACCCGCAGGTCTTTATGACCCCGTGAAGTATGTGCTCTCGCTGGGAGGCAAGCGCATTCGCCCCGTGCTGATGCTCATGGTCTACAATCTGTATAAGGAACACCCCGAGACCATCATGATGCCGGCACTGGGACTCGAGACCTACCATAACTACACGCTGCTGCACGACGACCTCATGGATCGCGCCGATGTGCGCCGCGGCAAGCCCACCGTCCACAAGGTGTGGGACGACAACACCGCCATTCTGAGCGGCGACTCCATGCTCGTGCTTGCCTATCAACGAATGGCGCAGTGCGACGCCAAGCACCTGCCAGCCGTGATGGAGCTCTTCACCGAGACCGCGCTGGAGATAGGCGAGGGACAGCAGTACGACATAGAGTTCGAGACGCGCAACGACGTGACCGAACCGGAATACATCGAGATGATTCGCCTCAAGACTTCCGTGCTGCTGGCCTGTGCACTGAAAATCGGCGCCATCTTGGCCGACGCCCCTGCGGCCGACGCCGAGTCACTGTATGAGTTCGGCGAGAAAATCGGTCTTGCCTTCCAGTTGCAGGATGACTATCTCGACGTGTACGGCGACTTCAAGACCTTCGGTAAGAAGATTGGCGGCGACATTCTTTGCAACAAGAAGACCTACATGCTCATCAACGCTTTCCTGCGTGCCGACGCCGCGCAACGCGCCGAGCTGGAGCGGTGGATTGGCGCCACGGACTACAATCCCGAGGAAAAGATTGCCGCTGTCACACGTCTCTACACCGAAATCGGCATTCCCGCACTGGCGCAGGACAAGATAAACAGTTACTATTCCGAGGCCGAGAAAACGCTTGCCCGCGTAGCATTGCCCGCCGATGTGAAGGCGGAACTCTGGCAATTCGCCGAGAGTCTGCTGGGTAGAAACGTATAAATTTTGTGACACGTCGGTACGTGTAGGCTGACACAATACGATGTGTGAGTCCTTACGTGGGCATGTGTGGTCCTGCACGTCCCGACGAATTCCCCTCCCTCCCGTGATAGACACCCACAGTCATCTGTACGAACCCGAGTTCGACGCCGACCGCGACGACGCCATCGAGCGCGCCCGTCAGGCTGGTGTGGAGCATCTGCTGCTGCCCAACATCAATCGCGAGTCCATCGGCCCCATGCTCCGGCTCTGCGAACAATACCCCGGCTACTGCCATCCGATGATGGGACTGCACCCCGAGGACGTGAAGTCGGACTTCCAAGACACGCTGGACGCCATGCAGTCTCTGCTGACGGCGCCCGATCCTCCCTATATTGCCGTGGGCGAGGTGGGCCTTGATTTCTACTGGGACGAGACGTTCCGCAAGGAGCAGTTCGAGGCCTTCGAACAACAAATCTGCTGGGCGCGCGACCTGCGTCTGCCGCTCGTGATTCACGCCCGCAAGGCACAGCGGGAAATCGTCGAGGCGATGAAACGTCACCACGACGAGGGTCTCACGGGCGTGTTCCACTGCTTCGGCGGCTCCGTTGAGGAGGCGAAAGAACTGCTCCAGTTCGACGGCTTCGTGCTCGGCATCGGCGGAGTGCTCACGTTCAAAAAGAGTCCGCTGCCCGAGGTGGTTCGGTCTGTCCCTCTCGACCGCCTGGTGCTGGAGACCGACTGCCCCTATCTGGCCCCCGTTCCCCATCGGGGACAGCGCAACGAGTCGGCGTTCGTGGCCGACGTACTTCGCAAACTGGCCGACGTGTTGGGCAAAAGTGTGGAAGAAGTGGAAATGGTGACCACGGCCACGGCCGAGCGTGTTTTCCCTCGCTTGAAAGGACTTTTTTAACGTTTTTACGATTCTTTTTTATTATAATAAGGTGCATTTACAGAAAAAAAGATTATTTTTGTAATCAAAATAGTGTGTAGGTCGCATTTTTTTTGTAACTTGCACATGATTTAAGTCGAAAGCGTGAAAAATGATAATAATACAAGAAACAAATAATAACAAATTAACTAAAACTAAAAGAACAATGAAAAAGTTATTTGCAATTGTTGCATTGGTTGCTGCTTGCTCATTTGCCGCAACTTCTTCTGTAATGGCTCAGGACGAGGCTACTGCCGAGGCTGTTGAAGCCGCTGACACCGCTGCTGTTGACACTGCTGCCGCCGACACCGCTGTTGCTGAGGCTGCTGCTGAAGAGGCTGCTCCCGTAGTGGAGGAAGAGAGCGAAAGCTTGCACAAGGTTTTGAAGACCAAGTTCATCGAGGGTGACGCCGGCTTCATGTCATTGGTTGCTCTGGCCCTGGTTCTGGGTCTCGCTTTCTGCATCGAGCGCGTTATTTATCTGACCTTGGCTCAAGTGAACACCCGCAAGTTCACTGCTGACTTGGCTGATCTGGTTGCTGCCGACAAGGTTGAGGACGCTATCAAGCTTTGCGCCGATACTCGCGGCCCCGTTGCCCGCATCTCTGGCAAGGCTCTTGAGTGCCTGAACAGTAAGGAGCAGAACGACATCGCCACCATCGAGCGCACCATCAACACCGAGGCTGAGGTTCAGGGTTCTTACCTCGAGCAGCACTGCTCTTGGATTACCTTCTTCATCGCTTCAGCTCCCTCACTCGGATTCTTGGGTACTGTGATCGGTATGGTGATGGCCTTCGATACCATTGAGAAGGCTGGTGATATTTCTCCCACTGTGGTTGCCGGCGGTATGAAGGTGGCTTTGATTACCACCATCTTCGGTATTATCGTTGCATTGGTTCTGCAGTTGTTCTACAACTTCATCCTCGGCCAGATTGAGTCACTGACCGCCAACATGGAAGAGGCTGCTCAGGAGCTCTTGGTTATGTGCGTGAAGTCACCCAAGTGCCAGAAGTAAGCGAGAAATCACCTTTTAATTCACTCACCTTTTTAATTAGGAGAGACAATAATGAAACTACAAAAGATATCTAACCTTGCCCTGTACATTGCTTCAGGACTTACGGTGCTGATGCTCCTTTTGTTCTTCTTGCTGCCTTGGGAGCAGGAAGGCGACAAGAGCGTGCCCGTATTCACCAGCCCCTTCCTCATCTTCCAGTATCTCATGGTGTTCGCCACCGCTGGCCTGGTGATTTGGAGCGTAGTCCGCAGTGCTCAGAACTCAGCTGGCGCTGACGAGAAGAAGACCACAGGCATCCCTGGTAAGAAGATTATCATCTTCACCAGCATCCTGACCATCATCTCATTGGTCGTAGGCGCAGTCCTCGGTATCGGTGAAGAGGATTTCACCACCACCAGCGGTGTGTTCACCCCTGGCTATATGGTAACCCTCGTTGACGCCTTCATCTGGTCTATCTACATCCTCGCCGCCGCTTCAGCCATCGCTGTTGTCGTTGCCGCTACCGGTGTACTCACCAAAAGTGCTACTAAATAACCCAACCTAATTAGAATTAGAGATTATGGGAAAGAAGAAAAAGAAAGTTCCTGGTTTGAACACCAGTTCAACGGCGGACATCTCTTTCATGCTGCTTATCTTCTTCCTGATTACCACCTCGATGGATACCGACAAGGGACTGGAGCGCCGCTTGCCCAAGCCACCAGAAAATGAGGATGTGAAGCAGGAGATGAAGATTAAGGAACGCAACGTAATGGAAGTGCGCTTGAACTCACAAGGACAAGTGTGGGTGAAGGACGGCGGTAGCAGTGAATTCCTCAACAACGTCGCAGAGTTGAGAAACCGCGCCAAGGAGTTCGTGAAGAACGAGCAGAACCTTCCGCACTTCCCCGAGAAGCACGCCAAGTTCATCGAAGGCCTCGGCCAGTGCTTCGTTACCGACAAGCACGTCATCTCGGTGCAGACCGCGCCCGACACGCCCTACTGGATTTACTTCTATGTGCAGAACGAGTTGGTGGCAGCTTACAACGAGTTGCGTGACGATCTCTCGAAGCAGAAGTTTGGCGGTCGTGAGTACTCTGCCCTCAGCGATGAGCAGAAAGTTGCCGTCCGTGCCTATTATCCCCAGAATATTTCTGAGGCTGAACCTAAAAAATACAACTAATCATGAGCAAAAAAGGAAGTCGCGAAATGCCGGAGATGAACACCTCATCTCTGCCCGACCTGATTTTCACGATCTTGTTCTTCTTCATGATGGTAACCACCATGCGTGAGGTAACGCTCAAGGTTAAGTTCGTGATACCTCAGGGAACAGAACTCACAAAGCTGGAGAAAAAGTCTGCTGTGTCATTCATCTACATCGGTCCTCCAACCGACCAGTTGCGTGCACAGTATGGTAGTGGAACGCGTATTCAGTTGAACGACCGTTTTGCTGAGCCTAGCGAAGTAATGGACTTCATCTATCAGGAGCGTCAGTCTATGTCAGACCAGACCGCCCAGGTAGTGTCGATTAAGGCCGACCGCAATACTCCCATGGGTAAGATTACCGATGTGAAGGAAGTGCTGCGTAAGTCTTGGGCACTGAAGATCAATTACTCAGCTACCACAAGAAACTAATTACAGAAAAGCCCCTCCCGTAACCCCTCCTTGGTCAAGGAGGGGCTTTTTTGTCTTCTCTGCTTGCTTGCTCGCGAGCGTTAGAACATGGTTTTATGTATATATATACGTATAGGACGCTCGAACAAACGCAAGAACTTAACAACGGCACCCCGCACCCATTCTCCTCTATTCTGCCAACGCGAAGAAACATGGTTAGTTGCAAATTGCGAAATATTGCTGTCCGGTAAAACTCAAAACAGCACAATTCGTCGCCCCGAAGCCCAGTAANTCAGAAGTGTCAGCCCTAAATTTATGCCATCAAAAAAGTTTTACCGGACAGCAATAATTGCGAAAAAAAGGACTCCGCTCACGGAGTCCCTTTGGCATTGGCGATGTTGCTTAGTTATGTTCCCGCACAAACGCCACTGACACGGCGCCACACAGCAGAAGCACACCCGCTGCCACTATCATCAGCGGTTCGTTGGGAGCACCATTGGCTCCGAGCGGAAGCAGATGCAGAAGCTGACCGCCCAGCACGGCAGCCACAATCTGAGGCAGGCATATGGTGCAGTTGAATAAACCCAGGTAAGTACCCATGTGGCCGCGACCTGCGAGGGCATTGGTCAGCAACGTGAAGGGAAGGGCCAGCATGGCAGCCCATCCGCAACCGATGAGCAGGAAGGGAAGGAACATGATGTAGGGGTCGTGCACCAGCGAAGTGCCCACGAAGCCAAGACCGCCGAGCACGAGACTCAGCGCATAGGCCAACTTCCGCCCGGGCAGATAAGGAATGATGGTGGCCCACGCCACACTGCCCATGGCCTGAACGCCATAGAGCACGCCCACCCAGTTGCCGGCTTGTTGGTAAGCCACACTCGACGTATCGAGAAGTCCGTCCTTCACCGGTGTGTCAAAGACCAAGGTGGCAATGGTGCCGTTGGTGTAGCTCCACATGAAAAGGAAGGCGGCCCAGCAGAAAAACTGTACCACGCCCACGGTCCAGAAAGCCGAAGGAGCGTTGGACAGCAGGGTCAGCAATCCGGGATTCTTCTCCTCGCCCGCCGTCGGTTCGTCGGTCTTGGCCGCCACCGGATTGTATCGAGCATAATCGTCGGGATTCCACTCACGCACACGTGCCACAGTGTAGAGCACGCAGAGGATGAGAATGGCGGCACCGACATAGAAACTGAAGATGACGGAATTGGGTACAACTCCTTTGGGTGCCTCGTTTTGAACGCCCAGATAAGTAAGGATGTAAGGGAAGAGGAATCCCACCACCGAACCAGCGTTGCAAAGGAAGGACTGCAGACTATAGGCCTTGGTCTTCTGCTCCTCGTTCACCATGTCGCCCACAAGCATCTTGAAGGGTTGCATGGCCATGTTGAGACTCGTGTCGAGGAACATGAGCGACAACAAGCCGAAGAGCATGGTCCCCGTGAAGCCCCACAGCACCACTTGCGTCGTGAGGTCCAGACTACCGGCGTTGGGCAGCATGGCCATCACGGCCACCGCCACCAACGCTCCCACTAACAGATAAGGGATGCGACGGCCCCAGCGCGTCCAAGTGCGGTCGGAGCAAATGCCCACGATGGGCTGCACAATCATGCCCATGAGCGGAGGCAATATCCAGAAGAAGCTCAGTGAATGAGGGTCGGCGCCGAGGGTGGCAAAGATGCGCGACACGTTGGCGCTCTGCAAGGCATAAGCAATCTGTACGCCGAAGAAACCGAACGAGAGATTGAACAACTGCCAGAAAGAGAGATTAGGTTTTAATGCTATCTTGTCCATGATTGGGAATTCTGAGTTATTTACTAAGGATTTATAGTGTTCATTGCAACGGCAACACCAGCGATTCGCGCGGAGCCAGTTCGAGTGTTCCCGTGAGCGAGACGCTGCGACCCGTTGTCACATCGGTGGCCTGCCGGCAGTTGCCTATCACCTCGGCAAAGCGAGCCAAGGGGAGCGTGGCGGTCTTCGTTGTGCCGTTGAGAATCACCAACACCGTCTCGTCGGCCTGCTGACGGGCATAGACGTAACAACCGTTCACGGGGCAGAAATGCTTCATCGAACCCTCAGTGACGGCCTTGCTGTCACGACGCCAGTGGAGCAATCGCGAGAGCCACGCAAACATCTGCTGCTCCTCGCGCGTGCGCCCGTCCTTACTAAATGCGTTGCGCGCATCGCCGGCCCAGCCGCCGGGGAAGTCCTTGCGCACGTTGCCGTCGGTCACTTCCTTGGTGCCGCCCATCAGAATCTCTGTGCCGTAGTACAGTTGAGGAATGCGTCGCGTGGTAAGCAACAGCGTGAGGGCCTGCTTCAGCATGGGCACGTCGTGACCGTTCTTTAGGAAACGGTCGGTATCGTGGTTCTCGATGAAGGCCATCACATGCGTCGGGTCGGGATAAAGATAGTCGTAAACAAACGAATTGTAAATGCGGTTCAGCCCTTCCCACCAAGCGTCGGTCTCCTCTCCCGCCGCCTGCGTGAGGCGGTCGAAGAAGGCGAAATCCATCACTGTGGGCAGGTGACTGTCGATGGTGCTGTTGGGACTGCCCGTCTGCCACGTGCTCGTGTAGGCAGGTTCGGTCACCCACGTCTCGCCCACCACATTGAAGTGGGGATATTCCTGCAACAGTTCCTCCATCCAGTCAGCCATGGCGCGACGGTCGGCATACGGGTAAGTATCCATGCGGATTCCGTCGATGCCGGCGGTTTCTATCCACCACTTAGAGTTCTGTATCAGGTAGCGCATTACGTGAGGATTGCGCTGGTTGAGGTCGGGCATCGTGGGCACAAACCATCCGTCCACGGTCTCCGACCGGTCCACATCGCTGGCATAGGGGTCAAGCACCGGCGTGAGCTTATAGCTGGTCTGCTGATAACTTCTGTCATGCGGCACATTGAACCAGTCGCCGGAAGGGCGGTCGAGGTTCCACGGATGCTCGTAACCGGTGTGATTGAAAATCATGTCCATCACGAACTTCAAGCCATGCTGGTGACATTCGTCGATGAGCTGGCGGTATTCTGCATTGGTGCCGAAGCGCGGGTCCACGCGGTAATAGTTCGTCGTGGCATAGCCATGATAGGTGGACTGGCGGTCGCGGTCGGGCGAATTGTTCTCCAACACAGGCGTCACCCACAGGGCCGTCACGCCCAACTCATTGAAGTAGTCGAGATGCTGACGGATGCCTTCAAGGTCGCCACCGTGGCGAAGCGAGGGCTCGCTACGGTCCACTTTATAAGGATGCAAGCCTTTCTGCGAGGCGGCCACGTCCCTGCCCGAACTGAAGCGGTCGGGCATCAGCATGTAGAGCACGTCGTGGGCCGTGAAACTTGTGCGCGTCTCAGGACGGCGGTCACGCTGGCGCAACTCGTAGTTCACCACCTGTTTGCGCTTGCCCAGCGAGAAAGTGAGTCGTAGCGTACCGGGTTGGGCCGAGGGCTCCACTTGCAAATACACCAACAGATAGTTGGGCGACTCGAGAGGCACAACCTGCTGTAGATGAACGCCTGCATAACTGTCCAGCGCCACTTGCGCGTCGCGAATACCTGCGCCGTACACCATCAACTGCAACGACGGCTGCTTCATGCCGCAGAACCAAAAGGCTGGCTCTACCTGGTCAATCAGTGCTTTCCCCTTGGCTTGCAGGCCGAGGGTGGAAAGCAGAAGGGAAAGTATCATAACGATTTGCTTCATCGGAACTAAATGTTTTATACCGAAAAACGAAAGAACACGGGGCGAAAGGGATTATTCGGCGCTCACTCGCTGCAGTATCGTCGCGCTGCGAGCGGGGAGCTTCAGTTTCTTGCGGACGGTAGCGGGCAACTTTGCCGTGGTGAGCACGGGCTTCCACTCGCCTTCGGGCAACTGTTGTGCTACGGCGGAACGGTTGCTGTTGAGCACCACGATGTAGTCGTCGCCATGTTGCGATGCCATCACACACGACTTGGCTACGGGTAGGAAACGAACGGGGAACTGACTCCAGTGGGTGGCCTTGCGCAACTGGATGAGCTGGCACACGTAGTCGAACACGTCGCGATTCTCGACCTTCAGCTTCCAAGGAATGGCATTCACCGAGTCAGGCGACTGGTAACAGTTGTGCACGCCCTTGCGGTCGCGCATCAACTCGTCGCCGCACCAGAGGAAAGGAATGCCCCTGCTGGCAAACACGGCCGTGAGCGCCATCTTGTGCAACTTGGCACGCTCCTGCTTCGTGCTGCGAGGAAGCGTGGCCTTCAGACGGTCGGCCAGACACATATCGTCGTGACACGAAACATAACTTATCATCT
Source organism: Bacteroidaceae bacterium (assembly GCA_021443405.1). Lineage (GTDB taxonomy): Bacteria > Bacteroidota > Bacteroidia > Bacteroidales > Bacteroidaceae > Physcousia. The sequence goes on from JABUUA010000116.1 coordinate 15,348, forward strand.
GCCGGGGATTGAGATGCCGGATTTTCATCGCGAGGATGACTGGTGG
>JABUUA010000117.1 GCA_021443405.1 Bacteroidaceae bacterium
TAATATATTTTGTTTTCTCACGATAAATACGCAATTTTGCAACGAATGAAATAGATTTTTTCATAGTTAAGGTTTAGTTTGGGGGGTAGTGAGCTGTGAAGTTCACTGCCCTTCTTTATTGCCCGCGACGGGACGAGGGGATTCAAACATACTTACGCCCAAAGCGAGACATGCTTACGTCTGAGGCGAGACGTCCTTATGTGTGAGGCGAAACAATAGCATGTCTGACCTCATTCTTCCTTATGTCTGAAATGGGGTGTCGGATGGAAATAAATTAGTTGTCCGCAAAAACTTCACTCGCCGTCGCAGTCGAGCATCACTTTCATCTTTTCGAGTTTATCGGCCACTCCCGCCAACCAGAGCTTGTCGCCCGCTTCTATCATGCGGTCGGCGCTTGCGATGGTCAGTCCGCCATCGGAGTCTTCGAAGCCTACTACCATACAACGATGCTTGTCTCTTATGCCGCTTTGCTTGATGAGCATGCCCACCATAGGCGAATTTTTCCCTACCACGAACTGCTGCAACTGCATCTGTTCGTCGGTTTGCGCCAGTTCGGTGCGCTCCACGTCCATACGAACGGCCACTTGCTCAATGCTGTCGTCGTCGCCCACTACTTCTATGATGTCGGCGGGAAGCAGTAAGGTGTCGCCACCCGGAATATTGAGGCGGCGATGTTTTCTGATTATCGCCGTCACATGTACGGCATTTTTACCACCTATACGTAGTTGCGCCAAGGTCTTTCCGACCCAAGAACTGTCGTCGGGCAACGTGAGTTGTGCGATGTGTAAGTCGCGTCCCCGAAGGCGACGTGCATAGGCGGGAGCACCGTCCTCCGCAGGCAACAGTTGCTCCCTACTCCGAAGATTGCCGAGGAAGATGCGCTCCAAACGAATGCTCATCCACTGTATCCAGCGCGAACGAATAATAAGAAAGACTATAATCACCGAGGCGACGATGTGCCAATACCAGCGGTAGGGAGAAAGATAATTAAGGAAAAAGTACACCACGCACGTTATCAATGCGATGCGAAGTGCAAAGATAAATTGCAACAGCACACAGTGAATCCTTCCCTGCGACCGCAGGAACTTGGCCTCGATGCTGTTCTTCTTCTTCATTACAATAGGACGAATGAACACCGACACCATTATCAAAACCACTATTCCGCAGACGGCATTGCCCGCCCAATGGCCCAACCACTCGCGAAGAACCAGCAGCATGGACACAAACAACAGTTCGATGACGGCAATCGTAAGCGTGCCGTATATGACGAGTACCAAGGCAATGGACTTGAGAAGCTCGTGCCACGCCGTTTTCGTAGTGAGTTGTAAAGTTTGTTCTTCAACAAAACCCGTCACGTTGCGCGCACTTACGCCGCTGTTTTTCTTTTTGGGCTGGGCCGGTTTTGCGCCCACGGCCGACCGCATGCTATTGCGAATGGCCATGCTCAACTTCATCATGTGCGGCGTGGTAAAGGTCGTGATGATGCTGACGGCCACAACCACGGGATACAAGTAGTCGTCAGTCACGCCCAGAGATATGCCCAACTGAGCGATGATGAACGCAAATTCGCCTATCTGCGTCATGCTGAATCCGCTCTGAATTGCTTCTCCTATCGACGAGCCAAACAGAAGATAGCCCAGCGTTCCGAATATCATCTGGCCGAAAAGTACCGCTCCCACGAGCAGCGTGATAGGCCACCAATGCTCCATCAACTGGTCGAGCTGCACCATCATTCCCACCGAAACGAAGAAGATGGCGCCGAACAAATCCTTCACCGAGCTGATGCTCTCGTCGATTCGTTCGGCCTCGATGGTCTCGGCCAAGATACTTCCCATCATGAAAGCGCCGAGAGCCGGGCTGTATCCCACCTTGTCGGCAATCACGACCATAAGGAAACAAAGCCCGATGCTCACTATCATGAGCGTTTCCTTATTGATGTATCCGCTGTTTTTTCTAAGGAATAAGGGAATAATCCACATACCTACGATGAACCACAACAGCAGGAAGAAGCCCAGTTTACTGAGTTCGCCGAGCAGTTCGCCGCCTTTCAGATGGTTGCTCGCCGCGAGGGCCGAGAGCACTACCATGAGCACGATGCCCAAGATGTCCTCTAAAACGAGCACCGACATCACGCGGCTGGCGAAGCGTTTATTAAGCAAACCTAAGTCGTTGTAAGCTTTGTAGATGATGGTCGTGCTCGACATCGACAGCATTCCTCCTAAGAACCAGCTGTTGATGTTAGACCAACCCAAGAAATGCCCCACGCCAAAACCCACCAACATCATGCTGCCCATGATGAAACAAGCCGTCAGGATGGGACTGAAGCCCAGTTTCAGTATCTTCTTGAACGAGAATTCAAGACCGAGGGAAAACATCAGGAAGATGATTCCAATCTGACTCCACACGTGCACCGTGCCCTCGTCGCTGATGCTGGGCATGTACGGCATGTGAGGACCAGCCAGAAAACCGGCCACAATGTAGCCCAGGACAAGCGGCTGCTTCAAGCGCTTGAAGACCACCGTGACCACACCCGCGATGATAAGTATCAGGGCGAGGTCGGAAATGAGCGTAGGGAGTTGTTCGTTCAAAGCCCGAGGTTTTTACTTATTTCTAACATCTTTTCTATAGGCTTGACGGCTCGTTCCGCCACCGACGCCTCCACCTCTATCTCCGGCCATTCGTATTTCAGGCAGTTGTAAAGCTTTTCCATGGTGATGAGCTTCATGTAGTTGCACTCGTTGCAAGCGCACGTCCCGTCGTCGGGAGGCGCGGGAATGAAGGTCTTATCCGGGCACGACTGCTGCATTTCGTACAGAATTCCGCTCTCCGTCGCCACGATAAATTCCTGGGCATCATCGCTCGTGCAGAACTTGAGAAGCGCGGCTGTGCTGCCCACTTTATCGGCCAACGCCACCACGGTGTCCTTACATTCGGGGTGCACCAATACTTTGGCAGCTGGGTGCTGTGCTTTCAGCTGACGGATTTTCTCGGGCGAAAAGCGCTCATGAACGTGGCAAGCGCCGTCCCACAACAGCATGTTGCGTCCCGTAATACTATTGATATAACCACCGAGATTCTTATCGGGACCGAAAATCATGGGCGTTTCCTTCGGGAAAGATTCCACTATCTGCCGCGCGTTGCCACTGGTAACCACCACATCCGTCACGGCCTTTGTGGCCGCGGTCGTGTTCACGTAGCTGATGACGGTGTGACCCGGATGCTCGGCCACAAAGCGGGCGAAGTTCTCAGACGGGCAGCTTTCGGCCAGCGAGCAAGTAGCCGTGAGGTCGGGCACCAGCACCTTTTTGTCGGGACATAGTATCTTGTTGGTCTCGCCCATAAAGTGAACACCGCACATTACTATAATCGCTGCATCGGTTTTGGCCGCTTGTTGCGCCAGCGCCAACGAGTCGCCTACGAAGTCGGCAATAGCTTGTACGTCGGCCTGCGTATAGTAGTGAGCCATGATGACTGCGTTCTTCTCGGCACACATTCGCCGTATTTCGGCCTTCAGATCCGTGCCGGCGGGAATGGGTTCACAGGCGTATCCTTTTTCTTTCCACTGAGTTTTCATCACGTAACAACTATTATTTTATTTATTTTTTTAAATAAGAGATAGAAAGTAGTTGGGGGTGTTGCGTGACGATAATACTGATAACTTTCCGGCTTTTTTCTTGCGTATGAAGTTATTGATATGGGAAGAGAATTTATTTCTCACTTATCATCAGTGGCCGTCGCCCTTATGTGTTTGTAGCAGAGCGGGCCGACACCCTCTTTTTGCCTACTTATCTACATTGTATTTATAAGCACAAAGATAATAATTTTTTAGGAGTATGGCATACAATAAAGGCGGAAAATATGTATGATTGGCAGAAAATAATTTGTGATAAAAGGAAGCCGGCTCTCTTTTCACTGAAAAAAATAGTATCTTTGTGGAGAGTTATCGACAATTATCAGCAGTTATCAACATATTATTGTCCTTACGTATGGATAAACTCAAGGTGCAGGAGATGAACCGTCTTACGGTCGAGGAGTTCCGCCAGAGCAATAAATTGCCCTTGGTCGTAGTGCTCGATCACGTTCGTTCCTTATATAATGTGGGTTCGGTGTTCCGCTCGAGCGACGCTTTTCGTGTGGAGGCGGTGGTGCTTTGCGGCATAACGGCCCAGCCTCCCCACCCGGAGATTCACAAGACGGCTCTCGGCGCTGAGGACAGTGTGCGGTGGCAGTATTTCAAAGACACGCTGGAAGCCGTGGCCCAACTCAAGGCCGAGGGATACTCGGTGTGGGCGGTGGAGCAATGCAAAGGTAGCACAATGCTGCAAGATTTCCAACCCGAGGAGGGGAAAAAATATGCCGTCGTGCTGGGCAACGAAGTGAAGGGCGTGCAGCAACAAGTAGTGGACGCGTGCGAAGGATGTCTGGAAATTCCGCAGTACGGCACGAAGCACAGTCTCAATGTTTCGGTCACGGCGGGCATCGTCATCTGGGAACTGGCCAAAAAGTGGCTGCTGTGATATACCTTATATATATATAATAGGTAAGGAACACGGAATGATAAGAAAGAAAAGTATAAGAGAATATATTGAAGGCAAGATAAGCAAACTGCTGACGCTTGTGCTCAGTCTGTTGGGTTTTGCTGGATGCGAAGGTATCGGCGACGAGCCAGTCTTGTACGGATGTCCTTACGCCAACTACAAGGCGAAGGGCCGGGTGTTGAACGAGGCGCAGGAACCCGTGGAAGGACTTGACGTGGTGGTCCGCAAGGTGGAGCGTTACCGACTGGCGGACGGCGTGGAGAAAGAG
>JABUUA010000118.1 GCA_021443405.1 Bacteroidaceae bacterium
TATTTTGGTTTTTTTATATTGTGGTTTTTATTAATGTTTCTGTCCCTTTTGACCGTAATAGGCGTTAGGGCCATGTTTGCGCATATAGTGTTTTTCTATTAGAAGAGGATTCATCGTGAGCTCAGGATTAACCGAGAAGGCAATGAAGGCCATCTTGGCACATTGCTCCATTACCTTAGCGTTGTAAACGGCATTGTCGGGTGACGTTCCCCAGCTAAATGGGCCATGATTCTTGACGAGCACTGCGGGAGTGTGGTCAGGATTGATTTTACGGATGTTCAGAATCTCGTCGACAATTACGTTGCCGGTCTCCAATTCGTACTGTCCTTTTACTTCTGCCTCAGTCATATCGCGAGTACAGGGAATTTCCTTGTAGAAATAATCTGCATGTGTAGTGCCAATGTTGGGGATGTCGCGTCCCGCTTCTGCAAAGGCTGTGGCATAGGTGCTGTGCGTATGCACGACGCCTTGAATGTTGGGGAACGCTTTATACAAAACCAAATGGGTTGGGGTGTCGCTGGACGGATTGAGGTCACCTTCGACCACTTTTCCTGTTTCAAGATCCACTACCACCATATCACTTGCTTTCATATCATCGTAGCTGACGCCACTCGGCTTAATAACTACGAGTCCCTTCTCACGGTCAATGCCGCTGACATTGCCCCATGTGAAGATAACCAAGCCTTGTTTAACTAAATTAAGGTTTGCTTTGAATACTTTCTCTTTTAGTTCTTCTAACATAGTATTAACGATTAAAGTTTTGCTTTGAGTGACTTTTCGTATTCCAATTGGTTATATCTGTATAACGCTGCACCTCGCTTGCTGGTGGTCTTGTCAATCTTGTCGGTCTTTTCGATATAGGACATGTCTGCGACGCGCTTACGGAAATTGCGCTTGTCGATGTGCTCATTCAATATGGCTTCGTGTATGTGTTGAAGCTGACTAAGTGTGAACATCGGTGGGAGCAACTGAAATCCCACGGGAGTTTTGCCTATTTGGATGCGTAGGCGTGCTAAAGCCTTATGCACCATTTCATCGTGTCCGAACGAGAGAGAAGGTAAGTCATATACGTTCACCCAGAAACCATTGTGCTTAGCATTCAGTGAATCGTTGCACAAATGTTTGTCAACCAATGCCATATAGGCAATAGAAACAACACGGGCGCCAGGGTCACGATTGGGACTACCAAATGCGCCAACTTGTTCCAAAGGTACATAGAGAATACCTGTACGTTCTTCGAGTATGCGCTGGGCGGCTTGTGTCACGTCTTCGTTTTCTTGTACAAATCCACCCATCAGTGTATGCTCACCACGGAAAGGCTCAAAATCACGTTGCTGAAGCAATACTTTTAAAACACCATCTTCAAAGCAGAAAATAATGCAGTCCACAGCAACATAGAAGCGAGGATTCTGTGAGTAATATACAGCTTCCATAATATCTAATATAAGAGATTGTCGGCTTGGTTAGGATGTTGCGAGCAATTAGAGAGCGCGAGGAGATAATACTTCTTTTACTCCCTAACTGCTCCCAACATTTCCTTACATAATTATTGAATTACCAGAAATACCAGTAGAACGTTGCACACAGGCCGATTACCAGCAGAGTGCCAACGAAGTCCCAGATATTGTAGCTTTCGCGGATGGTCTTCTTGAAGTCGCCCGTAAATGTGATGGCGTCAACCTGTTCCTGAGAGGGTTTAGGCGTAACGGCAGAAACGATGCACATGAATGCCAGTAAGAACACAAGCAGCCAACACTCGAACACGAGCCAGTTTGTCTGCCAGAACCATGCAGTGTAGTCCCAGAAAGCTCCATTCATTTCGGCTTTACCCGTATCTGTGATAACATTGGTCACCAAACGAACCATGCCAATCACGAAACCTACAATCATCGTGTATTCTCCTGCCTTCGGAGTAACCCATTTGCAGAAGATACCCATGGCAAACACTGCCACCATGGCAGGAGCCAGCAGAGACTGTATGCCCTGGAGATAATCGTACAATGAGCCGAGACTCATCATGATGGGTAACCAGGCAAAGCCAAGAATTACAACGACCACCGTTGCAACGCGACCCACGAACACATAATGTTCTTCGGTCATACCCGCTTTCAAAGGCTTGTAGAAGTCTTCGGTGAAAAGGGTAGCACAGCTATTGAAGAATGCTGCAAGAGATGCCACCAAAGCACAAACAAAGCCAATGGTCACAATGCCCTTGACACCTGCTGGCAACACGGTTTTTACCATTATGGCGAATGCAGAGTCTGTATCGTCAAGAACCAACATGCCCTTTTCGGCCATGGCAGCGCAAATCATACCAGGAATGAGAAACATGAAGCAAGGGAGAATCTTAAAGAAACCTGCCGCAATTGTACCACGACGAGCACGTGCAATGACTGCCTTGTTGTCTTCTCCAGGTGTTTGGCCCAAAACACGCTGAACAATATGCTGGTCCGTACACCAATACCAGAAGCCAATAATTGATGCTCCTAAGAATACCACAAAACCAGGATAGTCGCGATACATGCCATCACCCTCTTCCCAGTGGAACATGTGAGTTGTTCCATAGCCATTGTTGAGCTGTGAGCAATAGTCCATCATAGATGTCCATCCGTGTGCGATATTGCCACCACCCAGTGCCGAAAGACCCAGGAACAATACCATGAACGAACCAATAATAAGAATCGGGGTTTGGATGGTTGACAGTTTCATTACGCCCTTCATGCCACCAAATACGGTAAATACGCATGTGACAAGAATGAGGCCAACAGCTCCAACCCAGAAATTCAAGCCCCAAAGATATTTAAAGAATACGCCTCCAGTTAAAGCTGTTACGCTCACTTTGGTAAGCACGTATGCAACGAGCGTGATGATTGACAACCACGAACCTGTAGCCTTAGTATAGCGGAACTTCAGAAAATCGGGCATGGTGATAATCTTACCCATCTTGTTGATGAGTAACTGATAGAAGGGAACGAACAACCAACCCAAAATCAGAATCATCCATCCCTGCATTTCCCAGTGGGCCATACCGACACCACTCTTTGCGCCTGTGCCTGCAAGGCCTACAAGGTGCTCGGAACCAATGTTGGCGGCAAAGATAGCCATACCGATAACATACCAAGGCTCGCCTTTACCAAAAAGATAAGCAGAAGAGTCCTCGCCCTGCTGAGCTTTCTTGTCCTCAACAACTGTGCGCCATACTATCCATATGACTCCTAACAAGCCTAAGGTTAATACGGCCCAGTCAAGCCAAATAAATTCTTGTGAAAACCAATTCATTGTGTTTTTTAGTTTGAAGATTTTATAATTTATAGTGTTGTCTCCTATAATTTACTCGTGGATAGAGAACTTGAAGGTACATGTGCTGTGGTATGTCTCAGCCGGACGCAGAACGCATGAAGGCCAGTCTGCTTTGTTGGGAGTGTCAGGATACTTCTGTGACTCCAGGCAGAACGCTGCGTTCTTAGGATAAACAATGCCCTTCTTTCCAACAACAGTGCCGTCTTGGAAATTACCTGTATAGAATTGAATGCCAGGTTCATTGGTGAAGACATCCAACTGAATGCCGGTTGTGGGTGACCAAACAGTTGCGCATACTTGAGTGTCATCACCCTTGCCATCAGCATACGTGTTCAGACACCAGTTGTGGTCATAGCCACTATGAGGAGCATCCACCATCAGTGGAGCAGCAGGTTCTTGTTCTTCACCATCATAATTGAGACCGATACGCTTGGGCGTACGGAAATCGAAGCAAGTACCTTCGACAGGAAGAATTTCACCGGTCGTCATGTAAGTGGCGTCCGTAGGAGTATAGCTATCAGCATTGATCTGAGCAATATGGTTGTTGATAGTAGTTGAGGGATCACCATTTAGATTGAAATAACTATGGTTCGTCATGTTAATAATTGTTGGTTGATCCGTCGTAGCCGTGTAGTCAATGTTGATGGCGTTGTCTTCTGTGAGCGTCATGGAAACAACTGCAGTAATGGTGCCGGTGAATTGGTTCTCGCCATCGGGGGCAACAAGGGTAAAGGTAACGGTATTTCCATTTTGCTCAGCATCATACACCTGATATTGCCAACCGCGCAAACCACCATGGAGACAGTGCCCAAAGTTGTTCTTGTGAAGGTCTATCGTTTGACCGTCAAGCGTGTATTGACCGTTCTTTATACGGTTTGCATAACGACCGATACTGGCGCCGAAATCGCTCAGATTGTTTTCCAAGAAGAAATCAGGTGCTGTCGGATAGCTCAATACTACATCATGCCAGTTACCGTCCTTGTCAGGGACAACAATAGAAACAATGCGTGCACCGATGTTGGTAAGACAGACCTCCATGCCGTTTTTATTTGTGAGTGTGTATAACTTGACGGCTTTCTCGCCACGGATGGTGTCGGTGTACGTTGTGTCGAAATCCGCAGGGTTGAGGCCCGATTTGGTCAGCTCACAAACTTGCTTTTCACCGCCACAAGATGCCAGCATGGTCATTAAAGCAGCGGGGACAATGAGACTCTTGAGAATCGTTTTCATGGTCTTTTATTATTATTTGGTTTATAATTATTGACTTTTACACACAAATATAACAAAAATTGTATTTGGTTGTGTCAAACACACACCCTTTTTTCTCCAAAATATGTTATTTGGCATAAAATATCCCTCGAAATGCTGTGATTCCGAGGGATAGGTTGTATATAAAATGTAGTTTAGCAGAGCTTGCGGCTACCGTCACCGATGACTACCTCGATATGGTGCGCAAGGAAATTGGAGGCAACAAGACCCTTCAAT
>JABUUA010000119.1:0-4068 GCA_021443405.1 Bacteroidaceae bacterium
GCAGGTGGAGGCCCGCATGGCCCGCCAGGACGTTTCGCTCGCCCGCCGACGCGCCCGCCATTGCGTCGTGAACGACGACGAAACCACCCAAGAAACAATCATACAACAAATAAAAGCATTACGACTATGTTGAGACAAATTCTGACTGTTGCCGGCAAGCCCGGTCTCTATCGCCTCGTGTCGCGCGGCAACCGCAACCTCATCGTGGAGAGCCTCGACGCCAGCCACAAGCGCATGCCCGTGTTCGCCACCGACCGTGTGGTTTCGCTGGGCGAAATAGCCATGTACACCGACGAGGAGGAAGTGCCTCTGAGCCAGGTGATGAAGAACATCTACGACAAGGAGGGCGGCAAGCCCACCGCCTTCGATTTCCGCAAGGCCAGCAAGGACGAACTCGCCGAGTTCATGGCCACGGCCCTGCCCAACTACGACCGCGACCGCGTCTATCCCAGCGACATGAAGCGCCTGGCGCAGTGGTACAATCTGCTGGTGGAGAACGGCATTTCGTTCGAGGAAGAAACGGCCGGGGAGACTGCCGAATAAACTCTCCGAGTCAAGCGGTAACCCCATAAGCAAGGGCCTTAGGATGTTTCTTTCCTAAGGCCCTCGTTGGTTTTATCCTCGCGTCGGAGGGGGGAGGCTGTTACTTCGTTTTCTCCACGGTCACCGTCAGGTCACTTTTGCTGTAATAGCCTTTCTCCACTTGCTCCTTGAACTTCTCCGCTTTCAATCTGAAGCCAATGGTGTTTTTGCTGGAAAGATAAGCTTTTACGACTCCAGTGCTCATATTGATGGTGCCCGCCTTCACCACACCGGCATAGCCGTTCACGTATTCGGGCAGCGTCACGCCCTCCTTCAGCGTCACCGTCACGCTCACCGTCTGCGTAGCGGGGAACGGCAGTCCGTTGGCCGTGTAGCCGAAGAAGTTGGTCAGCGGCTCCAGCGTAGCGCCCGTGTACTCCTTGTTGATGGGCTGGGTGACTTTCACCACTTTACCTGATGCGTCCGTGCACTCGGCCACGATGTCGCAGTAGTCGCAAATGTCCTGATGGAAATACATGCCGACCTCCAGATTGGCAGAAACCTCCTTGCCATTCAGGTCAATTTCTTCGTTGTCGCTCACACACGAGGTGAATGCTGCAGCCGCCACGAGGAGCGCACACAGCGTGTAGAATGTTTTTTTCATACCGTTATAGTTGTTTATACGTTAAGTCTTTCCGCGCGATGCCGCTCCTGTCACAGCGGGAAGTTGGCGACAACGACAGGGCGAAGTTACGAATAATTTTCGGGAAAACGTCAGCTTTTCGTCGTTTTTTTTCGCGGCAGCTTCTTTTCTCTTCTCTCAATGTTGATTTCAATCTGTCAAAAAGAGCAACCGACCCATAGGGTGTCCGAAATAACTGACAAAACTGACTAAACTGACCCTGAGCGTCTCGGTCAGATGAAGATTTTCTCGGAAATAGTTGCGGATATGGAGATAAATGGGTATCTTTGTGCTACATTTTTTTTGGTTTTAATCATAATAAAAGTTGTTGCTCCTCTGGGCCGTGAGGTTCGGGGGAGTTTTTTGTTGGAGGCAGAAAAACGAGAATACCCTCCCCCGATGAAGGAAAGGGTAAGGTGGGATTTGAACGATGTGGGCTTAAACCCAAATCGGTCATTAGACCGTCCTACGGCCTCTTCGCATGCTTTCAGCCTCTGGCTTGCTCCTTCTGCCCCTGTCTTCGGTCACGATGGAACCCCATCGTTCTCTCAGACAGTTGCAAACGTCCCTGCGCCATAGACATGAAAACAAACCGAAGCCTAATGAACGATTTGGGTTAAATGCAGCCGGTGAATCCCAGGGTGCCAAGCGCCGAGGCGATAGCGGTGAGGAGGTGCTGGAGGAAGGTGAGCCAGACTTGTTTCTTTTCAGCGTTCATAGTGTGCGTTTTTCATGGTTAGACTTTAAGGTTAATTCGAGAGGCCCTTGCTCCCCTCCCACGTAGGAGCGCCAGCGCCGCCGAGCATTGATAATGCTCGGCGGTGATGGTGGGTGCAGTGCTCGGCAGGGGCTCGGGGCGACGCAGGAGCGCCGCAGCGCCTGCCGTTTAGCACAAAGGTGCAGGATGGGGGTGGGGTCTTTTGGATTCTTGGTTCTTCCTTTAGAACATCTTATCCGGATACTGACCGTCGGCGTGCAGCTTTGCCAGCTTGGCCACTACCTCGGGACGATCCTCGGGATAAGTCACGCCGAACCACTTAGAGGTGGTGTCGAGCACTTCGCAGGTGGCCTGGCCCGTCTTGATTAGATGGTCCACCATCAAGGGGATGAAGAACTCCGACTTCAGATTCTCCATGTTCTTGGGGTCAGAAAGGAAAGCCTTAAAGTAAGCCTCGCTGTGCTCGAAGTAGTCGGGAGTGAAGCCCCAGAAGTTCATGCTCACGGGCGTCGTGTCGGGGATGCTCACCCACAGGTCGTTCTCGTCGAGATACTGCACCACGCCGTCGTGACGCTCAATCTTTGTGCGCTCCACCACACTGGTGAGATGATGCGTCTGCTCATCGTTCTCGCAGATACCGCGGCTCACAGTGCCGCTCTCGCTCAGCGTGTTGTCAACGCGGAAACCGACCATGGCATACTTGCCCTTGCTGCCCTCGGGAAGCTCACTCAGGAACTTGCCCATCACACGAAAAGCGTCGGCATCGTAGAAGTCGTCGCAGTTGAGCACGGCAAAAGGCTCCTTGATGACGTCCTTGCCCATCAGCACGGCGTGGTTGGTGCCCCAAGGCTTCTGGCGACCTTCGGGCACGGTGAAGCCTTCGGGCAGCGTGTCGATGCTCTGGAAGCAGAGCTCGCAGGGAACGTGACCTTCGTACTTAGCGAGAATCTGCGTGCGGAACTGTTCCTCGAAATCACGACGGATGACCCAAACAATCTTGCCGAAACCAGCCTGAATGGCGTCGTAGATGCTGTAATCCATGATGCTCTGGCCTTGAGGACCAAGGGTGTCCAACTGCTTCAGACCGCCATAGCGACTGCCCATGCCGGCTGCTAAAAGGAAAAGTGTAGGTTTCATTTTTTCAAGTAAATTAAATTATCGTTAATGGATATACACTCACAAAGTTAAAAAACTTTCGGCATACGAGCAAGTTTTTCCTTAGGAAATTTGCGGCGGCGCGTCAGAAGGGATAGCCGATGGCGATGTGATAACCCAGCGAACGGCGGAAGCTGGTCATGTTGTAATAACCTCTCTTGCCCGTGTCGTAGGGAGCATGGAGTCCGACTCCCACGTCGAAACGAACCACCAGGAAATCAAGGTCGTAACGGAATCCAAATCCCGTTCCGAGCGCAATTTCCCGCCCCATCGTACTCAGCCGCAGCGTGGCGTTCTTACGTGCGTCGTCGGCCTTGCGCAGCCACACGTTGCCCGCATCGAGGAACACGGCGCCGTTGAGGTTGGCGACAATCGGGAACCGATATTCCACGTTGGCCTCGAGCTTTAAGTCGCCCATCTCGTCGATGTAACTGTAACCCGACGAACGCGGGTCGTAACCGCCCGGACCGATGGAGCGGACTCCGAAGGCGCGGATGCTGTTGGCGCCGCCCACAGTAAAGAGGTCGTTGTAAGGAGCAATCGTGCTATTGCCGTAGCTGACCACCGCCCCGGCAAACAAGCGCGCCGCCACATAAGTGCGCGTGTGGCGGATTTTTACACGCTCGGTGTATTCGGCCGTAACCTTGAAATACTGGGCGAAAGGAACACCGAACAAGTTCTTGTTATGCCGCTTCCATTCCTGACCAAAAGCACAATAGACGCCACTCGTCACATTGCCCGCCTCTTTGGCCATAAGTGTGAACTTCCGCGGATTGCGAGCTCCCTGCCGACTGGTCATGTTAAGAACATATTGCATCGACGGCACAAACTGGTCGCGCATCGAAACGGCCAGCGCGGGATTGCAGGCCATGATGCTGTCGAACCGTTCGGTGGAGCGCAGCTGCATGTTGTAGTCGAGGCGGAAAAGGGTGAGTTCATGCTTGACAGTCGGCCGCCGCTGATAGGTGTAACCCACTTGCGAACCGAACGA
>JABUUA010000119.1:4100-8884 GCA_021443405.1 Bacteroidaceae bacterium
AGTCGGCATCTATCTTGTATTGGGTGGAGGCCGTGGCGCGGCGGTTGAGCTTGCGACCCAGCGTCAGCAAGGTGAGGCGCGGGAAATGGAGATTAAGCGAAACGCCGTATTCGTAAGAGTTAATCACCTGTCCCTGTCCTTTCATCTGCGCGCCCGTCTGCCATTCGTAACTGCCGTGGGCCTCCAACGAAACGGTCTCTGCCCCGCGGAATGTGTTCATCTTCGACATAGAAAAGCTGGCGCCCGGTCCGATAAGCCCGTTGGTCTTACTCGCCACATTCGCCTTGAACTCAGCGTCGTAGGGTCGTTCCAGCCGTCCGGTTATCAGCACATCGAGCGTGTCACAAAGAGCCGTCGTGTCGCGCGGAACATAAGTTGAAGTCAGTTGTGAGAAAACGCCCATATCCCGCAGATTGTCTTGCACGGTCTGCTGCTCCGTTTGATTGAACAAATCGCCCTTTTTGTATGTCAGGAACCGACGGAACGACCGCAGTTTCAACGGACTTTTTCCCTTCGAACCGCTGTGGGCCAGCGTGAGCGTGCGGCGTTTCAACGTGTCGGTGAGATGCGTCGCCGTGTAATCATAGAGTTGGATGCGGGTGTTGCCCATATAATAAGGATGCAGCGCCTGGGCCGGTGTCTCGGGCGACTGCCGCACTTGCAACTGCACATGCAGCGGCCGCTGCAGCGTGTCGGCCAGGAATTCGACGTACGACGGCTCGTAGAAATAAAAACCATGGTCGCGGAAAAGGTCGGAAAGCCGAGTCCGCTCGTTATCCAGCGCCGAGGTTGTAAAGGGGTCTCCACTGTGTAACAAAGATTTACGCATAGTTCGACGCACCAATGTATCGGCGGCCAGCGGGAACGGCAGATAAGCGATGGAGTCGAGATGGAAGAGCGGACCGGGTTGGACGGAGTAATTGACCTTCGCCTTCTTGGGGTGCTTCTGCGGCGCCACATCATACTCCACCTGTCCGCGGAAATATCCGTGATTGCGCAGCGTGTTGCGCGCCACCTGTGTCCGCAGTCGCGGATTGACAGTGGTCAGATAAATGGGCGTGGCGGCAAAATTGTTCAGCACCCAGCGCCCCCACTTCGTGTCGCGATACACATTATTATTATACAACCACAATCCTAAGGGGAGCGGGAAACGGTGATACGACGAACCCATCAGCGAATTGTTGGGCGCATGGTGCAACGCTCCTTTCACCTCGTTCTGCGCCGCCACAAAGGCTTGCTCGTCGCGTTTGCTCACTCGCTTCACCGAGTCGCGCTGCTGCTTGCTCATCGTCGCAGAGTTCTGCTTCAGCAGTTCCAGCGCATCGACGTCCCCCGCCAACACGCTGTTCACCACGTGATAAGCATTGCCAAGAGCCGTGATGACGCCCGTGGAGTCGGAAGCTTTTCGGTCACACGCAGACTGCTCATTATAAGTAAGTTTCCCGATGCCCACGTACAGAGTCTCGTCTTCGGCAAGATTTTTGGTCTCGGAACAGGCGTTCAGCAACATCAGGCTCACGCCGAAGAGGCAGAACTTCCTTAGGATTGGCAGCTTATGTTTACAGATGTATGTCACGGTCTTACTCCTTCTTTCTGAATATAAACAATTCGCCGAGCCTCGTGCTCTTCTTGCGGAACACCACGCCTGCGCCCATCTCCATCACCTCGTTCTCCAAAAGCGACTTGGTGTCGCGGTCGTAATAAAGACGTACAAAACGCGTGGCCGACTTGTCGAGACGATATTCCAGCGACACATTGTCGATGATGCTCTGACCCGTGTTCTGGACGTTGGCGCCCGAACTTACTTTTCCTCCGATAATCAAACTGATGCGATTGCCCCAGAAGCGCTTGGCAAAACTGAAGTTATAATCGGTCTTCACAGAACCCGACGCCGTGTTGGTGTTGTCAATTCCGAAGTTCATATCGATAGTTTTCAGCGCTTTGCTCGAGATGACCGATACTTGGTTTTGCAAGAAGGCGTTCAACGCATTGGTGCCGCTGAACCCGCTTGTGCCCGCTTCCTCAGCCAAATACATGCCCGTGGCCAACATCGTCACCGCCACCTTGCCGCGCGCGTCGCTGCTCATGGTGGTGAGTTGATTGGTGATGTTCAGGTCCTCGGGTGCTTCGAGCGTGAACTCCAGCCCCATGTCGGCGAGCGTCTTGGAAACCACGATGCCGACATTGAAGTTCACACTGCGCGGCACATTATTCTCATAGACAGTAGTTTTCACATGCTCCGAAGCTTGCAACGACAAACGCGGATTGGCGATATCGCCCGTCCATTCCACATAGCTGCCGGACTTTATTTCCATATCTTTGAGCGCCGTCACGATGAGCGTGTAATTCATCTTTCCGCTGGTGACAACGTAGCGACCGAAGAGTTGCAGATTGTCTCGCGTGGTGTATTTCATCGTCAAGTCGCCGCCGCCCTCGATGTCCACATAATTTGTGCCGTCGGCACTCAACAAACAATGCACTTGGGCCGATTGCTTAATGCCGATGTCCACCAACATATCAATGTTCTGTGCCGACCGCTGGCGCTCGGGCTCTACATAGGTCGTGTCGGAAAAATCGACAAACGTTACAAGGTCAGCCAACTGGTCATCCACCGTCAAGGGTGAGTCGGTCAACACGTAAGTGACATTGGTGTTACCCAAAACATTCAAGGAGCCGCGGAGCTTGAGATTGTCCAGCGTTCCCGTCAGTCGCGTGTCTATGTCCACATAAACACGGCCATACGCCAAAGCACCACGCGTCTTCGGAGCGTTGATGAGTTCGAAATCATGAGCCTTCAACGACACATCCAAACCGATTTTCTCCGTCTTCCGCGCATCTATCCGCCCATCGAGCACCACAGGACTCTTACCCTTGGAATAAGCCTGCAGATGATTTAAGTCAATGATACTCTTTTCAATACGAATAGTATCATCCGGAAAACGAAGATGCACGCTATACAAGTCGCTGTTCAGACGCATGCTGTCGGTCCGCAACGCTCCGTCGAGCACGGGCGAAGCAACCGAACCGCTGACATCCAACTGACCGTGAACATAGCCGGCAAGCGTGGCAAGATTGTCGGGAAGGAAACCGTTTGCCAATTCCAAAGGCAAGCGCTGCAATTCAGCCTGTCCATCGAGAGTTCCCTGACCAGCAGGATTATACGTTCCCGTGAGCAAGAGCACGTCGTTGCCATTGTGCGAGACAATGCCGTCAACGTAATGTGTGCCGTCGCTGTTGGGCAGATAAGTGGCATTCAGACCGATGTTGCCGAGCTGAGCGCCTTCATACATCATCTGAGCCACCTGAGCATCCACAGAAACACTCATCGAGCCTTCGTCCTGCACATAGTGGAAATCGCCCGCCAGCGTGCCGCGGACATCGGGCATATAAGGAATTACGTCCGACAATTCACCCACATTGAAATCGTGTACCGAAAGCGTGATGTCCTGCAGCGCCGTCTCGTTGGGCGTGGTGTAAAGTTTGAAGCCCGTGCCATCGTCGGCAATCAAATCGATGTTCGCCTCCAGATGACGGTCGCGTCGCAAATATACGAAGTTATCGTCGTTCAGGGAGAAATGCCGATAAGCAATCACAGGTTGGAGTGGATGAAGATGCAGCCGCATCCCCTCCTCCTCAAGATTCACAACCGCTCCCATATCAACACCCTTAACTCCACGAGCGTCAAAGAACTGCAACTGAGCACTGGCGCCACTGGGCGTAAATTGCGCACGGACATTCGAATCAAAGACCACCTGCTTATTCTTGGGGCCATTCTTCACGCGGGCAAAGATGCGGAAATCGTCGTTATCGTCGTGATAAAGGCGACATTGTATCGTGTCGAGCTGCACACTTCCCGTATTGACAGTCAGCAAAGTGCCGTCGCCGTTGACGCCAAGCGTCGGGCTGGTGATCACGTCGAGATGCAGACGGTCAAAAGAATAGCCATAGACACTCTTGAGGAAATTGCCCATCGGGTTGTTGGGACCGCTCTCAATGTGCACATCGGCCACAGGCAAGAGGGAACGAACGAACAGGGGGTCAATCTCACGCTCGGAGTACTGACGGGTGATTTCTTCGGTCACATCAAAAACTTTCTCTAACACTTGCTTCCAACTGTCCGGTGCTGTCGCCCTCAGTTCCAAATCACCAGCATGCGCCAAGACATAGAGAGAGTCGGGCAAGAGTTGCGCTTCCACATCCATATCGACAGGATGAACAATCGTGTCGCGGAGCGCTAACTGAATAGCTTGTACGCGGCCCTTCACGCAGTGACTGTCGACAAAATCACTACTGCCCTCGAGATGCATGAGCATGGAAGCGACTAACGGCTTGGGAACAAGGCCCAAACGATGTAAGTCGAGGCGGGAAGCATCGAGACTGAAGTCCGACAATTCCACTTTCTTACGGTCCAGCGCCACTTCTGCACAGGCTTGAATCTGCAACAAGTCGTTGTCGGAATAGAAATCCACGTAGCCTTTACCGTTCCGTAATTTGCCATTGAGCCGTACATTCCGAAAATCGTTGTGGCCGTAGCGCAAGTGTTCAATCATCACCGTGCCGTCACAACGAGCCAAAGGCAACTGAAAATCAAGTCCTTGCCCACTCACCTCGGCATGTGCCGTAATGTTGTAGAGCGAATCCTGGGGCAGGAAATTATGGAGATTGAGGTTGCGAACGTCTATCTTTGCCTGATAGTTCTCGGTTGCGGCATTGAACGTTCCCTTAACCGCCGCCACACCGCCCGCCTGCTGCAAGCGCAGGTCCGCAATGTACGTCTCGCCCAC
>JABUUA010000011.1:0-27466 GCA_021443405.1 Bacteroidaceae bacterium
GGTGTGAGGTAGTCGATGAGGAAGGATTCGTCGATGAAGGCGCCGGTCCAGTCTTTCCAATCCTCGGTGGTAGAAACGTCGATGCCGCCCATCGTCACGCAGCCTTCGTCGGCGCGGATAAGGTCGAGCATCAGGCGGAACAGCGTGCTTTTGCCAGCTCCGTTGTTGCCCACGAGACCGAGCATCTCGCCTGCGTGAATCGTGTAGTCGCTGATGTTCACGGCCACTTTCTCGCCGAAGGTCTTCTTCAGATTCTTTATCGTAATGTCCATAATGGTGGTGTTTTATTTCGGTTAGTTGAATGGTTGCGGTGCGTCGCCCTTAGGCTCGTGAGGCGCGGAAGCCTTCCATGTTGTAGTGGCGGCGGGCCATGAAGCGCTGGTAGATGTTCTTGAGCCACAGCCGGTGCGTGGCCACGCCCACGATGCCCAGTGCCATGAGGAATACGTAGCCCCAGACGTCGCCCATAAGTTGCACGGCCAGTTTCTCGACGCCCAGCGGCACGAAGAGGACAGCCATGGCGATGATGTTCTGGGCCATGTTGGCCTGCTTGCCCGTTATCTTCTGATTCAGAGGAATGGTGTCGCGGTTATACACGGCGAGTTGGAAGATGATGGGGTAGAGCACACCGAAGGTCATGAACATGTAGCCGAGATTCATCAACAGCGAGACCTTGCCGATGATGACGATGGGGAGCGTGAGCACGAGGGGCAACAGCAGGATGACGCAGTTGAAATAATATTTTGCGCGAAGAAGATCGTAGATGCTCTCGCGGCGCGCCATGAGGCCGTCGATATAGTTGCCCTCAAAGCACATGATGGATGTGAGCGTCATGGTGCCCAGGATAATGTAGTTGTAGAGGCAGATGAACGACTTCATGAAGCTGCCGTCGTACACATCAGAGCAATACTGCATCAGCGAGAAGAAGACAATGAGGCCGAGACCTATGAAGAAGGACGTGCGCACCTGTTTGTTGCGCAAGCGCAGTTTGGTCTCCATCTTCAGGTATTCGCCCATAGCGCCGTAGCGGTCGAAGAAGCCCATGGTGGCCACGTGTTTCATCTCCACGTCCTCCTTCTTGGCCACTTCGTTATAGACCATGCCCATCTGCAGATGGTAGTTGGCCCAGTACCAGAAAGCGATGATGGGCAGCACGATGAGGTAAGGCCAGAGTTGCCAGTGGGCGAACGCGTCCATAAAGTGGATGAAAGGCAGACGGAAGACGTTGTGGTCGGGCAGGAACATGGCGCAAAAGAGGGCGGCATGTACCGCCAACGGTGCAAGGAACCATAGCAGATGCTTCAGGCACAAGGCGCGCACAAACAAGTAGATGAGACTGTTGGCCACAATGAGCAACCAGTAACCCAGCAACCAACCTACCGCCGCCCAGAAGCCCAACAAAGGCATGACGGCCACCAGCGCGCAGGGAACCAGGAAGAACGCCCAGAACAAATTGCCCAGGGAGAACATGGCGTTACGCAGATAGAGATGCATGAGGAAAGAGCGGCGAATGGGCAGGAGCGCATAAGGTTGCGCATGCTGGCTCGGCGTCTCCTGCAGAATGAAGCGCGTATAGAAGTCGATGATGAGAATGATGAAGAAGCCACTGTCGATGGCGTGGAAGGCAGCGGTATGCCGACCGCCCAAACCCATGGGAAGCACAACGCCCATCAGCAGCATGAGGGCGGCGTAGTAGGCCACCATGAACCACGCCAAGAACTTCATGAACTTGTTCTTTTCATACATCGGGTGGCGCTTATCCTTGAGGTCGGAGTTGCGCTTGATGAGTTTTGCCAACTGGCGATAAGCCTTGAAAGTCATTGCGATGAGAATTTGTTTTGTCCCTCAAGTCGCTGCGTGAGCAGGCCGATGACGAGGGGAAAATGAGTAGAGACGGGCGCAAGGATGAGGCCTTGCGCCCGACGGTGTTACAGGGTGCTGAGGTAGCGCTCGGCCTCGATGGCCGCCTTGGCGCCGCTGCCGGCCGCCACGATAGCCTGGCGATAAAGCGGGTCGGCCACGTCGCCAGCCGCGAACACACCGGGGACGCCGGTGCGGGGCGTCATGCCCTCGGTGAGGATGTAACCCGTCTCGTCGGTCTTCACCCACGGACGGAAGATGTCGCTGTTGGGCTTGTGCCCGATGGCGAGGAAGAAGCCGTCGATGGCAATGTCGTAGTGACGCTCCTCGGGTGTGCCCTTCTTCTCCACAAGATGTGCGCCTTGCAAGTGCTCCTCGCCGAAGAGACCTTCGGTGTTGTGCTCGAAGAGAACGGTGATTTTCGGGTGTTCCAGCACGCGCTCCTGCATGATTTTGCTGGCGCGGAGGAAGGGCTTTCGCACGATGAGATAGACCTTCTCAGCCAGTCCTGCCAAGTAGTGAGCCTCCTCGCAGGCGGTGTCGCCCCCACCGACCACGGCCACCGTCTTCTTACGATAGAAGAAACCGTCGCACGTGGCGCAGGCACTCACGCCGCGACCGTTGTAGTCTTTCTCGTCCTGCAAACCTAAATATTTGGCAGTGGCGCCGGTGGCAATGATAATGGTGTCGGCGGTCACCTCGGTGTCGTCGTCGAACCAAACGTGATAGGGCGCCTGCGAGAGGTCGGTCTTCACGGCGATGGCGGAGCGCATGTCGCAGCCGAAACGTTCGGCCTGCTGGCGGATGTCCTCCATCATGTCGTAACCTTGAACGCCCTCGGGGTAGCCGGGGAAGTTCTCCACTTCAGTAGTCTGGGTGAGTTGGCCGCCGGGCTGTATGCCCTCGTAGAGCACGGGAGCGAGATTGGCACGGCCCGCGTAGATGGCGGCGGTATATCCTGCAGGCCCCGAACCGATAATGAGGCAACGAATGTGTTCCATATACTATATTTATATTATAATGTGTTGTGATTAGTCATCGTCGCTTAGCGCAGGTCGATGATTTGCGCGGTGGGGAAGTCTTTCGAGGGGAACTTGAAGCGGGTGTCGGCGTGGTGCTGGCCGCTCTTGAAGCTGGTGATGACGATGCGCACCCATTGGTCCTTGCCTTGTCGCATGCTCACGCGCACGGGGTTGTACTGCTGATCTACCTCGAGGAATATGCCCTGAATCTCCTGCTTTTTACTGGTGGCGGTCAGATAGACCTTGTAACCTTGCTGTCCGTTCGAGAGTTCGCCATTGGCGAGTTTGTACTTGAAGCCTTTCTTATAGACGGAGAGAAAGAGGTAGGGGTTGATAGCCTGCAGTTCCGCGTCGGTGGGCTCGGTCATGTTCACCTCGTTGTCATCGGCGAGTTTTGTCCATTGCGTCTTGCCGTCGAACCACGTCAGCATTTCGGGCGTGGTCATTTGAAACTTCTTGCCTTGCAGGATGAGCGTGCCCGACTGACTTTCCACGGGCGCTGTGCCACGCAGTTGCGTGGCGGTGAACTGCAGGGTCATGCCGCCCGCCTGCTGCAGGTGAGCCGCTGTGGCGTCCAGCACTTTGCGGGCGTCGTCCTTGTTGCCGGCGGTGGCGCCGAGCGTAACGAGGAGGAAGAGTATGAAGGTGATTTGTTTCATGTGCTTAGGTTTGAAGTTAGACATGCTTATGTGTGAGGCGAAACATAAGGACGTGTGAGGCGAAACGTGCGTATGTCTGCGCCCACACGTACGTATGTGTTACCCGAAACTATTGAGGATGTTCTCCACTTCCATCTCACTTTGGCAGAGCACCTCGCGCGGCTTGCTGCCGTGGGCCGGGCCTACGATGCCCGCCTTCTCCAGCTGGTCCATGAGTCGTCCGGCGCGGTTGTAGCCGATGGCGAACTTACGTTGAATCATGCTCGTGCTGCCCTGCTGGGTGCTGACTACAAGGCGCGCTACCTCGCCAAACATAGGATCGAGGTGATTGAGGTCCACGTCGGCGGCGCCGCTTTCTTCGCCCTCCATCTCCACGTGCGGGAGAGGGAAGGGGCCGTGATAGCTCTGCTGCTGAGCGATGTGCATGGAGATGCGCTCCACCTCGGGCGTGTCCACGAAGGCGCATTGCAGACGAACGGGGTCGGACCCGGCGAGGAAAAGCATGTCGCCCTTGCCCACGAGTTGGTTGGCACCCGGACGGTCGAGGATGGTCTTCGAGTCGATGCTCTGTGCCGTCTTGAACGCCATGCGTGCGGGGAAGTTAGCTTTGATGGTACCCGTGATGATGTTGGTGGTGGGTCGCTGGGTGGCGATAATCATGTGCATGCCCACGGCACGCGCCAGTTGTGCGATGCGGGCGATGGGCAGCTCGATTTCTTTGCCCGCGGTCATAATCAAATCGCCGAACTCATCTATGATGACCACGATGTAAGGCATGAATTTATGACCGTTCTTCGGGCTGAGCTGGCGGTCCTTGAACTTCTGATTGTATTCCTTGATGTTGCGTACCCGCGCCTTCTTCAACAGGTCGTAGCGGGTGTCCATCTCCAGACAAAGGCTCTTGAGCGTCTGCACCACCTTGTTCACGTCGGTGATGATGGGCTCGTCGGTGTCCTCGTTGCCCTCCACCTGTGCCAGGAAGTGATTGACGATGGGACTATAGACGCTGAACTCCACCTTCTTGGGGTCCACCATCACAATCTTGAGTTCGGCGGGATGTTTCTTGTAGAGCAGCGAGGTGATGATGGCATTCAGACCCACCGATTTACCTTGTCCCGTGGCACCGGCCACTAACAGGTGAGGCATCTTCGCCAGGTCAACGATGAAGATTTCATTGGTGATGGTCTTGCCGAGCGCCATAGGCAGTTCGTATTCTGACTCTTGGAACTTGCGGCTGTTGATGATGCTTTCCATCGACACCATCTGAGGTTTGGCGTTGGGGACCTCGATGCCGATGGTTCCTTTACCGGGTATGGGGGCGATGATGCGGATACCTAAGGCCGAGAGGCTCAGGGCGATGTCGTCCTCCAGATTACGTATTTTGGCGATGCGCACGCCGGGAGCGGGCGTAATTTCATAGAGCGTGATGGTGGGGCCGACCGTAGCCGAGATGCTTGAAATCTCTACGCCATAGGTGCGCAATGTCTTGATGATGCGCTCCTTGTTGGCTTTCTGCTCCGCCATGTCCACGGCGCGGCGCTCGATTTCATACTTCTGGAGCAGGTCGATGGTGGGGTATTTGTAGTTCTCCAAGTCGAGCTTCGGGTCGTAAGGTTCCAAGGCGCGTGTGTCGTCGAGGTCGGCCGAGTCCTCGTCGGTGCCCACGGTGACGGTCATTCCCGGCGTGTCGGGTGCCGTCTCTCCCGTGCTTGCCGGGTCTCCCGCAGGCAGATGCTCCTCGGCGGTGTGCGTGGTGTCGGTCAGTTTCAACTCGATGTCGGGGTGCTCGTGTATTTTGGGCAGCGCCTTGGGGTCGGGTTGATGCTCAAAAGAGATGGTGGTGGCTGTCTGCACAGGCTCGTGCACGACGGGTGATTCTTCATCTTCTTCGGCCTCCGTCTCCTTGTCGGTGCGCAAGGGTTTCTGCGCCAGAGTCGTAATCTTGCGGAGCGAGCGCGCCGTCTCTCCCGTGACGTAGAGGAAGTAGGCTACGGCCGTTGCAATCAACACAATGATGGTCCCCAACTTACCGATGTGCTCGTCGAGGTAGTTCTTTGCCGATGTGCCGTGCATGCCGCCCAGGAAATAGCCCTCCTGTTTGCAGAAAGTCAGTTCGATGAATGTGAAGAACAACGAGAACCACACCATGAGGAAGGCACAGTTGAGAAACCACTTCCAGAGGCGAAGATTCCACATATTTCGGTTGCCTATCTGGAAAAGACGATAGACACAAGCCAGCAAGAAGATGGGGACGGCGAAACTCGAGATGCCAAAGCCGTTCTTGACATTGTGCTCCACAAGCCAATTTCCGAGGCCGCCTATCCAGTTGTGCTCATAGTTGAAACCCGAGCAAACAAAGGAGGTGAGCGCCAGGAGCATGGCCACACCTAAGGCTAGAAGTACGAAGATGCTACTATATCGCAGTAGTTCTTCATTGCTGAGTTTGTCCTCTTCGTGCTGACTCTTAGCGCGGTGTCGTTGCGTCGTCTTGTTGGTCTTGCTTGCTTTTGCGGTGGTTTTCTTCTTGGTGGTTGTATCTTGTGATTTAGTAGTCATATAATATAGTGAGCTGATTTCGTCTGCAAAATTAAAGGAAAATCCTTAAATATTCTACTGTTTAAAGGATTTTTTTGTAACTTTGTGTTCTCGATATGGAACAGGAAAAGTTGATATATACCCACGACACCCTCGAGTTCGTGACAGTGGCCGTCCGTTTCTGCGCCTTTTTGGAACAAT
Organism: Bacteroidaceae bacterium; assembly: GCA_021443405.1. Lineage (GTDB taxonomy): Bacteria > Bacteroidota > Bacteroidia > Bacteroidales > Bacteroidaceae > Physcousia. Next base: position 6,278 of record JABUUA010000011.1, read on the forward strand.
CGGAAGGTCTCGACAAAGCCGAATTTACAGGCACACTGCTTAAAATGTTGCCCTTGCTTTACCTGAAAGCCCAACTGCTGCCGACGGTGGAGAGCGAGGGCGATTTTTTACCCGCCGACCAAGTGACAGAGCAAGATTACGACTGGCTGCGCCACGTCATCTGGCAAGTTTTGGGCGACGACGACCAGTATCTCGACGTTTGTTACGAGGACCCTATGCAGACCGACGAGACGCAATGGCGCTCCGTTTCCGAGCATCTGGCCGACATCTACCAGCCTTTGCGCAATTTCTTGGCTGTGTATAAGGAGGGCGTTGAGGACTGCATGACCGACTCGCTGTGGGCCGTGGAGCAGTCGTTCACTGAGTATTGGGGGCAGGCCGCCGTGGACGCCATGCGCCGCCTGCATTTTATCAACAAGCGTTTGAGCGAAAGGGAGGACGACTATGAGTAAGACATTGGTCAGTCGTTTCGACAAAAGCATCATCCCCACACTACCCCGTGCCGTCTTTGAAGGCCGCATCATCGTTATCCAGAGCGAACTTGAAGCCAAGAAGGCTGTGCGCTTCTTGCTCTCGCAACCTATTCTTGGCTTCGACACCGAGACGCGTCCCAACTTCCGCAAGGGCGGCATGAACAAGGTGGCGCTGCTGCAAGTCTCATGCTACGACACTTGTTTCTTGTTCCGCCTCAATCAGATGGGCCTGCCCCAGTGTCTGCTCGATTTGCTGGCAAGTACAGATGTGCAGAAGATTGGGCTCTCGTGGCACGACGACGTCACCCAGTTGCGCCGTCGCAACGAGGAGGTGGTGAGCGAAGGTTTCCTAGAACTGCAAACCTACTCTAGCGAGTTCGGCATCACAGACATGAGCCTGGCGAAGTTGTATGCCAACGTGTTCGGTCAGAAGATAAGCAAGACACAACAACTGAGTAACTGGGAGGCCGACGTGCTGAGCGAGGCGCAGAAGCAATATGCGGCCACCGATGCTTGGGCGTGCATCCGCTTGTATGAGGAATTGCACCGTCTCGAGGAGTCGGGCGACTATACGCTGGAAGTGATTCCCGAGCCCGAACCACCCCAGCGACCTGAGGGCGAAGCACCAAAGGCGGATAAGCCTAAGCCCAAACGTCGCAAGAAGTCGGGCCGCAAGAAACCAGTCGCCGCGGCCGACAACAGCGCAACCCCCAAGGCTGCCACCCGCCGAAAGAAACCAATCAGGAAGAAGAAAACCGATAAACATGTACAAGAACCTACTACTCAAGAAGGGTAAAGACGAAAGCCTCAAGCGCTTTCATCCTTGGGTGTTCTCCGGAGCCGTGGCTCACATGGAAGAACAACCCGAGGAGGGCGAATGCGTACGTGTCCTCACGAACGACGGACAGTTCATTGCCGTAGGCCATTGGCAAATCGGCAGCATCGCCGTGCGCGTGCTTTCGTTCGACGATATAGAAATCGATGCAAACTATTGGTCCGACCGACTCCAAGTGGCGCTCGACGTTCGACGTTCCATTGGCGTGGCCGGTCGTCCCGATAACAACACCTATCGTCTTGTGCATGGCGAAGGCGACAACTTGCCGGGCTTGGTGATTGACATCTACGGAAAGACGGCCGTGATGCAGGCTCACAGCGTGGGAATGCACGTTTGCCGGGCCGATATCGCCAAGGCGCTGAAGCAAGTATTAGGCGACGACCTTGAGAATATCTACTATAAAAGCGAGACCACGCTGCCCTACAAGGCTGGTCTCGGACAGGAAAACGGCTTCTTGCTGGGCAATAGTACGGAGAACGTGGCGGTGGAAAATGGCTTGAAATTCCATATCGACTGGCTCAAGGGACAGAAGACCGGCTTCTTTGTTGACCAGCGCGACAACCGTTCTTTGCTGGAGCAATATGCCCACGGCCGCAGTGTGCTGAACATGTTCTGCTATACGGGCGGCTTCAGTGTCTATGGCATGCGCGGCGACGCGAAGTTAGTGCATTCCGTGGACAGTAGTGCGAAAGCTATTGATCTGGTGAATGCCAACATCGAGCTCAACTTTCCGGGCGATAAGCGTCACGCCGCTTTTGCAGAGGATGCTTTCAAGTATCTCGACCAAATGGGCGACCAATACGACCTCATTATTCTCGACCCGCCCGCCTTTGCCAAGCACAAGGACGCGCTGCGTCATGCCTTGAAAGGCTATACGAAACTCAATGCCAAGGCTTTTGAGAAGATTCAGCCCGGCGGCATTCTCTTTACGTTCAGTTGTAGTCAGGCCGTCAACAAGGACCAGTTCCGCATGGCCGTGTTTACGGCGGCCGCCATTGCCGGACGCAAGGTTCGCATTCTGCACCAGTTGCATCAGCCTGCCGACCACCCTGTGAACATTTACCATCCCGAGGGAGAATACCTGAAGGGACTGGTGCTGTATGTGGAGTAAGCGCGACTTGTCAGGACAAATAAAGAAAAATTAGTAGCGATATGGATATAAAGATTAGGCTCACCATCCTCAGTTTTCTGGAATTTGCGGTCTGGGGAGCGTATTTGACGTCTATGGGCGCCTACTTGGCGTCGCACGGAATGGCCGAGAACATTGGCTGGTTTTATAGCATTCAAGGCATTGTCTCTCTCTTCATGCCCGCCCTCATGGGCATTGTGGCTGACCGCTGGCTGCAGGCGCAACGACTGCTGAGTCTTTGTCATTTCTTGGCCGGATCCTTTATGATTGGGGCTTGTGCCTACGGCTATCTGGCTGCTGACGGAGTAAGGTTTGCTCCTTTATTTGCCCTCTACACAGCCAGCGTCGCTTTCTTCATGCCCACCATCGCCCTCACCAACAGCGTGGCGTACTCGGCTTTAGACCAGGCCGGACTGGACACCGTGAAGGCGTTTCCGCCCATCCGAGTGTTTGGCACGGTGGGTTTCATCCTGAGCATGTGGATTGTTGATTACGGAGGTCTGCAGACCACCCCCGGTCAGTTCGGATGGAGTGGACTTCTCTCATTGGTTATGGCTGCTTATGCACTGACTATGCCGACGTGTCCCACCAATGCGGGTGAGGGCAAGAGTCTGGTGGACAGTCTGGGCTTGAAAGCTTTTGCACTGTTCAAGAACTACCGGATGGCGCTGTTTTTCATCTTCTCCATGTTGTTGGGAGGCTGTTTGCAGATTACCAATGGTTATGCAAATCCCTTCATCCAATCGTTCGAGAAGATTCAGGAATACGCCGGCACGTTTGGAGTTCAGCACGCCAACATCCTCATTTCGCTCTCTCAAGTGAGCGAGACGCTCTGCATTCTTCTCATACCTTTCTGCCTCAAGAAGTTTGGCATCAAGCGAGTGATGTTGATGGCCATGATGGCGTGGGTGTTCCGCTTCGGCTTCTTTGCCGTCGGCAATCCCGGCAGTGGCGTCTGGCTCTTCCTGTTGTCGATGATTGTTTACGGCGTGGCCTTCGATTTCTTCAACATAAGTGGTTCGCTGTTTGTGGATAAAGAGACCGACCTCACCATCAGAAACAGTGCGCAAGGCCTCTTTATGATGATGACCAACGGCTTTGGCGCGACCATTGGAACGCTTGCAGCCCAGCAGATTATCAATCACTATGTTTATAGTCACGACGTTGCCGACACTGCGGGAATGATGCAAGGCTGGACCACGAGTTGGTATATCTTCGCGGGTTACGCGCTTGTAGTTGCCGTGGCATTCGCGCTGTTGTTCCGCTACAAACATACGCCCGAAAAATAAATGAAGGAAGTTCGCTTTTTCTTTTGTCCCGAAGCGTCTGCGCAGTGCGAACTGCCCAAGGAAGAAGCCCAGCATGCAGTGCGCGTGTTGCGTTTGTCGGAGGGTGATGAAATTCACTTGATGGACGGCCGGGGAACCTTTTATCGGGCCGAAATCACTGCGGCCAGCAATCATCGCTGCGCCTATCGTATTGTGGAGGAGGAAAAGCAAACACCGGCATGGACGGGGCATCTGCACTTGGCTATGGCGCCTACTAAGCTCAACGACCGCGTGGAGTGGTTTGCCGAGAAGGCTACGGAGATTGGCTTCGACGAGCTGTCGTTTCTGAATTGTCAGTTCTCGGAGCGGCGCGTCATCAAGAGTGAACGCATCGACAAGATACTTGTTTCGGCCACAAAACAGAGTCACAAGGCTTGGAAGCCCGTGCTTAACGAGATGACGGACTTTGCGAAGTTTGTCCAGCAAGAACGTTCCGGCCAGAAGTTTATCTGCCATTGCTACGACGAGGCTGACGTTTGTCCCGAAGGTTGCAAGCCTTTTCTTATGGATGTTCTCGAGGCGGGCGACGCTACTATATTAATAGGACCCGAGGGAGATTTCTCGGTGGACGAGGTGAAATTGGCCTTGCATCACGGTTATCGCTCCGTGTCGTTGGGGCGCAGTCGTCTGCGCACCGAGACGGCGGCCTTGGCGGCTGTGCACATGATGCAAATAAAGAATCAGAGATGATAAAGAAGTTTTTTTGGTATATCGTCAGCAGAGTGCTTGCTATCATTGTGGTTGTGGTGGTGGGTTCGTTTTTCTTCAAGTCGTCCGTCGCCTTGCGTTCCGCGCTTCCTGCCGATGTGATGATGGTGGGGCGAGTGAACCTCCCGGACTTGATGACCGAGTGTGAGGCGGATGCCGACGCGTTGAGCACTGCCTTGGACAAACTTCCCGCCACGGGAATCCGCTATTCCCAGCCCTTCTACTTCTTTGCGTCGCGCGGCTATTTCGGCGCTGTCGTGGCGCTGGAGAATGCTGACGAGTTGGAAGACTTCTTGAAGAAACAGGGCGAAGTCACGGAGCAGCGAGGCTTGAAATGGGCGTCGAAGGACGGATTCCTCCTGACGTTCGACGACGACCGCTTGATGCTGATGGGTCCCGCGACCGATGCTGAGCAGGACGCTCTGCGCAACACACTCTATGCCTGCATGAAGCAGAAGGAGAGCGAGAGCGGTGCACAGTCCGATTTGTTCGGTCAGTTGGAGGAGCGTACCGAAGCCGCTGTAGCCGTTTTATCGCTGGCCGCTCTGCCTGAGATAGTGAGCGAACCGATAAAGAAATATATGCCCAAAGGAGTGCGCCTCGACGACATTGGTCTGACGGCGGCGCTTCGGTTCAGTGGCGACCGGGCGACGTTGTCGTTGCAACTGCAAGAGAAGAGCGAGAAAGCCACGGCTTTCTGCCAACAGTTACAGGGAGCGCTGAAGCCCATCGAGGGCGTGCTCCGTTCGTCGTCCGTGCAACAGCCTTTTGTCCAAGTGGAAATGGGCGTTCGTGGTGAGCGCTTCTTGGAGTGCTTGCGCCAGAATCCCGAAGTGCGCACGCAGTTGTTGGCCGCCAACATGCTGTTCGACCTCGACATGATAGTGCGGAGCGTGGATGGCGACGTGCTGTTGACCTGTCCCCGTTTCTCGCTCACCGACCGCGATTTCCTGTTGCAAGCCCGCGTGACCGACACAGTGTTCCTCGAGCATGTGGCCAGTTGGAACGACGGCGCAACGGCCGAAGTCGGCGTCCGTTTCCAGTCGCTCGGCAACGGTCTTTACCGCTGCAGCGCGAAGGGAGCAGAGTATTCTTTCGGCGCCGCTGGTCAGCGCTTCTTTGTGTATCGGTTGCCGAAGCCCTTTGCCTTCGAAGATGTGCTCGCGCGGAAAGCGCCGGACGAGCCAGAAGCGCTTGTGCGTGCGGAGGTGGATATGGAGGGGCTTCCCTTGGCATGGGAGAAACTGCCCAACCTCCGGCGCGTGGCGCTCACGTGCAGCGATGTTCGTCAGTGGCAGCTGACCTTGCAAACGACGGAAGGCGACCACTTTTTGAAATCGATTTTAAGTGATGAATAACATAGAACTCAAGCAGACCTTGCCCGAGGTGTTTGCGTCGCGCAGCACCATCGAAAGCGACATCTGGCGTCAGGACGTGACGCTGGAGCGCGGCAAGCTCTATCTCGTGGAGGCGAGTAGCGGCACGGGCAAGTCGTCGTTGTGCAGTTACATCATCGGTTATCGTCAGGACTATCAGGGGCTCATTCGCTTCGACGGGCGTGACGCTCGCTCGTTCGGAGTGGGGGAGTGGACGCGCATCCGCCAGCGCCACCTCAGTCATCTGTTCCAGGAACTGCGCCTCTTTCCCGAACTGACGGCGATGGAGAACGTGGAGATAAAGAACCGGCTCACGGGTTTCAAGCCGCGGAAGGACATCGAACAATGGTTCGAGGTGCTGGGCATTGCCGATAAGATGAACGCCAAGGTGGGGCTGATGAGCTTCGGACAGCAGCAACGCGTGGCGCTGATGCGGGCGCTGGCCCAACCCTTCGACTTTCTGTTGGCTGACGAGCCCGTCAGTCATCTCGACGAGGAGAACGCCCGCGTCATGGGCGAACTGATGATGGAGGAAGCGCGCCGACAGGGTGCTGGCGTGATAGTGACCAGCATCGGCAAGCATTTTACGTTGGACTACGATAGAATTTTCCGCCTATGATGCTCGTTTGGAAACTTTTGCGCAAGCACATCTCGCTGCTTCAAGTGGGCGGTTTCTTCCTGGCCAACCTGCTGGGCATGCTTATCGTGCTGCTGGCGTTGCAGTTCTATTGCGACGTTCGGCCTGTGTTCTCACAGGACGAAGGGCTCATCAATAGCGACTATCTCATTGTCTCCAAGCGCATCACGGCCTTGGGTGGCTCGTCTGCTTTCTCGGAAGCGGAAATTCGCGATTTGCAGGAACAGCGCTTTACCAAGAGCGTCGGCGCCTTCACCGCCAGCCAATACCGCGTCTCTTGCTCCATGGGTATCGACGGCGTGGCCAACTTCGGCACGCAGATGTACTTCGAGGCCGTTCCCGATCGCTTTGTCGATACGCAGTCGTCGCGCTGGAAATTCGCTGAGGGCGACACACAAATCCCCATTATTCTGCCGCGCAGTTACCTCGCCATTTATAACTTCGGTTTTGCCCAGAGCCGCTCGTTACCCAAAATTTCCGAAGGCGTGGTGTCGATGGTGGACATGACCGTGGTGCTGAAGGGCGAGGGGCGTGAAGGTCGGATGACGGGCAAGGTGATAGGTTTCTCCAATCGTCTTAACACCGTCTTAGTGCCGCAGAGCTTCATCGACTGGAGCAACGGGGAATATGCACCCGATGCCGACGCTGCTCCCACGCGGCTCATTGTGGAGGTCGGCAACCCCACGGACGACGCCATCGCCCACTACATCCAGGCGAAGGGTTACGACATCGACGAAGACAAACTTGACGCCGGAAAGACTACCTACTTCCTGCGCGTCGTGAGCGGTGTGGTGATGGGCGTCGGACTGCTCATCAGCGTGCTCTCGTTCTACATCCTCATGCTGAGCATATATCTGCTCGTGCAGAAGAACTCCGCCAAGTTGCAGAACCTCCTCCTCATCGGCTACAGCCCGGCGCGTGTGAGTCTTCCCTATCAGCTGCTGACCGTCGCGCTCAACGCCTTCGTGCTCTTGCTGGCGCTCGGTCTGCTGTGGCTGATTCGCTCCTACTACATGGAGATGCTGTGGCAACTGTTCCCCACCATGGACGAGGCCGCTGTCTGGCCCGCCTTGGCCTTGGGTGGCTTGCTGTTTGTGGTGGTTAGTGTGCTGAATGTGCTGGCTGTGCGCCGCAAGGTGATGAATATCTGGAATCGGAAGTTATGAATCGTTTGCAACAACTATATAAGGACTATGCCGGTCATGCGCCCGCGTGCTGCGAAGAAATCGTGGGTAGCGGCAGCAACCGCCAGTATTACCGCTTGTCCGACGCCGACGGAAAGTCGGTGATTGGCGTGGTGGGAACGAGTCGCGACGAGAACCACGCCTTCGTCTATCTCTCCCGGCATTTCACGCTCCGCAAGTTGCCTGTGCCTCGGGTGCTGGCCGTGAGCGACGACGGGCTCTGCTATCTGCAGACCGACTTGGGCTCGCGCTCGCTCTTCGACGCGCTCAAGGCGGGTCGTGAGGCAGGCGGCCGCTACAATGTCTATGAGAAAAATCTTCTGCGCCGCACCATCGCCCTGCTGCCGGAGGTGCAGATTCGGGGTGGACGCGGGCTCGACTTCTCGCAGTGTTATCCGCAGGCCGAGATGGACAAGACCAACGTCCTCTTCGACCTCAACTACTTCAAATACTGTTTTCTCAAGGCCACCGGACTCGATTTCCACGAACTCAAGCTCGAGGCCTCGTTCCAGTTGATGGCGAAAGACCTCACGGAGGAGAAGAACGACGCCTTTCTTTATCGCGACTTCCAGGCGCGCAACGTGATGCTCGACGCCGCCGACAAGCCTTACTTCATCGACTTCCAAGGCGGTCGCCGCGGCAGTGTTCAGTACGACGTCGCCTCGTTCTTGTGGCAGGCATCGGCCCAATACTCGCCCGAGTTGCGCCAGGAACTTATCGACGTTTACATCCAGTCTATGAAACAGTTTGTGGAGGTTGATGAGGCTCGTTTCCGTCGTCGCTTGCAGTTGTTCGTGCTGTTCCGCTTGCTGCAGGTGCTGGGCGCCTATGGCTTCCGCGGCTATTTCGAGCAGAAAAAATATTTCCTCGAGAGTATTCCGCCCGCCATGCAGAGTCTGCGCGACCTGTTGGCCGAAGGAGTCTGCCCTTATCCCTATCTCTCGCAGGTGCTGCAAGACTTGGTGGACATGCCGCGCTTTGCGGTCGCGCAGCCCGTTCCCGTTGTGCGTTCGGACGGCTACAAGACCACGGACAACAATCCCTACAAGCCCCATCCGACCGACGGACCCGCCACGTTCTCCAAGTTCGATGGCAAGGGACCGTTGCGAGTGCGCGTGTTCAGTTTCTCGTTCCACAAAGGCATTCCTGCCGATGAGAGCGGCAACGGCGGAGGCTACGTATTCGACTGCCGCAGCACGCACAACCCCGGTCGTTATGAACCGTATAAGAAACTGACGGGGCTCGACGAACCCGTCATCCGCTTCTTGGAGGATGATGGCGAGATACTGACGTTCTTGGAGTCGGTCTATCGTCTGGCCGACGCCCACGTGAGCCGCTTCATCCAGCGCGGTTTCACCGACCTGATGTTCTCCTTCGGCTGCACGGGCGGCCAGCACCGCAGTGTCTATTGCGCGCAGCATCTGGCCGAGTACATCCATCAGAAATACGGCGTTGAGGTGGAAATCTTCCATCGCGAGCAGCAAATCCGTCAAACTCTTAAGGCGCGCCCATGAAAGCCATGATTTTCGCCGCGGGTCTGGGCACTCGCCTCAAACCCATCACCGACCGCATGCCCAAGGCGCTGGTGCCTGTGGACGGGCAGCCGCTGTTGCAGATTCTGTTGGAGAAACTGCAGGCAGCGGGTTACGACGACCTCGTCATCAATGTCCATCATTTTGCCGACACGATTGAGGCGTGGTGTCAGGGACGGCCCGGCATCCGCTTCAGCGACGAGCGCGCGCAGTTGCTCGAGACCGGTGGCGGCATCCGGCACGCCGCTCCGTTACTGGCCGACGCCGACAGCTTTCTCATCCACAACGTCGATATCCTGTCGAATGTCCGTCTCCGCGACTTTGCCGAGGCGGGCAAAACGGCCGAGGTGACGCTCTTGGTGAGCGAGCGTGCGACGCAGCGCTATCTGCTCTTCGACGAGGCGATGCGCTTGGTGGGCTGGACCAATGTGAAGACGGGCGAAGTGCGGTCGCCTTATCCCCATCTCGACCCCTCTCGCTATCGCCACCTTGCCTTTGCGGGCATCCACCAGATGTCGTCGGCCCTGTTGCCGCTGATGGACAACTACCCCGACAAGTTCAGCATCATCGATTTCTATCTGCAGCAATGCGCCGAGCACACCATCCGCGGCTATGTGCAGCCCGACCTGCGTATGATGGACGTGGGCAAACTGGGCAGTCTGGACCAGGCGGCCGACTTCTTAAACTCATTGGACAGAGAAATATGAAAAAGACATTGTTAAGTTTGTTGGCTGTTGTCTGCATGCTGGGCGCTTGTCGTTCAGACGAGAACGAAGGTCCTTCTGCAGGGCAGACCTCCATCACCTTCCAAGTGATGAACTACTCCCAGGAACCGATGGGAGAAGTGCGTGCAGTTGTGAAGTCCGTCGAAGACTTGCCCCATCTGGATATGGCCGTTTACGACGCCGCCACGCATGAACGGGTGGGCGAGGTTGTGCGGCAGACTGACGCCTCGCAGGACTTTGGCACGTTTTCCGTGTCCCTGCCCTATGGTGATTACGTCGTGGTGTTCCTCGGTTATGAAAACCGTCGTCTGGCCTTGCTCGACAATCCTTGCGATATCAGTTTCGAGGAAGATTATGTCCCCAACTGCTTCTGTCACACCCTCCCGCTCAAGGTAGATGCCAACACGGAACGCCAGCAGTCCGTCGTGCTGACGCGCTGTGTAGCGGCATTCACCCTCAAGACTGTGGGCGACATTCCGGCTGACTTCAGCACGCTGACCATTTCGGGTCAAGGCGGTAGCGGGCACTTCAATGCGCTCACGGGCTTTGCTCCCGTTGCAGCCGACCGCAGCTGGACTTATACCTCAGTGGCTTCTTTCGCCGGCAAAACCAGTATGGAGGTTGATTATTACACGTTTCTTCCTGCCGAACAGACCGTCATGCAGTTCTCGGTCTCGGCCTACGATGTAAAGGGCTCGCTTCTGAAGGATCGGAATTTCCCCGATGTTCCCATGCAGATAAACCAGCGCAGTCGCTTTACGGGCAATTTCTTTGCCACCACGGAAAGCCAGTCCTTCTCCATTTCCCTTGGCAACACCGAATGGTCGCCCAAGGATTTCTCCTTCTGAGAGACGCCACCGACATCGAAGGGCTCGAGAAGTGGCGTGGACCCTATACGCACTTAACGTTGCACGCTCGTCTGGACGCGTGATTTTAGTCACGCAAGGGGAACGGCTCGTTTTCCTAAAGAAAAATGTTTGGTCACGCGCGTGACGAAATTGGGAAGTCAGCGTGAGTGAAATAATAGACCAGCGTTAATAGGGAAAAACGATTAGGGGAGAGGATACAAAAAAAAGAAGGTTGTCATCCCGACAACCAATCTTTTAATAAACCTTAAATCTAATACCATGAAAAACACTGATGCAAAGGTACAGCTTTTTCGTGGTTGTGCAAGCGTTATTGTAGAAATTACAATTAAAACTCGTCTTTTCTTGATTTATGTCAATGGTGCTCAGCACCCCACCGCTATCCAACCGAGGTAGGTGATGTAGCAGAGCAGCAGCACGAAGCCTTCCCAGCGCGAGAGTTTGCGCTGCGTCATGAGCAGGAAATAGAGCAGGAAGGAGATGATAACCATCACCAGATAGTCGTCGAGGAATCCCTCGGAGGCATTCTCTATGGGCGTGATGGCGCTGGCGGCGCCGATGACGCAGAGGATGTTGAACGTCACGGAACCGATGATGTTGCCGATGGCCATGTCGGTCTGTCCCTTGCGCGCCGCAATCACGGAGGCGAAGAGCTCGGGCAGCGATGTGCCCACGGCCACGATGGTGAGTCCCACCAGACGGTCCATCTCCGTGCGCTCGGCTCCCAACAGTGTGCCGAGGTCGATAGCCAGCCCCGATGCGCCGTAGATGAGCACCTTGGCGCCCAGGCCCAGCGTCACCAGCGAGAGCACGATGATGCCGAGGGCGGGAAGGAGGTTGTATTGCGGGAACTCGGCGAGCGAGGCCTCGGCGTTGGGGTCGGGGTGGCGGCGCGAGTCGCGAACCTGATAGATGACGAAGGAGGTGAGCATGGCGAGGGCGAAGAGACCGTGCCAGCGCTCGATGGTTCCGCGCATGCCCACGATGGCGAGCAGCGCCACGGAGAGAACCATGAAGGGGAAGTCGCGAATCATCATCATCTTCTGCGAGGGGATGCAGCAGATGAGGCCCGTGACGCCGAGGATGAGGCCGATGTTGGCGATGTTGCTGCCCACCACGTTGCCGATGGCGATGCCGGAGTTGCCCTCCATGGCGGCCAGCACCGAGACGAGCAGTTCGGGGCTCGACGTGCCGAAACCCACGATGGTGAGTCCGATGACCATGGGCGACAGGTGCGCAATGCGCGCCACGCTCACGGAACCGTTCACCAGATAGTCGCCGCCCCACTTCAGCAGCATGAAGCCTCCCACGATGGCGGCCAGATAAAGAAGATACGTCATAACGAACAAAATGCCCGGAGGGCTGAAAAGTGACACTTAAAACTCTGTAAGGGCGAGAGGCGGGTGACGGAGGACCGTTTCCCAGGGGAATTTTGGTTCGTCGCGCGTATCGCCGGTACAAAGATACAAAAAAAATCAGCGTCGTTCCCTCTCTCGCACCCGTTTTTTATCGCGTGGCGGCGTATCGGTCACGGTGGTGCTTGGAGGTGGAAGGCCGTCGCGCTCAGTCGTTCGCAAAAAAAAGCGAAAAAAAATAGTTGGAATATTTTGCCGTAACAACCTTTTGCTATATCTTTGCCCCAAAATAAAAGTATAACACGAAATCTTATGGATGCAAAAGAATCACTCTGTGCGGTGCTCGACGTACTGCTTGAACTGAAGACTGCCACCCCGAAGAATTTGGTGTCGGACGTTGTCCTCGGCAACGCCACGCAAGAGATAACCGACCGCGGCTGGGACGAACTGGATTCGTTCGGCAACGGTGACAAGCACGACGAACAGCACATAGAGGCGGTGGTGGACCAGGCCATCGCGGAGAAATACATCAAGCAAGAGGGCGTTCAACTGCAAATCACTCCCAAGGGAAAGAAGTTTCTGAAGACGCCCACCGAGTTCGAGTTGAAGGACGAGGACGAAGCGCCCGACGCACCCAGCGGCACCGAGGCTTCGGCACTCTCACATCTCGTGGACACGATCGACGACGGGGCCATCGTCATCCCCGAAGTGCTGGAGCAGACGTCGAGCCGCTCGCGCATCCAGATGCAGCTGATTCAGGCCATCGACCGCAAGATGGCGCTCGACGACTTTGCCGGGCAGCACAGCCTCGAGTTCGAGGAGGTGCTCGACGAACTGGAACATCTCATCGCCCGGGGCCGCTCGCTGGATATCGGCTACTTCGTGGACGAGGTGCTGGGCGACGAGTGCGTGGAGGAGCTGAGCGAGTGTTTCGAGGCCGTGGAGGGCGACTTGCAGCTGGCCATCGATGAGATGGGCGACGTCTATCGCCCCGAGGAAATCCGCCTCGCGCTCATCGACTGGAAGAATCATCGATAGACCGTTCCGCAGGACAGAAGAAATGCAAAGGCGAGCCCAAAGGCCCGCCTTTTTCCGTGTCTGGCAGCGTGGTTCCGCCCCGACTCACACGAGGGGGAAGAAACCGCCCACCAAGGGGTCGATTTGCTCGATGATGTGTTGGAAGTCGGCGGGGTTGTGCTCGTAGTCCAGGTCGTTCACGTCGATGGTGAGCACGCGCCCCTTGTAGTGGTGGAAGATGAAGTCGTCGTAGAGTTCGTTGAGTCCCTGCAGGTATTCTATCTGTATGGACTGCTCGTAGTTGCGGCCGCGCTTCTGGATGTTGCGAACGAGATGCATGATGTCGGCCCGCAGATAAATCATGAGGTCGGGGTAGCGCAACTGACCCTCTATTTGTGCGAAGAGATTCATGAAGGTTTCGTAGTCACGCCCCGACAGGTTGCCCTGGCGGTGATTGTTGGCCACGAACACGTGAACGCCCTCGTAGATGGTCCGGTCCTGAATCACGTCGCCGCCCTCGCGCTCCATCTCCAGCAGGTCGCGGAAGCGCTCCTTGAGGAAGAACACCTCGAGGTTGAGCGACCATCGCGTGATGTCGCGGTAGTAGTCCTCGAGATAAGGGTTCTGCATCACCGCCTCGAACTTGGGCGTCCACCCGTAATACTTGGCGAGGAGCGTGGTGAGTGTGGTCTTGCCACTGCCGATGTTGCCGGCTATTGCTATGTGCATGGTCAGAAGAGTCCGAAGAGTTGGCTGTCTATTTGCTCGGTGATGGAGCGGAAGTACTCGGGACTGGCCTCGAACTTGCACTGGTCGCCGTCCACGATGACGAGCTTGCCGGGGTAGGTGGCTATCCAGCGTTCGTAGAGGTCGTTCAGTCCCTGCAGATAATCGATGCGGATGCTCTTCTCGTAGTCGCGGCCGCGTTTCTGTATCTGACTCACCAAGTTGGGGATGCTGCTGCGGATGTAAATCATCAGGTCGGGCAGTTTCACGAGCGAAATCATCAGGTCGAAGAGCTCGCTGTAGTTCTGAAAGTCGCGGTCGCTCATGAGACCCATGTCGTGGAGATTGGGCGCAAAGATGCGGGCGTCCTCGAAGATGGTCCGGTCTTGGATGATGTAGTCGGAAGATTTGCTGATTTCCACCACGTCGCGGAAACGCTTCGCAAGGAAATAGACCTGCAGGTTGAACGACCACCGCTTCATGTCGGCGTAGTAGTCCTCCAAGTAAGGATTGTTGTCTACGGGCTCGAACTGCGGCGTCCAGCCATATCTTTTCACGAGCATCTTGGTCAGCGTGGTCTTACCGCTGCCGATGTTTCCTGCTACTGCTATGTGCACGGTTGTTGGGTTTTATGGGTGTGAATTGCGGAATGTCGAAGAGGGGCTGGCCCACACAGGCCGACGGCTGCTGTATGCCCAGCACTTGGGCCACCGTGGGCGCAATGTCCACGATGCGGCACGGACGACTGTCGCGCCGCCCCTGCGGAACGCCGTAACCGAGGAAGAGACAGGGGATGTGCGTGTCGTCGGGCGTCCACAAGGCGTGGCTCGCGCCCTTCTTGTTCTGGTGGTCGCCGTAGCGGAACGCCTCCATGACGCCGGCTTCGGGAACCACCATGATGCGGCCGCTGCGCTTGGGGTGATAACCGTTGCGCGTCATCGTGCGGAGCGGTTCGGGCAGGTAGTCGGGCATCCGCTCCATGTCGAAGGCGTATTGTACCTCCGGCATGCGGCGCAGTGAGTCGCAGACCACGTCGCACACTTGTTCCGGCGTAAGGCCGGCGCGGCGAATCGTCGCCTCGTCGAGGTCGATGCGATAGTCGTGGATGTTGATGACGAACGGCCCGGTCTTACCGAACGAGCGCTCCACCAAGGTGTTGAGCGCGGGAACAATACGGCTGCTCTCCCAAACTTGCGAGGGCAGTTTGTGGTCCTCGCGGAACTGAGGAGCGTGCTGACCGGCGTGGTCGGCCGTGAGGAAGGCGGTCCAACGACCCCGTCCCACCTTCTGGTCGAGGAACTGGAAGAAGCGGGTGAGGTCGTCGTCGAGCCACAGATAAGCGTCCTCGATGTAGGGCGAATGCGTTCCCACTCGGTGCGACAGTGCGTCGGTGCTGCTCACGCTCACGGTCAGCATGTCGGGAACGTCGTCACTCCCGAGCTCTTCTCCCTCGATGGCGGCCATGGCCATGTCGAAGGTGATGGAAGCTCCCCAGGGCGTGTTGCGGATTTCGTCGCCCACCATGTGCTCGATGCGCGGGTCGAATCCGTGGCTCTGCACATAGGTCTCGGGGGCATATTTCAACTGCTTCGGCCAGTTGCGCTGCATGTATTGCTCCGCCAACTTGCGGGCGTTGAAGTCGCGCACCCACTGCGGCAGTTCCTCCATGTAGTAGGAACTGGTGATGAAGTCCGTGTTCTTTCCGCCGTCCATCCAGTAGGCGGCGGTGGCGGCGTGGCCGGCGGGGAGAATCGCCGCGCGGTCTTTCAGCGCCACGCCGATGGTCTTTCCGCGGAAATTCGTGGCCAGTCGCAGTTCGTCGGTCACGGTCGTGGGCAAGAGGTTGCGGGGCGACATCTGTCCATAGGCGCTTGTGCTGCCCACGGTGTGCACTTCCTTGTCCTCCGCCGCATACACGCGAACGCCATCTTTATAGAAATAATTGCTGGCGATGCCCGTGAAAGCCGGCACTGTGCCCGTATAGACGCAGGCATGTCCCACGGCGGTCACGGCCGGCAGATAGTTCACGTGGCAGTAGGTGGCGTTGTAACCTTCGCGCATCATGCGTTGGAATCCGCCCGTTCCGAAGCGCGAACCGTAGCGCTCCAGGTAGTCCCAGCGCATCTGGTCGATGATGATTCCCACCACCAGTCGGGGTTGTGCCACGGTGTGAACGCCCCACAAAAGTAGACATATCAGTACGGCGGCTCTCACGCGCGCGATTCTATTAAGATAACTTATACGGTGCTTCATATTTTTTGTTTTTATACACTTCTTCATTCTTATGGTTCTTTCGGCTCAGACATTATCGTCACCTCACAATTTTCTGTAATCACGCCTTGCGGTCGCTCGTGGATGAAGCCTTCGCCCAGACAGGGACGACGGTCGTAAACGCCCTGTGGATAAGTTGTCACGCGCTGGGGAGCAATATCCACCCCGTCCAGCGTGATGTGGTGAACTTTGCCGGTGACATCGGCGCCCACAAAGGAACCGTTCTCGCTCCAGCCCTTGATGTTGCGGAACGTGATGTGGGAAACCTCGCCGCAGCGTCCCGCCTTCGCTCCGCGCGGGAAGCGCCAGCCGGCGTCTTTGTGGTTGCCCACGGCGCGCGGATAACTGGTCACGTAGATGGGCTCGGCCTTTCCCCACCACACATCGCTGAACAAACGGCACTCCACCACCATGTTCTGGAAGGTCACGTTCGTGACGGTCCCCTCGTCGCGATTCTGAATGCCGAGTCCGCGGTTGCTGGCGCGGATGACGCAGCGGTCGAACGTCACGTTCTGTATGCTGTCCATATTCTCGCTACCTATCTTGATGGTGCACGAGCGCCCCGTCATCACGCAGTCCCAGACCTCTATGTCGCGGCACTGCTGCGAGAGCATCACCAGACCCTCGGGACGCCCGAGATATGTGAAAGCCTCCTTGTAACCGGGACTATATTCGCGGCGGTTCTTCAAGCAGATGCAGTCGTCGCCGCTCTCGATGTGGCAGTTCCAAATCTTCACGTTGCGGGTGTGGTCGAGGTCGATGCCGTCGCCGTTGCGTATCTTCAACTGGTTGAGCAGACTCATGTCGTGAATCTTTGCCCCGTCGCAACCGACGAGATGCACCGTCCAGTAAGCGCCGTTCTGCACCGTCACGCCACTGATGTCGATGTCGCGCACGCCGAACAGGGTGAGCAGATGCGGACGCGGGTCGAACTTCGGGTCCTTGAGGTCCTTCAGCACGTAGCTGTCCTCCAGTTCGGGACCCATGAAAGCGATGCCGTTTCCGTCGATGATGCCGTCGCCGCTGATGGTCAGGTCCTCCTCGCCATTGGCCCACAACCACAACATTCCCTCGCCGCGATTGTCGCCGAATGCGCTCAGGTGATAAGTCTCCTCGCGGGGGTCGGCCAGCAGACAACTGGTGGCCTCGAAGTGATAGTCGATGTGTCCGCGCAACTGCAACGGGCCGCAGAGGAACGTATGTCCGGCCGGGAACACCACGCGACCGCCGCCCTGCTGGGCACAGGCATCGATGCAGCGCTGCACGGCCTGCGTGTCGTCGGTACGGCCGTCGCCCACGGCGCCGTAGTCGAGCGGCGACCACTGCTGCTGGCACGGTGCAAAAACCGTGGTGCAGGGATGGTCGCCCATCTCCAACTCCAGCGTTCCGCCCCGCACGATGTCGGCGTGAGCGATGAAGGGGCGGGGGAGAGGTGCGCCGTTGAGACGGGCCGACTGAATGTAGATATTGCGCTGACTGGCGTTGTGGGCCAGGATGGTGAAGGTTTTTCCGTTCGTCAGCGGCAGGCGCACTTCGGGGAACACCGGGCTTCCGAGGGCGTATTCGGCCGACACGGGACTCACAGGATAGAAGCCGAGACTGGCGAACAGTAACCATGCCGACAGCTGGCCGGCATCGTCATTGCCCGAGAGTCCGCCAGGCAGCAGGGCGTATTCGCTCGCCAATATCTGGCGGACGGCGTGCTGCGTCTTCCACGGCTCGCCGGCGTAGTCATAGAGATAAGCCACCTGATGGCAAGGCTCGTTGCCGTGCCAGTAGAGTCGCTGGTCGAACAGACTGTCGAGTCGGGCCACGAAGCGCTCGCGTCCGCCCATGGTCCGTATCAGTCCGTCCACGTCGTGAGGTACGTACCACGAGTAATGACAACTCCAGCCTTCGGTGATGAACGACGGGCGTTGCTTGAAGTTACGCTCCTCTTCCGTCTCGCCCACAAAGGTTCCGTCCGCTCGGCGTCCGGCCACCCATCCAGTGGCGGGGTCGAACACGTTGGCCCAGTTGTGGCTGCGGGCCATCAGCTCTGGGTAGTGCTCGCGGTCGCCCACCAGTCGGGCCATCTGCGCCACGCAGTAGTCGTCGTAGGCATATTCCAGTGTCCGGCTGCTCTGCTCGCGATGGTGGAAGGCGTGGGCCACGGTGTCCTCTAAGGGAATGTAGCCGTGGCGCAGGTAACTCGTCAGCGCGCGGCGGCCGCGTCCGTCGGCATAGGCAGCGTCGTCGGGCGTTTCCGTGGCGTTGCGGAGCATGGCGTGGTAGGCGGCGTCACGGTCGAAACCTCCGATGCCTTTCACGGCGGCCTCGGCCAGAATGGCGGCGCAGTGGTCGCCTATCATGGCGGCGGTGTAGTGGTTCCAGCAGGGGAATGTGGGCAACCAGCCTGCGGCAGCGGTCATGTCCACCAGCGACTGCATCATGTCGCCCACGCGTTCCGGGGCGGTGATGGTGAGCCACGGGTGCAAGGCCCGGTAGGTGTCCCAGGCCGAGAAGTCGGTGTAGTAATGGGCGGCGTGCTGAGGAGCAGTGCCGGCGAAACCAGGATGCCGCCCATCGGCATCGGTGATGTCGTGCGGCAGGAAGGCGGCGTGGTACTGAGCCACGCGGAATTGCGCCACCAGCGCCGGTGAGGCCGCGTCGGTCAGCAAAACTTGGTCGAACTGTTGTTGCCAGATGGTGTGGAGCCGCGAGCGCACGCGTTCGAAGTCCCAGTCGGGGATTTCTGCCTCCAGGTTGCGCCGTGCCGCGTCGGCGTCGGTGAAGGACGTGGCCCACTTCACCAGCACGTCGCGCTGCTTGAAGCGCACCCACAGCCGTCCCTCGTCGTAGCCGTAGCGGGCCACGTCGGCGGGGCGTAGCTGCACACAGCAGTAACCCGTCATGCCCGTCGGCTCGCCCCAACCCTGATAGATGCGGCGCACGGGGTTGGTGGCCACGATGCGACAAAGCTCGGGGTCGTAGGTGACACTGCCTTCGGGACTGTTCGACTCAAACACCATGTAGGCGCGTTTGGCACTGTCGAAGCGGAAGTGCAGGAGCGAGGCGCGCGCTGTGGCGGTCATCGAGGCCTGCACTCCGGGCATCGTCACGCTGTAGAGGTCGGGCCGTGCCACCTCGTCGCGGTAGGGTAGGGCGCGTTCCTCGGGGGCGGTGTGCTGGATGTTGGGGAGCGGCATGAGCGTGAACGAACCGTAATCCTGCGTGCAACCGCCCACCACCCAATGGCTGGCGCGGAACCCTTGCAAGCGCGTGTCGCTGCTGTAGTAGGGGCACACGCCCTTGGCCTCCGAACTGCGGGTCTGTGGCGTCCAGAATGTCATGCCGTGGGGCTCGAGCACCGCGGGCAGACAATGGCCTTGCTCCTCGGTGTGTTTCCCGAAGCGTCCGGCCGTGCGCGTCTGCGCCGCCTGTGTGCCGAGGCGGGTGTCGATGATGGTCTCGGCGTGCAACCACTGCGCTCCGAGGCAAAGAAACAAGAGTAAAAACTGCTTCATCGTCCTTCTTTTTCCACAAAGATACGAATAAGCGAGCGATAAAACCAAATTTTATTTGGGTTTTCCGAGCGTGAGTATCTTCGAGATATTCTTCGAGATACTCTCAAAGATACTACTATGTGCCCTTATGTGCAAGCCGAAGCGCAAGAAAATCGGGGAAAATTTTTGTGTTTGTTCGGTCGCTCGTGTTCTTGGAATGGAAGTTGGGCGCGTGCGTGAGCCATGTGAGTTCCCTTGTGTTCTATGTGTTTACTCGAGCGTCAGCCCCAGTCCCACTGCCCATTCCCAGACGGACGTCGCCGAGGTCCACATTCGTGTCGCACTCGCTTTTATGATGAAATGCGGCATGGGACGGAGGCTCATACCGAGCGTGGCGTAGTGGGTGACACCGGCGTCACACGTAAGATCGTAGCGGATGAAGGGCACCAGGCGCGGGTCTGCTTGAGAACGCGAGCACAGAAAAGAACGACCCGCCTCGGCGCCCACATGCAGGGCGTGCCGTTGAGGTGCATAGGTGGTCATGCCGCGCACAACGCCTTTTGCCGACAGATAATTCATTTCGACACTGGTTATCAGTTCACCGTCGTAGTAACCGCTCGTCGCCACGTGCAGCGTGTGTGTCGGCATCCACTCGCCTCTCAGACAGAAGGCCACGGCGTCTGCGTGGAATTGCGTCTGCACTTCGTAGCGCCACAGCGGAGAACTGCCTGTAAGCGACACGCCAGTCCCGTTGCTGACTGCAGGCAGAACGGCCTCCTCGCCCGCGGGAAGTTGCGCACAGAAGTGGTCGAAAGGGTGGTCGTAGAGGTTCGCCATGCCGATGGGAACTGCCAGTCGGCCCGCTCGCACCGCGGCTCGGTCGGTCCAGCGCTTCTGCACATAGAGTTGGGCGACCTCGAGTGCGTCGGTCATTTCCAGTTCGCCTACGATGCTCCAACCCCGCGTCCACCTTCGTTCCACGTTCACCACCACGTGCGGCAGGGCGGTCTGCCAACCCTTTCCGTTGGTTGTCACATTCATTTCGCCGTAGCCCTCCACGCTGCACGTCGGCGCTGTTTGCGCCAATGCTCCGAATGAAAATCCCCATGTAAGGCCGAGCGCCACGGCCGTTCGTTGTAGGAAAGTTGTCATCATATTCTATTGTTTTTCGGCTGCAAAGGTAGTGTCTTGCCCAGCGCACCGCAATACCGAAAACTGGGTAAACAATTCGTTTTCAATAGAGCCTGTTTGCTTACAATTGAAACACCATATCACGTTTTCGGTTTCTTTTTGTCGACAGATTTTTGACGATATTTCGACTGAAATAGAGCGGGCGCGTCGTTGCACGGAGACACTTGAAGAACGAAAATGAGGTTCTGCAGTCGTCCGAGACAAGACATACGCATCTCTTGGACGTTTTATCTATACGAATGAGCCCATTCTTCCTGACGAATGAAGGGATTCATCGGGTCGTTTTTGCCGATTTCTCGGGACTTTTTTGCGAGTTTCTCTCGGCGAATAATTTTAACTCCCTTATTATTA
>JABUUA010000011.1:27490-31849 GCA_021443405.1 Bacteroidaceae bacterium
ACATTGCACAGATGGCGACGGCCTCGGTCAAGTACGCTTTTGCGCGATTCTCAGCGACCGGCGTTTTTACATTTTGTCACTGGACAGTTTCGGCCCCTTGAACTGATAATCGCTCCTCCACACCCTCGTGATTACCCATCTTTAGGTATTGTGCATCTGCGGAATAAAGCGTAACTTTGCAAGCATGAAACAAGCAAAAACATACGAGGCAACTGATAAAATGATTGACCTCATCCGCGACAACTACAACGTGCTTCAGACGCTGTCGGCCTTTGGCATTGCGCTGGGCTTTGGCGACAAAACGGTGGCGGAGACCTGTCGGCGTGCCAAGGTGGACACCACCACCTTTCTGGCTGTAGTGAACCTTACCATCAACGGTGTCCCGCACCACCAGCTTGCAACGCTGTCGGCCGCGTCGCTGCTCCATTATCTCGATGCGTGTCACCGCTATTTCATGGACTATCAACTGCCGTCGGTGCGCAGCGAACTGGCCGCCAGCATACGGCTGTCCGACGACATCGGCGCACTCATCCTCAAGGTGTACGACGAATACGCACAGGAGATACGCCGCCACATGCGCTATGAAGAGCGAGTGCTCTTCCCTTATGTGGAGAAACTCATGCGCGGCGAGACGTCGCCCACCTACAGCATCGAGGATTTTGCCAGGCAACACGCCGAGGCGGACAAGAGTTTGAAAGAGTTGAAACAGCTCATCATCAAGTACCTGCCCGCCGATATCCACGACAGCCATCGTCTCACGTCGGCGCTCTACCTCATCTACAACAACGAAGAATGGCTG
Source organism: Bacteroidaceae bacterium (assembly GCA_021443405.1). Classification (GTDB taxonomy): domain Bacteria; phylum Bacteroidota; class Bacteroidia; order Bacteroidales; family Bacteroidaceae; genus Physcousia. The sequence goes on from JABUUA010000011.1 coordinate 28,290, forward strand.
GCGAACCACCAGAACGTGGAGGACATTATCTTTGTTCCACTCATCCGCATGCTGGAGCAGGACCTCAAGATGGAGCGTGTCAACTCTGCCATCTCCGCCTTCGCTAACGCCGAACCCTCGGAAACGGGCGAGACTATCTCCGAGCGAGAGAAGGAGGTCATCGTGGCCGTGGTGCAGGGAATGAGCAACAAACAGATTGCCGACCACCTGTGTATCTCGCCGCACACCGTGGTCACTCACCGCAAAAATATAGCTCGCAAACTGCAAATTCACAGTCCTGCCGGTCTGACCATCTATGCCATTGTCAATGGTCTTGTGGACATCGAGGGATTGAAGTCCTGATGAATTCCCGCTTTTCTTTCCCGAGACGGGGCGCTTCGACCCACAAAAATCCATCGGTCCTGCAGTTCTCTTTCCTTCCACACGCAGACGACTCGATTTATTCACCAGCAAAAAAAATTTTTTTTTCTAAGAAAATCGCCGCATTTTTCTATAAAAAAATCTCACCTCACGCGGGTGACGAAACGAGGGCTTCTAAAAGAAAGTTGGCAGAGAGCGTGGTGGTTTGCCTAAAAAACGCTATCTTTGTGGAACAAACGTGCAACAAAAGAGACGACTAACCCGTTCAATGATTGGCGGGTTAGCCGCAGAAAGAAGCAAAATATGAAAGACTGCGTCATCATTCTCTCGGGCGGCATGGACTCCGTGACCATGCTCCACGAGTTCCACGAGCAGATTGCCGTGGCCATCACGTTCGATTACGGGGCCAACCACGCCCAGAAAGAGATACCCATGGCCCGCCTTCATTGCGAGCAGTTGGGCATTCCCCACATCGTCATCCCCCTTGACTTCATGCACCAATATTTCCGTTCTTCGTTGCTGTCGGGAGCGGACGCCATCCCCGAAGGCCACTATGCCGACGAGAATATGAAGTCCACCGTGGTGCCGTTCCGCAACGGAATCATGCTGGCCATCGCATGCGGCATCGCCGAGAGCCACGATCTTCGTCGTGTGATGATTGCCAACCACAGCGGCGACCACGCCATCTATCCCGACTGTCGGGGCGCTTTCATCCAGGCCATGAGCCAAGCCATGAGTGCGGGCACCTACGAAGGCATCACCATCGAAGCGCCCTACACGGGCATCAGCAAGACTGACATTGCTCGCCGCGGCAAGGCGCTGGGCATCGACTACACAACCACGTGGAGTTGCTACAAGGGTGGCGAGCACCATTGCGGCCGCTGTGGCACGTGTGTCGAGCGTATCGAAGCCTTGCGAGACGCCGGTATCGAGGACAAAACTATTTACGAAGCCTAACCAGAATCAACCATGATAAAGCCTTTTTTGCTGGGCATCGCCGCCCTTTTCTCCTTGCCCGCCGTAGCGCAGACCGCGCACACGGCTGCTGAACTTCGTGCCATGGCACAGGAACAGAACGGGTCTGTCATCAGCATCCACGACCCCTCGGTGGTCTATCGGGGCGGTCAGTACTACGTTTGGGGTTCGCATCTCGGCGTGGCCAAGAGCACGGACCTCATCCAATGGACGGGGCTGAACGCCGACGCATCCACGTTCCGCCGCCTTGCCAACCCCGGCGATGCGGAAGGAACCAACTGTACCTTTGCCGACGCCTTCAACCATCAGCAGGTAGTGCGCACGGTGAATTGCGATGGCGCAGAGGCCGACCTGACGCTCGTGGACGCAGAAAACTTCTGCAACTGGTATGCGACCGACAAAGAGAATCACATTAATGGTAATATGTGGGCGCCCGACATCATCTACAACGAGCAGATGAAGAAGTGGTGCATGTACCTGTCACTCAACGGCGACCACTGGGCGTCGGTCATCATCTTGCTGACCAGCAACACCGCCACAGGGCCGTTCACGTATCAGGGGCCCGTGGTCATGAGCGGCTTCAACGGCGACGCCGCAGCTCCGTCGTACCAGCTCACCGACCTGGAACTGGCGTGCGGTAACCTCACGTCGCTGCCCGCGCGTTACAAGCAACAAGGCAAATGGGGTTCGTATTGGCCGAACTGCATCGACCCTTGCGTGTTCTACGACGAAGAAGGACAACTGTGGATGGCCTACGGTTCGTGGAGCGGCGGCATCTGGTTGCTGCGCCTCAACAACGCCACGGGCTTGCGCGACTACACCTATCATCCGGCCAGTAACTACGCCACGGCCGGGGCCAGCGTGACGGCCGACCCCTACTTCGGGACGCGCATCGCAGGTGGCCACTATGTCAGCGGCGAGGGAAGTTATATCCAGCACATCGGTGACTACTATTATTTATTTATGAGTTACGGTGGATATGCTCCCGACGGAGGCTACGACATGCGCATCTTCCGCAGCACACAGCCCGAAGGACCGTACACCGACGCCTCAGGAAACACGGCGACTTATACGGAATATCAGCTCAATTACGGGCCGAACGCCAACACCAACCGCGGTATGCACCTCATGGGCGCCTATAACCAATGGGGCGGTGTGCAGAACGTGGGTGAGTGCGCACAAGGTCACAACTCGGCCTGCACCGACGACAAGGGTCGCTCGTTTGTGGTCTATCACACCAAGTTCAACGACGGAAGCGTGGGGCATCAGGTGCGTGTGCACCAACTTTTTGTGAATGAAAAAGGCTGGCTCGTGGCGGCGCCGTTCTGCTATCGCGGCGAGACGGAGCAGACATTTACGGCCGACGAGGTGGTGGGCGACTACCACATGCTCCTGCATCCCTATAAGCTCGACCACTCGAATTACCAGGAACAGACCGAGCAGACCATATCGTTGACGGCCGACGGAACGGTAAAAGGAGCCTACACAGGCACGTGGCAGTTGAACGGCGACAAACTGACCATAAAACTGGGCGCAACTATGTATTACGGCGTGGTCTGCCCGCAGCACATCAACGGCGCGACGACACAGAACTACAAAACCACCGAACTGGCGGCCGTGGCCTTCACCGCCATGGCACAGAACGGCGTGCCCGTCTGGGGTTACAAACTTGAGCCGGCGAGCGCCGTGGCTTGGAACTACACGCAGCATGCGGTGCCCGTGAAGAACGCGCAGGTCGTCAATAGCAACATTTCCCTGATGTATGCCACCACGGACAACACCACGCTCACGTGGACAAGCAGCGAACCCGATGTGATTTCGTCTACGGGTCGCTTTGCTCCGGCGCAGGACATCGTGCCCGTCACGCTGACGGCGCGACTGGAGTGTGCCGACCATTACTGGGAGGAGGCTTTTAACGTGAAGGCACAGAAGGAGACGTTCCCCAGCGGCGACTGGCTTACGGGACTGGTCGGTTACTTTACGTTCGACGAGTCGCCCGTGCTCAACCAGTATAAGCCAGCCACGGAAACGGACTATGCCAAGATGACCATCGGTCGCTTGGGCAGCGGTGTGAAGCCCGAACTCACCAGCGACTGGGAGCACGATTATCTGCACACCTACTTCGGCGTGCAAGGCAACAACAGTTATGCCCGTGTTGCGAACCCCCTGTACGGACGCACGGATGTGGAGGGCTTCTCCGTGTCGGCATGGCTCCGACGGAACGA
>JABUUA010000120.1:0-4783 GCA_021443405.1 Bacteroidaceae bacterium
TCGAGGAGAACGGCGACAAGCAGCCGGTCAACTACGTGCTGCCGCCTGGCATCACCCGCGTGACGGACCCAGGGCAGAGCCAGATTGTGGAGGAGAACGAACAGGCTCTGTGCATGATTGCCCAGAACCTGTCGCCTGGTGACGCAAAGGCTGTATATAAGCACTTGTCGAGCTCGATGAGCGACCTGCGCCAATACCGCCATCTGCAGCTCTTCGTCCACGCCAACGCACTGCTGGCCGACGCGACGAACCTGGCTGACGGCGAGACCAGCGTTTTCCTGCGCCTGGGCAGCGACTACAAGAGCAACTTCTACGAATACGAGGTGCCGCTAACGCTCACTCCCGAGGGGAAATACGACATGTATTCCGCCGCCGGCTGCCGTGCAGTATGGCCCGAAGAGAACATGATAAACATCGACTTCGACGTGCTCACCAATCTGAAGAAGGAGCGCAACAAATATAAGAGCCTCGGCCAAATCGGTCTGAACCAACTTTACGAGGCCTACGACGAAAACCACCCCAGCAATCGCGTGGCCGTGATGGGTAATCCCACGCTGGGCGACGTGAAAACCATTATGCTGGGCGTACGCAACAACGGCCGCACGGTGAAGAGCGTTGAGGTGTGGGCCAACGAACTTCGCCTGCAGGAGTTCTCCAACGAAGGCGGCTGGGCGGCCCAGAGCACGCTGAACATCCAACTCTCCGACCTCGGTTCGGTCAACGCCGCCGGACACATCGAAACGGCCGGATTCGGCGGTATCGAGCAGAGCGTGGCCGACCGCAAGGACGAGGACACCTACAACTACTCTGTGACCACGAGCTTCGATCTCGGAAAAGTGCTCCCCGAGAAAGCCAAGGTCAGCGTGCCACTCTATTACTCCTACACCAAGGAGGTGGTGAAGCCGAAATACAATCCGCTGGACACCGACATGCTCCTGCGCGACGCTATGGACGCCCTGCAGACCGATGCGGAGCGCGACTCGCTCTCGGCCCTCACCGTGAGCCGCGAGACGCAGAAAAACCTCTCGCTCAGCGGTGTGAAGGTAAATATCAGCACTCGAAAGCATCCCATGCCCTACGACCCCGCCAACTTCACCTTCAACTACGCCCACCAAAACACCTTGCGCGAGGGCGTGACCACTGTGTATGAGCGCGACAAGACGTGGCGCGGCGGCATGAACTATTCGTGGACGCCCAATTGGAAAGCGTGGGAGCCCTTCCGAGGCCTCAAGTCGAAGAGCAAATGGCTCACCCTCATCAAGGAGCAGAACCTCGCCTTCGCCCCGCAGAACATCACCTTCACCACCGACATCAACCGCACCTACTACGAACTGCAGGAACGCGACGTGGAGGACATGGAGAACCCGCAGTCGCTGCCGCTCAACTTCTCGCAGACCTTCCTCTGGAACCGCGACTTCTCGCTCAAGTGGGACCTCTTCAAGGCCCTGCACTTCTCGTTCCAAAGCGGTACGCGCGCCGAGGTAGAGGAACCCTACACGCCCGTCAACAAAGACCTCTATGCCGATAGTTACACGGCATGGAAGGACAGTGTGAAGACCAGCCTGCGCCACTTCGGCCGACCGCTCGACTACACGCAGACGGCTCAGCTTTCCTACAAACTGCCCATCAACAAAATACCCCTGTTCGACTGGGTGACCGCCGACGCCTCGTACAACGGCACTTACTCATGGCGTCGAGGCATGGAGCAGGAAGATGGCTCGACGCTTGGTCACACCATCAACACGCAGCGCACCGTGAACCTCAACGGCCGACTGGCCATGGAGACGCTCTACAACCACTCGTCGTTCCTCAAGGACGCTAACAAACGCTTTTCGGCCAGCAACGCCAAGAGTAATGCCAAGAAGAAGGTGGACGCCAAGAAAAAGGAGGACGAGGCCCGGAAGAAATCGAAGTCGGAACAGCAGCAGCGTGAGGCCGAGATGCGCCAAAAGGCCGAGGCCGAAGCCAAAGCCACCGGCGTTCCCGTGGACTCCATCCTCGCCCGCGAGCGAGCCGCCGCCGAAGGAGCCAAGCAGACCAACGCCCGCGGCACCAGTCTGCAGAAGAAATCGGCCTTCAAGGGCTTCACCAAGGAGATGGTACTGCCCGCCGACTCGGCTGTCACCATTGCCCACAACCAGAAGAGCAAGCGACTCATCGTTACGGCACGCGACTCCAGTGGCCGCGAATATAAGATGAAATACAAGACACTGGACGATAATAAAATACTCGTCCGCAGCAAGGACTCCCTAAAGGTGCGTGTCACTGTGCAGGCCAAGCCCAGCCTTGAGGAGGAGAAATGGTACTCCGCCCTACAGGCCGTTTCTCGTTTCGCCATGATGCTACGCAACGTCAGTGTCTCGTACCGCAACAACTACAACCTTGCTCTGCCCGGCTTCCTGCCCGAGGTGGGTGACGCCCTCGGACAGCGCCGCGACGGCGACCTCTTCCAACCCGGACTCGGCTTTGCATTCGGACTGGTGGGCGACTCCTACATCGAACAAGCCCGCGAGCGCGGCTGGCTCCTCTGCGCCGACAGCGTGGCCACGCCCGCCACCACCTCGGCCACCGAAGACCTGCAGGTGAAAGCCACCCTCGAGCCGTTCACCGACCTGAAAATCGACCTCTCGCTGTCGCGGACCATGAACCGCAGCCAGTCCATCCAATATATGTATGTGGGCAGTCCCACCACCCGCACCGGCTCCTTCAACATGACCACCATCAGCATCAAGTCGGCCTTCGCCGGCACCGGCAACGCCCACAACGGCTACCGCAGCGCCACCTTCGACCGCTTCTGCCAGAGTCTCGACGTCTTCCGCGACCGCGTGGAGCAGCGCTACGCCGGTGTGCAATATCCCGCAGGCTCAGGCCACGACGGGCCCTTCGACCCCGCCAACGGAGGCGTTGGACGTTACTCCGCCGACGTCATGATTCCCGCCTTCCTCTCCGCCTACACCGGGACCAACGCCCACCGGGCAACGCTCGACATATTCCCGTCGCTGCTCAAGATGCTCCCCAACTGGACGCTCAATTACAAGGGACTCTCTACTCTTCCCTGGCTGCGCGACCACTTCAAGTCCGTCACCATCAACCACGGCTACAAGTCGGTCTATTCCGTCGGCAGCTACAACAGCTACAGCTCGTGGCTCCAGGCCTTCACGGGTAGCGACCTCGGCTTCGTGGAGAACACCACAACCGGCAGTTACGTTCCCTCGTCGATGTACGACGTGAGCACCGTGAGCATCAACGAATCTTTCGCCCCTCTGGCCGGCGTCAACATCACCTTCATGAACAACATGACCGCCAAGCTCGAGTACCGAACCACGCGCGCCGTCACCCTCTCCATGACCTCGGCACAGGTCAACGAAACCTCGTCGAAGGACATTGTCGTCGGGTGGGGCTACAAAATCGACGACTTCCGTCTCTCGTCGCTATGGGGAGGCAAAGGCAAGGCCAGCGCAAAAGCCGCCAAGGGCAGCAAGAGCACCAAAAAGACTGACGAGGAGGAAGACAGCAAGGCCAAAACCACCGCCAACTCGCGCAGCCGCGGCAAAGCTGGCACCTTCGCCCACAACCTCAATCTCTCGTTCGACTTCTCGCTCCGCAATCAGGCCGCCATCCGCCGCGACATACAGACGGGACTGAGCGAAGCCACCAGCGGCAACCGTGCCGTGAAGACGTCGTTCCAGGCCAGCTATGCCATGTCGCGCTACGTCACTCTTTCCCTCTACTACGACCGCCAGCGCAATGCACCCCTGCTTTCCGCCAGCGCGTATCCCACCATTACGCAAGACTTCGGCCTGAGCATGAAATTCGCTCTCACGCGATAACTCGGGTGATTGGTCATCCCCCAATTGTTTGTTGCAGTGTGTCTAAGCATCAAGAATGATATTTTTTGGCAACTATATACTTTTAGGCACACTATTATTGAAATACTGTCATTAATGGCAGTATTTTTTGTATTATATACGCCTAAAGTAAATAGATGTCGGTTTGATATTAATTAAACAAAGTAGTTTGTTGAAATTATCAGTTGAGATAAATTCAGATTCTTTGTCCAACCACCATATATCTTGTCCCTTTGTACTACTTATCAGTGTTTCGATTAAAGTATTCAATGCACGGCCATTTCTATCTCTTCTATATAAAGAAAATATTTCGTGATTATTTTCTTTTGTGTATATTTGGAAAAGACCTTGGTTTGCTCTATTTTTAGGGAATTTATTCTTGGGGAATTTATCAATCAATGCTGTTTTCCTTGATAAAGCAAAAGCATTTATTGTGCCATCTTCAGTAATATCTATCATACTATTACTGAAGTCAACATCATCTAAAATAGTTTTGGATATTCGTTGTATTCCTTCAATATCATTAATTGTTAGGTATCTAATCATGGTTTAATCTGTTTTAATTTGCAAAATTACTGTATTTTTTTTGATTTCTGACTATTTATATTAAAAAGTTTGAGAAAATGAGAACTTTTAATCACGAGACAATCATAGTCGATGAAATTATAGCAGCAAAGAAAACATTTAAACAACATCAAAATGATGGTAAAGCAATAAGGGATATTCAAACTATTATCGAAGACACAAAGATTGCTATTGATAATATCCAAGAAGTCTTATCAAATAGCAAACTCATTCAACAGGTTTGGCTAAGAATAAGAAACGCAGACACATCGATTGGAGATGAAATTTTAGGGACAAAAGAACATGGTAATAATGGAAGCCGCTATAGACCTTACTTAACATTAGATGGAAAGAATATCATAGAAATATGC
>JABUUA010000120.1:6479-12327 GCA_021443405.1 Bacteroidaceae bacterium
TTAATGTCTAAAAACCAAATACACTTTCATAAAAATGTGCCTAAAAGTATATAGTTGCCTATTTTTTTCAAGTTTGTTGTCCCAATTCGGTCATTCGAAAGAGTTAACCCGCAACTACAATGGTTAGTGCACCATTTTACCGCTTTTCGGTCACGATGGAACCCCATCGCTCCCTCAAAGTAGAAAAATCTATATCAACAATCCTCTTGCCATCAACAGGCCGCCTAATGAACTTTCTGGGTTTGGCATTCCTGTATTCCTGCATCTCAGCAAACATGCGGAGGAGTTAGTTCATTCGTGCGGTCGTCTGCGTTCACTCGTGCGGTCGTCTGAACTCATTCGTCCAGTCGTCTGAACTCACTTGTGCGGATGAGTTCAATATCTCGGCATTTTGGGATTACGGTATTAATGTGTAGCAGGAATACAGAGATTTTTCTACGCCACCAGAAAACTTCGCGGCAAAACGGGGCGTTATTTGTTTTTTTCTTTGTAAATTTGCGGCGATAACTACGGCAATGAACACACAACAAACGACTCGCCATGACTGAGAAAATCATTTCTGCCATAGAGCAACTGGCCGCCCCCAACGAGCTGAAAGCCCTGTTCCACGAACAGCAGTGCGGACATCCGCTGCCCTCGCAAGAGGCGCTGCAGCAAATCATCGAAACGCTGCGCAGCATCATCTTCCCCGGATTCTACGGACGGTCGAGTGTCAACATGGACACCATCGGCTACCACATCGGCGTGCATGTGGAACGGCTACACAAACTGCTGGGCGAACAGATATTGGCGGGACTATGCTTCGTGGACGAAGCACCGCAGCAACTCGACACGCTGAAGGAAAAGGCTGAACAACTGGCCAGCGACATGGTAGAACGACTTCCTCAGCTGCGTGCCACACTGGCCACCGACGTGGAGGCCGCTTATCTGGGCGACCCAGCCGCCACCACGCAGAGCGAAATCATTGCCTGCTACCCCTGCATCAAGGCGCTCACTAACTACCGACTGGCCCACGAACTCTTTGTCATGCAAGTGCCGCTCATCCCCCGCATGCTCACCGAAATGGCCCATTCCGAGACGGGCATCGACATCCATCCCGGCGCCAGCATCGGTCACCACTTCTGCATCGACCATGGAACGGGCGTGGTCATCGGAGGAACGTGCATCATTGGCAACAACGTGAAACTTTACCAAGGTGTGACGCTGGGCGCCAAGTCGTTCCCGCTCGACGAGGAGGGCAACCCCATCAAGGGAATTCCCCGTCACCCGATACTGGAGGACGACGTCATCATCTATTCCAACGCCACCGTGCTGGGCCGCGTGACCATCTCCAAGGGAACCGTCGTCGGGGCTAACAAGTGGGTAACTACGGATTTGTAAGGACCCTGTCCCTTCTTTGTGCTTAGCGTCAGTCACTTTGGCGCTCCTGCGTCGCCCTGAGCCCCTGCCGAGCACTGCACCCACCATCGATGCCGAGCATTGTCAACGCTCGACTTCTCTGGCGCCCCACGGGGGAGGGGAGCAACTTACCTCCAACATCCACGCACGTTTAGAAAAGTAAAGAAAGGTAAAGAGGAAAATCTCTACCTTTCTTTACGTAAGAACTTAGTTCCTCTCCTTCAGGAGGGTCGGGGTGGGGTCTTTACTTTCCGACCGCTTCGATGCGGAACTGATAGTGATAATCGGCGTCGCGCTTCAGACTGTATTGTGGAAGCGGGCCCGGGCCGCAACTGGCGTTGCCGATGCCGCGCATTGCACAATCGAGGTTGAGAACCACTTCGGCACGGCGAACTTTATCCACGTCGTGACCATACTTCACCTGCCACAAATCGGCGTCGGTGTAATGGAGTGCCGAGAAGTCGAACGTCCCCTGGGCAGAAATCTTCACGCCTTGTCCGTCGCCGTCGGTGAGCGTGAGCCAACGAGTGTCGGTGCGCTCGCCCATGCTCTGGGCACGGACATAATATTCGCGCATGTCGCTGACCGTCGTTTCATACTGACCGACGAAGGCGGCGTCCTTGCGGTCCTGATAATTCTCGATGGGGCCGCGGCCATACCACGCAAGATGTTCGTAGGCGGGATTTATCATCGTCTGCAGGGCGATGCGCGGGAGTTCGGTCCATCCCTCCGGTGTGTGGAAGGTGGCGTCCACATCCACGGCGCCCACGGCGTTGATGACATAGGTCACGGTGTAGGGAACTTCCAGCTGACCCCAGCGAGCCACGAGCGACGTGCGGACGGTGTCGGTCAGTCCGTCGGCCGAGGGGGCGTAACTGTAATGGATGACGCCGGTGGTGATGGGCTCCAGATTGCGGCCGTCGTTGTTGATGGAGCGGTGCCAGTTGAACGTGAGGCCCTGCTGCATGTGCAACATCTCGCGACCTTCGAATTGCAGCGAAGTCATCTTGCCCGTCCAGCGATTGAACACGGCGTGAATCTTGTCGTTCACGATGTGCAGATACTGGCGGCCCTCCTCATAAGTGCGGAGCGACTGCTGACCGGCATTGGCGACGGCGGCGAGCTGGTTGGTGGTTTCCTTGAGCGTCAGTTGTTCTTGTGCCACGATATATCCGGCCTCAGCCCACGGTGTGGCCGTCTTCAGCTGGAGGTAGAGATTGATGAACTCGCCGTCACGAGCCTCAGCGGGAAGGGCCATGGTGCATTTGTTCCATGCAGGGCAGTCGGGCAGTTCCAAGGTGCCGTGGTGGAGGGTCTTGCCGTCCTTCAGAACGTCGTAAGTGAGGGCAAATTCATTGAGATTGGTGGCAGAGTAGCGGTTGTCCAGCGTTATCTGACCGTCGGCAAGGAAGAACTTCACATACTGATAGATTTGCTTCACCTGCAACAACTTGGGCGTCACGCGGCGGTCGGCCGTAATGATTCCGTTGCAGCAGAAATCGTTGTCGTTGGGCTGGTCGCCGAACGAACCGCCGAAGTAGAGATGGTCCTCGGGCTCTCCCTGCTTCACCAGTGCCTGGTCCACCCAGTCCCAGATGCAGGCGCCGATGATGCGCTGCGAGTTCTCGATGGTCTCCCAATACTCGCGCAGATTGCCGATGCTGTTGCCCATGGCGTGGGCATATTCGCAGAGGAAGAAGGGCTTGCCGGGCGTCTGTCTGTCCATGTCCTTCATGTGCTGGAGACTGGGGTACATGCGGCTGTCGATGTCGGCAAGTTCGTTCTGTTCGCAATAGTGAATCATGCGGTCGTCGAGCTGACGGATGGCGTCGTACATCGCCTTGGCGTTGCAGCCGCTACCGCTCTCGTTGCCAAGCGACCAGAAGATGACCGACGGATGATTGCGGTCGCGCAAGCACATGCGAACGCCGCGATCGACATAAGCATCCATCCACGACGGATTGTTCGTGAGCGAATGATTGCCGTGGGTCTCCTGGTCGGCCTCGTCCATAATGTAAAGTCCGTAGTAGTCGTAGAGCGCATACATCTTGGGGTCGTTGGGATAATGGCTGGTTCGCACGGTGTTGAGGTTGTGCTTCTTCATCAGCACGATGTCTTCAATCATGCTCTCCACGGGAATGGCTTTTCCGAGCGTGGGATGCGTGTCGTGGCGGTCAGCGCCCTTGAAATAGGTGAGTTGGTTGTTGATGTAAATCTTGCCGCCGCGATTCTCGATCTTTCGAAATCCATAGCGCTGCGAGGTGGCTTCCAGCGTCTTTTTGCCGTCGAGGAGTTCCACGGTCACGGTGTAGAGGTTGGGCTTCTCGGCACTCCACAGCGCGGGGTTGGCTAGTTCGATGACGGCCGTCGCATCGCTGCCGCCTGTGCCCATCACTTCTTGTGAACCGACGACACGGCCCTCTTCGTCCATCAACTTCACCACTGCCTTGGCCGTTCCGCTGCCGGCAAGCGAGACTTGCGCACGGAATGTGGCCCGGGTGAGGTCGTCGCTGAGTGTAGAAGTGAGGTAGAGGTCGCCGATGTGCAGTTTCGGGCGGGCGAGCAAATACACGTCGCGGTGAATTCCGCTGAGACGGAACATGTCCTGGTCTTCGAGATAANAGATAAGAGCCGTCGCTCCAGCGATAAACCTCCACGGCAAGGGTGTTTTGACCAGTCGGTCGGACATATTTGGTGATGTCGAACTCAGCATCGTTGTTTGCGCCCTGGCTGTAGCCCACTTTCTTGCCGTTCACCCAGACGTACATCGCGCTGTAGCAGCCGTCGAAATGCAGGAACACTTGCTTGTTGTCCCAGCCGTGAGGCAGCGAGAAATTGCGGCGGTAAGAACCCACGGGATTGGGCTCCTCGACAGCGGTATAGCCGTTTCTGGGCTGAATGAACGGCGGATTGTTGAGGTGAGGATAGGTGATGTTGGTGTAGATAGGCGTTCCATAGCCCTTCATCTCCCAGTTCGAGGGAACGTCGATGTCGTCCCACTTCGACACATTGTAGGTGGGCTTGAAGAAACCGACGGGGCGGTCCTCCGGCTGTTTTACCCAGTGGAATTTCCACTTGCCGTTGAGCAGCAGATAGCGGCTCGACTTTGTGCGCTGCCACGGCTCTTTGTAGGCGGGGTCGGCCTCCATCTCCTCGGCATTGGCGAAGGGAATCATGGTGGCGTGGCCGCGCTCCTTGTTGATGGCGAAGATGTGCTCGTTCTCCCAGTCGTTGGTGCTCGAGGTCTTCGGAAGGTCAATCTTGGCCGCCTGGGCGTTCACCTTCGTGACGGTGAACTTCCACAACTGCGTCTCGCTCTTGTCGGCCGGAACCACCCATACGGGTTCGCCGAACTGCGCCGCGTCGCGGAGTCCGATTCGATAGCCGTTCTCGGTGTTGGTGATGGTGTAGTAACCGCCCTCGGCAGGCTGGATGCGGTATTGCTGGTTCTGATTGCCAGCGTCGGCGTTCCACTGTATGATGGGGGCCGTCCGCGTTCCGTTGCCCTTGTCGATGGCCTTGCGCGAGGTGGCGTTGACGATGATGTACGTGTCGTCCTTCACGGGAATCAGTTGCCACGCCTGCGACACCTTGCCCGCGTCGGGCTTGGCGAGGAAGATGCGGGCGTTGTCGTCGAGCGAGCCTTGGTTGTCGAGCAACAGGCCGTTCGACAGCTGGATGGTGTAGAATACCTTGGGGTCGAGTTTCTGAGCAGCCACAAATGCGGGCAACAGAAGCGCGAGAATGAAAGGAATGATTCTTTTCATGGTGGTTGGTTATTAGGTTAATTGAAGAAATCTCCTTGCAAATATAGAGATTATTCTCCGTAATTCCAAGCGCCCGCAAAAAATGTGGGTCGTCCGACGGTATTTTCCGCGAAAAAATCGTAACTTCGCGACATGAATTTCCTCCGGCGGCGCAGTCTGGCGCTCTTCATCGGCCTGTGGACGGGCTTCACGGGCGCAAAGGCGCAGTTTGTCATCAACGAACTGATGCAGTCCAACGTCGATGTGCTGATGGACGACACCAACCAGTTCCCCGACTCGTGGGTGGAAATCTACAATCCCATGGCGACCGCCCGCGACCTGCGCGACTACCGCATCAACAACACCCGCGACTTCCAGAGCGCCCACAAACTCGCCGCTTGCAGCGTTCCGAGCAAAGGTTACGCGCTGATTTACTGTGATAACGACCACACGGGATTCCGCCTCGACTCCGACGCGGGCGGAGGCATTTATCTCTATAATCCCATGGGGCAACTCGTCAACTGCGTCGTGGACATCGGTCGCCAGCCCGCCCCGAACACCGCCTTCGGACGCACGGAGGACGGCGGCAGCGAGTGGGCTTACCTCACCCAGCCGACCCCGGCCGCCAGCAACAGCACGGCCAGTCCTGCGCTCGGACTGTTGCCCGTCCCCGAGTTCAGTCGGAAAGGTTTTGTGTGAGTTTG
>JABUUA010000120.1:14142-16508 GCA_021443405.1 Bacteroidaceae bacterium
GTTTTGAGCATTTTGCTTACAATTTTTAGACAAATAGGACGACACACACTACTAAAATAAAACATTTATGAAGAAACTTTTCTCCATTCTCACAGTGGCTCTCATCGCCATGACCGCCACCGCCACGGATGTCATCAGTTACAAGGACATCCTCGTAAAGAACAAGACGCAGCTCCGCAAGGCAGCCGCTAAGAAGGCTCCCGCCGCGCCGCAACGGAAAGCTCCTTATGCACCGGAGGAAACCGACACTTGGACGGAGCTGGGCACCGGTTACTACTACGACCAGGTGATGTACAACGTCTATAGCACCGGCACTCAGAACAAGAAGTACAAGGTGACTGTGCAGCAGTGCAACGAGAAGCCGGGCATCTACCGCTTCCAGGACGTGTTCAACTTCTCTTCGTTCAAGAGCACACTGACCTTCTCCGCCAACAAGAACCGTTGGCTCTATGTCGATGCCACTGACCCTGAGGCTGTTTCCATCCCCGACTATGCTTCGGGCGGCGAAGATTTCTTCGACGGCGAGTTGCACATCGGCACGCTCGACAACTTCTCGGGCACTGCCAGCGGCACTTTCGATGGCAAGCAATTCACTTTCCCGCAGAAGAGCGTTCCCGTGTGGTATGAAGAATATCCCTACGATGGAAAGTCGTCATGGGGCTTCTGGGCTTGCGAGGGTGACTATCCTCTCACCCTCGAGCTTCCCGAGTCGGCATGGCCGAAGGACTACAGTCTGTCGCTCAGTTGGAAACCTTGTGCCGTGCCGGCAGAGTTCGACGGCAAGCAGTTGGAGAACTACTGGCAGGTGGATGTCACCATGGGAGCCGATGTGCAGTATCTCGCAGCGAACCTCTTCGGCGACTTCTACTTCATCTCCGACGAAGACTCGACCATCATCATGGAGGACGCAATGATGGTTTGGGAGCGCACCGAGGCCGACGCTTCGAATGTCGCCACTTTCTCAGTTCCCGTGGACTTCACCGGTTCTCCGCGTCAGTTCTACACGCTTCCGATTGTGGCGCTCGACGCCAACAAACAGCCCGTGAAGGTGGCCCACGCCTACTGCTGCGTCGCTTCGGCTCAGCCGGGCGAGAACTGGGTGGCCATGAACGAGCAGGCCACCTTCCTCGATGTCTTCACCACCGACGCTTACGAGGGTTCGACCTACACGGAATACACCTGTTCCGTGGAGAAAGACATGAACAACCCCGGTTCTTACCGCCTTGTTGACCCCTATGCCGAGATGAACAACCAATCGGGCAAGCACACCGACTGCCACCACTATATTTACGCGCACACGAACGAGGCGGGCGAGGCTTACCTCGAGACCTCTGTCATCGGCGCTGACGACAAGGACTGGTTCGCCATCAGCTCGGAGGCTTATTTCGACTACATCAGTCAGGACCGCGACCCGCACGAAGGTGACTACGGCATTAACACGCTCGGATGGGTGGACGAGAACGGCGAAATCAAGTTCAACGTGTGGTCGCTCTACGTTTACACTCCGGTCAACGACCTTTGGTACTGGGCGAACACGAACAGCAACTTCTACATCCGCATCAACGAGCTCATGACGGCCATCAGCACTGTCAGCGCCAAGACGGCAGAGAAATCTTCAGTTAGCTTCAACCTCGCCGGACAGCGCGTGGGCGCCAACTACAAGGGCATCGTCATTAAGGACGGCAAGAAGATTCTACAGTAATCCCCCTCCAACCCGCAACTGAGAGAGAGCGACTCCCGCCGTGGAGCCGCTCTCTTTTTGCTCTCTTTGTCTTTTTTCTGCTCTCTTTTGCGGCCCGAGGCAAGAAAAGAGGGAAATCTTTTGTCGTTTTCTGCTCTCTTTTGGCGGCCCGAGGCAAGAAAAGAGGGAAATCTTTTTGTCGTTTGCTGATTTTGTGCTAACTTTGCAAGTTGGAAAGAAGGTTTCTTGCGGAAGGGGCGGGGAAACAGTTGCTCCGTACCTTCGCGCGGAAGGATGAATTATGTCACTATAAACACATTATAATAACATGAAAGGTAAATATGTAGTTCCCGCACTACGGCGACACGACCTTGTGATGGAGTGTGGTTTGATGCAGTGCTCGCCCGGCAAAACTTATGGTAGTAAATTACAGGGCCAGGACGACGCGACAACCCAAAACCAACAGGGCTATTCCAACTCCCTGACTCCCACCGACTGGGATTAAGTTCAATAAACAATAAGTAATCAAAAACAGAAACACGCAGAACGATGAAGATATTCAAGCCCATATTCATGCTCATGGCGCTGTGCGCCGGCATTTGTGTCAGTTGCGACAAGGAAGATGATGTGAACAACGGCGGCTTTGCTCCCGAGGGCGAGGCCGTGCACTTCGCCGCCGGGCCGG
>JABUUA010000120.1:18258-19362 GCA_021443405.1 Bacteroidaceae bacterium
CCATCATCGACAACAACTACAAGTTCCCGATGAAGAAGAAATGAACTAAGACAAACAGACAACCACCCATCGCCCCGAGGACAGCCATTCAGCGAAGTCCCCGGGGCGTTTTGTTTAGGGAAAAAAAAGGCCCCACCCCGACCCCTTCTCGGGGGAAGGGTGCATGTCTTAGAAAAACTGAAACTGAAACCTCACGTTGTTGTAGAGTGTAAAAAGCGTTCAGAGGAGAGACCCCTTTCGCCCTTGTTCCCTCCCCCCCGTGGGGGCGCCAGCGCCGCCGAGCATTGATAATGCTCGACGGTGATGGTGGGTGCAGTGCTCGGCGGGTGCTCGGTGCGACGCAGAAGCGCCGCGGCGGCCGACGCTAAGCACAAAGGTGGTCGGACGGGGTGGGGGGCTACATTCTATCAAACGTCTGTGCGTCAATCTTCCGCACTCGGTTTCGGCTTACATACACGTCGATGAGTTTGTAGGGCGGGCGGCGGCAGCCCAGGCGGGTGCAGGCGGCGCAGAACTGCTCGTAGGTGAACTTCGCGGGCATGAGGCGCAGCGGCGAGTTGTTTTTCACATAGAGCTTCATGCGCTCGTCGCGGAAGAGGGCGTCGGCCTGCTCCTTGAACAGGTTGAGCTTGCACCACATGAGGTAGCGGAACGCCCAGTCGGCAAACGGCTCGAACTCCGGCTCCCACGTCAGTCCGTTGGCGAGGTAGAGGACGATGACCTTCTTGATGACGCTGACTTTCGTTCGCCAGGCGTAGGAAATCCACGCTTGGTCGCCGGTTTCCTCGTAGTTCTCCCTGATTTGCTCGTCCATGCGCTGCTCCAAGTCGCTCACTTCCTTGAACACAGCCGGGATGTCGCGTCCGAAGGCGTCCTGTTCGTTCTGGAACGAAACGAGGCGGTCGATGTAGGGCCGGAGCGTGCGGCGGAAATCGTCGTCGTACAGGCCGTAGCGGAGTAGGGGGAGCTTGTCGGGCTGGACTATCGTGCAGAGATCGACGCGCGAGATGGTTCCGTCCGTCAGTGCCTTGCCGAAGAACTTGCGTCCGCCTGCAATCGTCGTGCTCGCGTTCCAGTTCCACGCCAGACGGGTCTTCACGTTCA
>JABUUA010000120.1:19451-21240 GCA_021443405.1 Bacteroidaceae bacterium
GCGGAGCAGGAAGGCGGCGTTGGTGGTGTCGGAGTCGAGCCAGCGGATGACGAGGTCGTTGGGGCGCGTCTCTCCCTTATCGTTGGCTTTCCTGTTGCGCTGGCCTTCGGCCCAGATGCGCTCGCGCTCGCGGTTGATTTTGTCCTCCGCCTCTATGTCGGCCATGATTTCGTGGATGCAGTCGTTCACACAGCCTTTGCCCACACTTTGCGGGGCAATGAGGGCGCAGAACTGGCTGAGCTCATACACATTGTTGTCGGCCAGGCGGAACGAGCCCGTGACGTGGGCGGCGAGCGAGGGGAACACGGCGAGGGCCATGGCGGGTCGCTGGTAGTCCATCACGTTCTTGGTGAGGTGTTCCAGCAGTCGCGGCAGACGCTCGGGCAGGGCGGGCATTTCCTCGCCCGTTTCTGCGTCGGCGTCCCCGTTCGCCTCGCTCTGCATCTTCGCCTTGGCTTTGCTGATGGCGGTGCGGAGTCGGCGCGACAAGGTGGTGGTTTGTTTTTTCTGGGCCTGTGCTGTGATGGTTGCCATCCATTCCTCGCGTGGCAGACCGAAGTCGGGGATGAGTTGGCACAACCGTTCTACCTTGTGGCCGGTGATGTTGGCCAGGTCGCTGGCGAGGTGGTAGATCATGATGGCGCGTGAGCCCGGTTGCGGCTCACCGCCGTAGAGGGCAATCAGTTGCTCCACGATGTCCGTGAGTTTCACACCTTGGTAGAAATCGGGGAAAGTAGAAGCCACTCCCGGAGACCCCACCCCCACGTGGGAGGGGAGCGAAGACTCCGTGGATTCTTTCTCTTGTGCCTCTGTCGTAACCTCGGCAAATAATGTGAGCGGGTCGATGTAGAGTATGTCCGTATTCTTGGGCGCGAAGCTCAGTCGGCTCAAATCCTTGGTCACTGCGTCGTGCTTAGCGCCGATGGCTTGGCTCACGGCCTTGCGCAGCGGCTCGAGGTCGCCGTTGGGCAGACCGCCGAACACCAGCCGGAGTCCCTGTCCGCTGGGTGTGATGTGGGCGAGTGCCAGACAGAGGTCGTTGCCGAACTGCTCGCGGAGTCTGGGCATGGCGGCGAGTACAAGGTTGTTGAGATGGAGGGGCTCGTCGATGTGGTCGTAGTCCATCATCATCAGTCCGGTGGGCTGGAGTTGGTCGGCCTGGCGGTTCGTGCCCGTGGGGTTGTAGCCCATGAACAAGAAGGCCGGGAGGTTTTGCGTGGCGCCGGTGTTGCCTTGGCGGTAGGAGGTGATGATGTTCCGCACGCGGGGCGACTTCACAATCTCATAGAATTTCTGCTGCGAACATACTTTCAGTACGTTGTCTCGCACATGGTCGATGTAACAAATCATAGGTTTAGGGAGACCCCACCCCGGCCCTCCGGGGAGGGCGAAAGGGTTTTGGGATTTTGGTTTTAAGTGGTTAGACAATTTGGTTTGTTCTTTTCTTCTCTGAGCTGTGCAATGCGCTTCAAGAAGATGGCATCAAGCCCCACGAACGAGCCGCCCATCACAAAGCACTGGGCCGTGAGGAAGAGCACGCTTTCCGTAATCGAGCCGACGGGTGGAACGCAGAAACCTGCGATGCCGAAGCCGACGCCAGCCACAATCAAGAAGGCCGAAGCTAATATGCAGTAATCACTTTTGTTCATAGGTTTGTTGCTTTAGTTAGTTAATTCTCGACCACCTTGCCCCTCCCACGTGGGGGGGTGGGGGTGGGGTCTTTGTTAATTCTCTCCCCGCCTTGCTCCCCTCCCACGTGGGGGAGGGGATGGGGGTGGGGTCTTGGGTT
>JABUUA010000120.1:22981-24366 GCA_021443405.1 Bacteroidaceae bacterium
CTCCCTCCCCCGTGGGGGGCGCCAGCGAGGTCGAGCGTTGATAATGCTCGGCATCGATGATGGGTGCAGTGCTCGGCAGGGGCGGCGACGCAGGAGCGCCGAAGCGGCTGCCGTAAAGCACAAAGATACGAGCTGGGGTGGGGTCCTCTTTTCTTTGCAAAAAAATAGAGATAGCTGTAACTTTTTCCATTCTCATTCGTCTCCTATATAGACAACGATGAAAGAACTGAACTTCCAAGCCGACTTGCTCCCGCTCAAGGACAAGCTTTTCCGACTCGCGTGGCGCATCACGCTGGACCGGGCCGAGGCCGAGGACATCGTTCAGGACACACTCATCCGCGTCTGGACTCAACGGGAAGAATGGAGCGCCATCAACAACCCCGAAGCTTATTGCCTCACCATCTGCCGCAACATGGCCCTCGACCGCAGTCAGAGCGCCGTGGCCAGCAATCTGAGCATCGACGCGCAACAGGACGTGCCCGTCGCCTCCTTCGTCGAAGTCGTCCAGCAGCGCGAGCGACTCCAGCTCGTCAGGGAGCAGATGGACCGCCTGCCCGAGATACAGCGCACCATCATGGAACTGCGCGATATGCAGGGCCACAACTACCAGGAGATAGCCGACATGCTCCATCTCAGCGAGTCGCAGGTGAAGGTATATCTGCACAGAGCCAGACAGAAAGTAAAGTCACAAGTAGAGAAGATTGAGAACTATGGACTATAAATACATCGAACAACTGCTGGAGCGTTACTGGGAATGCCAGACCACGCTTGAGGAAGAAGCCATCCTGCGCCAGTTCTTTGCACAGGACGACATCCCCGCCAGCCTGCTGCCTTACCGCGACATCTTCGCCGCGCAGCAGCAGATGGTCGACGAGGCTCATCTGGGCGCCGACTTCGACGAGCGCGTGCTGCAGCTCGCCGAGCAGGTGGAGGCCGACTGCGTGAAGGCCACCCGAGTCACGCTGTCCGTGCGTCTTCGTCCGCTCTTCCGAGCCACCGCCGTGGTGGCCATCGTCCTCACGCTGGGCATGGCCGCGCAGCATCGCTGGACGTCCGAGGTGCCCGACGCTCCCACGGGCGTGGCGCAGGCCGACGGAGGTGACTCAGTGCCCATGCCTGAGATGGTGACGCCCGCGTCCGCTTCTCTGCAGACCTTGCCCGTCACCGACACGCTCGCCGTGGCACAATAGCGAGAATCTCTTTTTTAATCTATAAAACCTATTGCTAATAAAACGAAACTCTGGGGTAGCCGTGAGGCTGCCCCTTTGTTGTGGCAGGGCGGTCGTGCGAAGCAATTCGATTGGTTTCACCCAAATCGGTCATTAGCCCGTCCTACGGGCTCTTCCCATGCTTTCAGCCTCTGGTTTGCCTAACGACCGATTCGG
>JABUUA010000120.1:24553-27054 GCA_021443405.1 Bacteroidaceae bacterium
TTATTACTATACCGCTTATATATATAGAGAGAAATAAATAATATAATATGTTATGGCACAATACATTATATTTATTTGTGAAAATTGAAAATTGAGGTCGGTGGTCGGCTTTCCAAATCGTCACAAGAAGTTCTGGATTGGGTGCATTTCCCATTTTTTTTGTACCTTTGCACACAAGAACCGATAGAGAGGAACGAATATGAGTGAAAATTCAGGAAAGGGAACCACCAAGAAGTCGCTGTTAGGACTGTTGGCAGCCTTAGTGCTGGGGCTGGCCTATTATGGGCTGAATCCTTCAGGCGGAGAAGAAACCGCCGCCGACAAGACGGCCGCCGACACCACCGTAAACGGATTCGTGCAGGCCGTGGCGCCCAATTACGAGAAAGTGCGACTGGGACAAGGCGTGTCGAACCAACTCATCACCTACAAGGGTTACCAGTGTTACTTCAACCCCAAACAGCACATCCCGAACTGCGTGGTGTACGAACTGACGCGCTCCGAGGCCAGCGGACGCAATCTGCGCGACGGCGAGTTCGCCGCCGACCCCAACGTGAAGGCCAGCCCCGAGGTGTGGCACTACTCGAGCACGGGCTACGACCGCGGCCACATGGCTCCGGCCGGCGACTTCCGATGGGACGAACAGGCCATGCACGAGTCGTTCTACATGACCAACATGTGCCCGCAAAACCACTACATGAACAGCCATCCGTGGAACGACCTCGAACAGCGCGTGCGCCAGTGGGCCAAGCGCGACGGGGCGCTCATCGTCGTTTCGGGCCCGATTGTGGACCCCAAGGGAAAAGTCATCAACAAGAAGGACCGCTACGGCAACAAGGACATGGTCATCCCCATTCCCACGCACTTCTACAAAATCGTCCTATCGCACAAAAAATCGCCGATGCGAGCCATCGCGTTCCTGATGCCCAACAAGGAGTTCGACCTCAAACCTGTGCGCGGACTCGACGAATACGCCGTCTCGGTCGATCGGATTGAAGAACTGACGGGGTTCGACTTCTTCAGCGCCCTCGCCGACGATGTGGAGGAGAAGATTGAGAGCTCGCCCAACATTCGCCTATGGGATTGACGGACGCCTACAATCTGCACGACACCATTTGTGCCATCAGCACACCGGCGGGCACAGGCGGCATTGCCGTGCTGCGTGTGAGCGGAACGGACGCTGAGCGTTGTGTTGCAACCTGTTGGAAAGGGGCCGACATCGCCGCGATGGCGTCGCACACAGCACATCTCGGCCAGGTGCTGGCGGCCGACGGATCACTCATCGACGAGGTGGTGCTCACGCTCTTCCGAGCTCCCCATTCGTTTACGGGCGAGACAGTCGTCGAACTTTCCTGCCACGGCTCCGTGTGGGTGCAACAGCAACTGATGGCCCGACTTGTGGAGTGTGGATGCCGAGTGGCGCTGGGGGGCGAGTTCACACGCCGCGCCTTCGCCAACGGCCGCCTCGACCTCTCGCAGGCTGAAGCCGTGGCCGACCTCATCGCCAGCACCAACGCGGCCACGCATCGACTGGCGCTCTCGCAGATGCGGGGCAACTTCTCGTCGCAACTGGCGCAACTGCGCGACCAACTGCTCCACCTGACCGTGCTGATGGAACTGGAACTCGACTTTGCCGACCACGAGGAACTGGAGTTTGCCGACCGCTCGGAACTGGAGCAGCTCTCCCAGACGATTGCCGACCACATCGCGCACCTGGCCGACTCGTTCCACACGGGCAAAGCCCTCAAACGGGGCGTCCCGGTGGCCATTGTGGGCAAAACCAATGTGGGCAAGAGCACCCTGCTCAACCGCTTGCTGCACGAAGAACGGGCCATCGTTTCTTCCGTCCACGGAACCACACGCGACGTCATCGAGGACACCATCTCCATCCGCGGCATCGACTTTCGCTTCATCGACACCGCCGGTCTGCGCGCCACATCCGATGAAATTGAACAAATCGGCATCGAACGCACACGAAAGAAAACAGAAGAGGCCAGCATCGTGCTTTGGCTACAAGCGCCTCTACCGCCAAAAGACGGAGTGTTGTATGGCGACGACAACCTTGAAATCGACATTGATTTCGCAGGCAAAAAGCTAATCAAAATTATCAACAAAACCGACCTCTATCCCGAGACAAAACCCGCCCCGGACACTCTCGGCGTTTCCGCCCGTGACGGCCGCGGCATGGACGACCTGGAACAAGCCCTCATCGAGGCCGCCGACATCCCCGAAATCAAAGAAAACGACGTCATCGTCACCTCGGCCCGCCACTACGAGGCCCTGACGCGAGCCCAGGAATCCCTCCACCGCGTCCTCGAAGGCCTCCGCTCCAACACCCCCACCGACCTACTCGCCGAGGACCTTAAACAAGCCCTCGCCGCCCTCGCCGAAATCACAGGCGGCGCCATCTCATCGCAAGAAACCCTAACCACCATCTTCTCCCGCTTTTGCATCGGGAAATAATGTGTTTCCAAAAGTGATTTCAAAATCGCTAAAATCAAACA
>JABUUA010000121.1:0-4757 GCA_021443405.1 Bacteroidaceae bacterium
ACTATCGGCTGGGACGACACAGATTTCGAAAACATCTTCGTTGACAACGATAAAGATTTTCATGGGCGCTTGAGCTTCTGATTGGTGGCAACTATGATGGAACTATATAAAAGAATGTCGGTGAGTACAATGATATCCATGCTGATTCCTTTCGTGTACAACAAGTAGTTCAGCGCACAAAAGCCCGCAAAGAGGCTGAGAATGGTTACCAGCGTCTGTCGCATGGAGAAGCCCATATCCATAATCCGATGGTGGATATGGGTCTTGTCGGGACAAAACATTTCCTTGCCGTTCAGTTTACGCGTCAGTGCCACGCGGATGACATCGAAGGTCGGGATAATGACCATGGTATAGGAAAAGAGCAGGGGAGCATGGCCGTGGATAAGTTGTTCGCCCGGCAACATCTGCAGTTTGATGGCCAGATAGGCAATGACGTAACCGAGGAACAGACTGCCCGAGTCGCCCATGAAAATCTTATGATGTCCCACGTGTCCCCAGACATTGTAGCAGAAAAATACAATCAGCACTCCCAACACCGAAGCGGCCAGCAGGACAAAGGTGAAGGCGTGGACGTAGAAGAACGCAATCAGGAAACAGGTCAGGATGAGAATGCTCAGTCCCGACGCCAGTCCGTCGATGCCGTCGATGAGGTTCATGGCGTTCGTGATGAGCAGAATCACAAACACGGTGAGCGGGTAACTGATGGCGAGGGGTAATTGATGAATCCCCAGAAAACCCTGCAGGTCGCCAATAAGAAGATTGCACATCGGGAACACCAAGGCCGCTACTAACTGTATGATGAACTTGGTGTTGGCGTGCAGTTCCCGGATGTCATCGACGAGGCCCACCAGATAGATGATGAGGGCGCTCACGCACATGACGAGGGTGGAGAGGTGGATTTCGGGGTCCTGCTGACGATAGATGCTTGTGCACACATTGGCCAGCATGAAACTGCATGCGGCGGTGGGCAGGAACACAAGTCCGCCCAGTCGGGGGATGGGTTGGGTGTGCACCTTGCGGTGACTGGGTGCATCGGTCCAGTCCATTTTTATGCATAGCTTCACCAGAAAGGGAGTGAGCATTGCGCCTAACGCCAAACTGACGAGGAAAGCTAACAAAGGGAAGGATAGATACATAATACAACCTCTTGATTATTTACGCAAAATACTGATGAGGGCCACGACTACGCTGGCCAGCGAGGCACCGCCACTGGAGAGCGCCATGATTTCGCCCGTGCTCATCTTTGTGCCGGTCTTCTTCGTAGGAACGACGATTTCGCAACCCGGCTGCACGTCCTGACGGCTCAGGCGCCGGACTTTGTTCACCGAGCCGTTCATGTAGATGACGTAAGTTCCTTTCTTGTTGGCGCGGTTGGCCCAGCCGCCGGCTCGCTTGATGTAGTAGCTGATTCGCTCGCTCTTTTTGTAATTCATCGAGACGGGGTATGTCACTTCGCCGCTCACCTTCACCGTGTTGGTGAACTGCGGAACGATGAGTTCGTCGCCTTCGCGCAGAACGATGTCGTCACTTCCGCCGGGGTTCTCCATAGCTTTGTCGAGATTGACAGCGATGGGGTAGGTGTCGCCGAGGTCCAGCTTGAGGCTCAGCAACGAGTCGGCTTGCGCCATGTCGTATTTCTGTTCGCTCTGCATGGCTTCTTCGTACATTTGTATCTGGGCGGCGCGCAGTGAGTTTTCACGCTGCAGACGCTCGTCGTCGGTCATCATGCGGGTCAGACGGGCGCCCTTGGCATAGGCCAGACTGCTCAGCCCGCCGGCAGCTTTCACCAGGTCGCTCAGACGATAGTTCTTGCTGGTCATGGTGTAGTCGCCCTCGAAGTTGACGCAACCCGAAACCTTCACGTTCTGCTGCTCGCTGTAGGCAGGACTGCGGCGAACCACCACCTCGTCGTAGGGTAGAAGTGTGATGGTGCTGTCGCTGGAGCGCAACCCGTCGTTCAGAGCAAAGCTGAAGGTCTCTGCCGTCGCTTCGGTGTTCTCCGTGGCTCTGAAGTCTTGGATGCGGCGGAACACATCCACCTTGGCCATGGAGGCGGCGCTGGTCAATCCGCCCGCCATCAGAATCAAGTCTTCGACGGTGGTGTTATCGGCATATTGATAAGTGCCGGGGTAGATGACCTCGCCCGAGATGCGCAAGGTTTGTTCGCCCTTCATGTCCACGCGGCTGGGGATGAACAGCACGTCGCCCTTGCGCAGGGGAATGTCTGCAATTTCACCGTTGAGCAGTCGCTCGATGTCCACGCTGACCATCTCCAGGGTCAGGTCGTCTTTTTCGCGGTGCATGACGGCTCGCGACAGGAAAGCGTCCTCGCGGACTCCGTCGGCAGCTTGCAGCAGTGCGCGGACGGTCTGAATGTCGCCTCCTAATTGATATTGGCCGGCGTGCTTCACGGCGCCACGCACTTCCACTAAGTTGCTGAAGCGTGCCATCACGCTGTCCACGAAGATGGAGTCGCCGTCCATGAGGTTGAAGCTGGCCATCTTGAATTCGTCCACGGTGTGAATGCTGTATTCTTCGCCGGCCTTGCGGGTCAGTCGGATGTTCTTCGTGTAGGCGTCGCCGGTGAATCCTCCGGCGGCCTTGAGCACTTGCTGCACACTTTCGTTGTGCTTCATCTCATACCACATGGGGCGTTTGATTTTACCGCGGACGTTCACGAGGCAGTCGTAGGGGCCCACCGAAATCACGTCGTTGTCTTGCAGCCGCACGTCGCCCGAGGTGTTTCCGTTCAGGAGGTAGTCATAGACGTCGATGGTCCCGATTTGTCGGCCGCCGCGATAGATGCGGATGTTGCGGAGCGTTCCGATGTCGTTGATACCGCCCGCAGCGTAGAGGGCGTTGAAGGCCGACGAGAGACTGCTCATGGTGTAAGTGCCGGGAGCGACCACTTCGCCCACCACCTGCACTTGTATGCTGCGAATCTCGCCCACCGACAGGCTGATGTTGCAGCCCGAATAGTATTGGCCCAGCGTGCTCTTCACACGCTGCGAGGCCTGTGAAACGCTCAGTCCAGCCAGTTTTATCGGACCAACGCCGTCGATGACCACATAGCCGTCGGGCGAGACTTGTCCTTCGAAGCTTTCCTGCGAAGTTCCCCAGACGTCGATGATGACGTTGTCGCCCGGGCCCAGCCGGTAGTTGGCGGGAGTGGCCATGTTCTGGTTCGGCTCGAAGGTCAGGTACTCGTTGTTAAAGATGTTGCGGCCGAAAACGGCGTTTTCATCGTCTTTCTCGAACATGCGCTGGTAATACATCAGCGAGTCTATGTCCAGGAAAGCGATGTCCTCGTTCAGTTCGTCGCGGCGGTTTTGCTGGGTCTTGTAGCGGTCTTCGTTCTTTTCCCGCTCGCTCTTCACCATATAGCCGTTTTTCTTCCGGTATTCGTCCTCGGCTTTCTCCTTGTTTGTGCGCATTCGGTTGGGCTGTGAAGTGGCGTTTTTGCCCGTTAGGTCCACGGCGCCCATCTGGCTGCCTTCGGCCTCGTATTTCTTGCGAACGCGGCGCAATTGTTCGGCCGTCACGCCTTTGCGCAGCAGCTTCGTGACAATGTTCTGCTGGTTAGTGCCTTTCTCTTGTTCCTGTAGCACGAACTGCACCACTTGGTCGTCGGTCATCGTTTGTGCGTAAGTGCCCACCGAGACGAGGGCGAGAACAAAGGCGATTACTATCTTTTTCATGTTGTGTCGTTGCATCCTTATTATAATAATAACGCGAAAACCGCTAAAATATTGCAAAGATAGCAAAAAAATACGTACCTTTGCCCACATTATGGCAAACAAAGTTAAAATTAGCACTTCGTTGGGCGACATTGTTGTCCGCCTTTACGACGAGACTCCCCTGCATCGCGACAATTTCCTGAAGCTGGCTCGCGAGGGGTATTTCGACGGAACTCTCTTCCATCGCGTCATCCGTGATTTCATGGTGCAGGGCGGCGACCCCGACAGTCGCGGCGCGGCTCCCGGCAAGCAATTGGGCGTGGGCGGTCCCGGCTACACCATTCCGGCCGAGATTCTTCCGCAGTGCATCCACAAGCGAGGGGCGTTGGCGGCGGCCCGGCAGGGCGACGAGGTCAACCCCGAGCGCCGCAGCAGTGGCAGTCAGTTCTACATTGTCTGGGGGCAAAAGTACAAGGAAGGGCAGTTGGCGCAGTTCGGCAAGCAACTGAAGCAGCAGGCCGAGCAACAATTCTTTAATACGTTGGTGCAGCAGCATCGCAAGGAAATCATGGAGATGCGCAAAAATCGCGACCAGGCGGGGCTGATGGAGCTGCAGAACGACCTTGTGGCGCAGGCCTATGCGATGTCGGCCGAGCACGGTCCTTACGGACTGACCGACGAGCAGAAAACGGCTTATCAGACGCTCGGCGGTACGCCGCATCTCGACGGGCAATACACCGTGTTTGGCGAGGTGGAGGAGGGGCTCGACGTCGTCGGTAAGATTCAAGAACAGCCCACCGGGCGTGGCGACCGTCCTGTCACGGATGTGGTGATGAAGGTCACTGTATTATAGATATAGGCTCACGATTTTTTTGAAAAAATCATGCGGTCGTCTCGCTTCACTCGTCCAGATGAATGGCCACACTCGTCCAAATGAATGGGTCGAGACAATCGATTGTCTGAGTCGGACTCCCGGACGGGGAGTTTCTTCGCGGCAAAACGGTTGCAGCGCCATCTTGTAAAGTGTAGTTTGTGAAAAGTAACGAAGCTATTTCAATATTTCAAAAATAAAGTGTGCCC
>JABUUA010000121.1:4791-7807 GCA_021443405.1 Bacteroidaceae bacterium
TATATATATATAGCGCTATAAATAATATAATAAGTTATGGGATAGTATGTTATGGAAAATTTGAAATATTGAAATATTGAAATAACGCTTTCGCTTGTCAAAATGTTATGGCGACGACCTTCGCTTTCTTGCTTCTCTCTTTGCTTTGCTCCGTTTTTTTCACTAATTTTGCAAATCGAAAATTTACCGCGTATGACTTTGCAGACAGAAAACAATCATTTGGTCATTATGGCCGGCGGCGTTGGCAGTCGTTTCTGGCCGATGAGTACCCCCGAGTTGCCCAAGCAGTTTGTGGATGTGCTGGGGTGTGGAAAGACGTTGATACAGATGACGATGGAACGCTTTGCGGAAGTGGTTCCCGCGGACAATGTGTGGGTCGTAACGAATGCTTGTTATGCAGCGATTGTTCGTGAGCAACTGCCGCAGATGCCGGCCGACCATATCCTGCTGGAGCCCTGCCGCCGCAATACCGCTCCCTGCATTGCTTATGTCAGCTGGCGCATAAAAGCGCTCGACCCGAAGGCGAACATCGTGGTGTCGCCCAGCGACCATATCGTGATGGACGTCGCAGAGTTCCGCCGCGTTGTTTCCAGTTCGCTCCAATTCGCGAGCGAGACCGACGCCATCGTTACGCTGGGCATGAAGGCCACCCGCCCCGAGACGGGCTACGGCTATATTCAGACGGACCTCAGCACGCCCTGCGCTCGCAATCGCGAGATGTACCGCGTGGACTCTTTTCGCGAAAAGCCCGACCTGGTGACGGCGCAGAAGTATGTGGCCCAGAACAACTTTTTCTGGAATGCCGGCATTTTTGTGTGGAATGTGGGGACCATCGTCAACGCCCTCCGCATCTACCAGCCCCAGTTGTCGGAAATCTTCGAGCAGTTGCTGCCTTACTACGGCACAGAGCGTGAGCAGGAACTGATTGACGAGCGTTTCCCGCAGTGCGAGAACATCAGCATCGACTACGCCGTGCTGGAGAAGGCCGACGAGATATTCTGTTTCCCCGCCAGTTTCGGCTGGAGCGACCTCGGCACGTGGGGCTCGCTCTACGACAACAAGCCGCGCGACGCCCAGGGCAATGTGCTCATAGGCAATGTGGAGTGTCACGACTCGCATAACTGTGTGGTGCATTGCACGCAGGAGAAACGGGTGATCATCCAGGGGCTTGAGGGCTACATCGTGGCCGAGCACGACGACGCGCTCCTCATCTGCCGACTCTCCGAGGAACAGCAAATCCGCAAGTTCACGGAGGGAAAGTAGGGCGGAACTTACCGTTTTTATTAGAGAAATTAACCCGCAGCTTTTATGAAGAAACTCTTGTCTCTGCCGCCTAATCTGGTGAGCTGTTTCCACGAAGTGGAGGAGGTGAGCCACGACGAATATTTCTGTACCTGCGACCCCGTGGGGACGAAACTCGGTAGCGGAGGCGGAACCAACTGGCTGTTGCAGGCTTGTTACGAACACGAGACCGCCGAAGCAGAGTCGTTCCTTCAGTGGCTGGGCCGTGAGAGGCGCATCTTGCTCCATGCCGGCGGACAAAGTCGCCGACTGCCGGGCTATGCGCCCAGCGGAAAAGTGCTGACGCCCATCCCCATCTTCCGCTGGCAGCGCGGACAGCGCATTTCGCAAAACTTACTTCAGCTGCAGTTGCCGCTCTACGAGCAGATTATGAAGCGCGCTCCAGAGCAACTCCACACCTTGGTGGCCAGCGGCGATGTGTATATCCGGGCGCGGAAGCTGCAACCGATTCCCGACGCCGACGTGGTCTGCTACGGCCTGTGGGTCGATGCGCAGTTGGCTAAGAACCACGGCGTTTTCCTCTTGCGGCGCGATTGTCAGCAACAGCTCGACTTCATGTTGCAGAAACCCAGCGTGGAGCGGCTGGGCAGCCTCATGCAGACGCATTTCTGTCTGATGGACATCGGCATCTGGTTGCTCAGCGACCGGGCCGTGGAGCGGCTCCGCCAGCGGTCGTCCGACGGACGGCAAATTACCAGTTACGACCTTTACAGCGATTTCGGTTGCGCGTTGGGCCATCATCCCTCACAGCCCGACCCCTTGCTGGCCGACCTTTCCGTGGCCATTCTGCCGCTGGAGGACGGCGCTTTCTATCACTACGGGACCAACCGTGAGATGATAAGCAGCACTGTGGCCGTGCAGAACCTTGTGTTCGACCAGCGAGCCATCATGAAGATGGGCACAAAACCTCATCCCTCCATCTTCCTGCAGAATGCGCACTGCGAACTGAAGTTCACTGCCAGCAACGAAAATACTTGGGTGGAGAATGCCTGGATAGGAGAGGGATGGCAACTGACTCGCAACAACATTGTTACGGGCGTGCCGTGCAACAACTGGAAGTTGAGACTCGCGGAGAATGTTTGCCTGGACGTTGTCCCCATCGGCGACCGTCAGTTTGCGCTCCGTCCCTACGGATTTAACGATGCTTTCCGCGGACCGCTCACCGACAGCAACGTCAGCTTCCTCGGTCAGCCCGTCACGGAATGGCTGGCGCAGCGCCGTCTTACGGCCGACGACTTCACCGGCGCCGACGACCTGCAGTCGGCTACTATCTTCCCGCTCTTCACCGACCTCGCTGACATGGAGCGCGTGCTGCGCTGGATGACGAGTGACCCGTCGGACGCGGACGCCCGCGAGCTCTATCTTTCGGCCGAACGACTGAGCGCCAACGAATTGAGCGACCACGCCAATCTGTTGCGACTGAAAGCGCAACGGATGAATTTCCTGAAGGAAAACTTGTCGGAACTCGCCGCCAATCATCGGAACAGCATCTTTTATCAGGCCAACCTCGCCGACTTGGCGCAGCGATTCCACCAACTGGGCGTTGCCTTGCCTCAAGAACTGGAGGAGACGGAGCCGCTCATGAAACGAATCAGCGACCAGTTCTTCCGCTCACAACTGCTTGAACTCAACGGCCACGACGGAGCGGCACATCGCCAGCGCGGTTACCTACTCCTCGGACAAGGACTGACGGCCGACACGCTCACCGAGCACT
>JABUUA010000121.1:8450-12188 GCA_021443405.1 Bacteroidaceae bacterium
ACTCTACACCGACCCGCAGTATTCTGCTTGTCATCTTCTGTTCTACACGGGAATTACACGCACGGCCAAGCAAATCTTGGCGGAAATCGTGAAGAATATGTTCCTCTTCGACTCCGGCACTCTGTCGTTGCTCCAGGAGATGAAGGAACACACGATGGAACTTTACAATGCAGTGTTGCACAACGACTTTGAACAGTTGGGCCGCTTGGTGGGAACTTCGTGGGCACAAAACAAAGCGCTGGACCGCGGAACCAATCCCGAGGCCGTGGAGCGGATTATTCGTGAAATCGACGACCTTTGTTTCGGCTATAAACTTCCGGGTGCTGGCGGTGGCGGTTATCTCTACATGATTGCGAAAGACCCGCAGGCGGCTGCGCTCATTCGCCAGCGACTCACCGAACTGCACATCAATGACAAGGCGCGGTTCGTGGATATGCGACTCAGCCGCACCGGCTTGCAGGTCAGTCGCAGTTGACCAAAGTTTTCTGAGAATAATAACGAAAAAGGGCTTCCATTTTTATGGAAGCCCCAATCTTTTTTCAACCCTTAAATCTAATACTATGAAAAACACACACGGCAAAGTTACGATTTATTTCCGAAAGTTATTCTTTGCAAAGTATGTTTTATAGCATAATTTAGGATTTTTTACTTTATGTTGGGCTCTTCAAGTCCGTAGTGATGCTTGCGGTCGGCCACTTTCAGGTAGAGACCGATGACGAGCGCCGCCACTCCGAGACCGGCCAGCATGACTAACGCCCACGTGTAGTTGAGTTGTTTCGGGTCGGTCACGCCCTGGTTCGTGCTGTCGAGCACTTTGCCGATGAGCATGGGGAACAGCCAAAGACCGATGTTCTGAATCCAGAAAATGAGAGCGTAAGCAGAACCGATGATTTTCTCGTCCACCAATTTGGGAACACTGGGCCACAACGAAGCGGGGACAAGAGAGAAACTGGCGCCTAACACAAGGATGGTGGCGTAGGCAATGGCGACTCCGCCGATGGAACTTCCCTTGAACAAGGGCAGGACGAAGGCGAAAGTCAGGTGACAGGCAATGAGCAACAACGATCCCATAACCAGCATGGTGGCTGCCTTGCCCTTGTGATCGACGTAACTGCCAAGGATGGGAGTGATGGCGACCGCCAACAGAGGGAAGACGGCGAACACAGTCTCAGCCGCACCGCGCTTGTAACCCATGTAACAATAGACAATCAGCGCCACCACGGCCACAATCATCAGACCGTATTTCTTGGTCGTGTCTTTTGAGAAATTGCTGGAGAATGAGCAAGCGGCCACCAGCAACATGATGACGTACTGCACAATGGTGACGGTGTTTGTCGCCCAGAAACCCTCGCCGGGATTGAGCGTCAGGTTGCATTCCAGCATGTTCACCGCATATTTCTGGAAGGGGAAAATGGCTGAATAATACAGCACGCAGAGCAGCGCCACCAGCCAGAAACCTTGGCTCGAAAGGATGGTCCCGATGTCGGAAATCTTGAAGGGGTCGTCCTTCTCCTCGGCCTCGCCCGTCTGTGCGTCGAGTTCTTTGTCCATGAAGAAATAGACGATGCACATGATGAGCGCAATGCACAGCAGCACTACGCCGAAAGCCACCGAGCGCGACACATCGACCTTGCCGCCCAGATTGGCAAAGAAGGGCGAGAAAATCATGCAAGTGGCGACGCCCAGACGAGCCAGCGCCATCTCCGAACCCATGGCCAACGCCGTTTCGCGACCCTTGAACCACTTCACGATTCCGCGGCTTACCGTGATGCCGGCCATTTCCACGCCGCAACCGAAAATCATGAAACCGACGGCGGCAAACTTAGCCGAGGCGGGCATTCCCTCGTAGAAGGGAGCAATGCCCAGTTCGTAGAAGCCGGGAATGTAGTTGAGATGTTCCGTGAACCAAGTCTCCAGCGCGCTTCCGCAGAAAGCATCGCTCACGGCATAATATTTGATGACTCCGCCGACGAGCATGACGACGCCCGACAGCACTGCCGTGAAGCGAACGCCCATTTTGTCGAGAATGATTCCGGCAAAGATGAGGAAGAAAACGAAAACATTGAGGAACGTCTCGGCTCCCTGCATGGTTCCGAACGCAAGCGAGTCCCAGCCGCGCTCCGACTGCATCAGGGCTTTGATGGGCGAAAGAATGTCCATGAAGATGTAGCTGCAGAACATGGCCAACGCCAAGAGTAGCAACGCAGTCCAGCGCCATCCAGCGCTGTCGCGAAGAGTTTTGTTGATTGTTTGGGTCATATCGTTTTGTTATTTGTTATTTTCTGTTGGAGATTCCTTCAGCCATCTGTCGAGCCAGCGGAAGAAGGTTCGCTGCCACAGCACTCCGTTCTGCGGTTTCAGCACCCAGTGATTCTCGTCGGGATAGAGCAACAGTTGGGCCGGAATGCCGTGCATGCGAGCCGCACTGAACGCCGACTGGCCCTGACTGTGCAGAATGCGATAGTCCTTCTCGCCATGGATGCAGAGAATGGGAGTGTCCCACTTATCGACATAGAGGTGAGGACTTTCCGTGAATGCTTTGTTGCTGGCAAAGCGGTCGGGCGAACCGCCGAGGTCCCAGTTGGGGAACCACATTTCCTCGGTCTCGAAGTATTGCTGATGTGTGTTGAAAATTCCGTCGTGGGCAATGAAGGCCTTGAAGCGCTTCTCGTGATGACCGGCCAGCCAATAGACGCTGTAACCGCCGAACGAGGCGCCCACACAACCGAGGTGTTCGGCATCGACGTAAGGTTCCTGGGCGATGTCGTCGATGGCCGACAGATAGTCGCGCATACATTGTCCGCTGTAGTCGCCCGAGATTTGCTCCAGCCACTCCATGCCGAATCCGGGCAGTCCGCGGCGGTTGGGCGCAATGATGATGTAATCGTTGGCGGCCATAATCTGGAAGTTCCAACGATAACTCCAGAACTGACTCACAGGACTCTGCGGACCGCCTTCGCAGAACAGCAGGGTGGGGTACTGCTTAGCGGGGTCGAAGTGAGGAGGATAAATCACCCAGCACAACTCCTGCTTGCCGTCGGTGGTGGTCACCCAGCGCTCTTTCACTTCGCCAAAGGTGAGTTGCGACAGCAGGTGGTCGTTCTCGTGGGTCAGTTGCTCGGACGATGGCTCGCCGAGCGTGAGCAGATACAAGTCGGCGGGCGCCGAAATGCTGTGCCGTTCCAGCAAGAGTTTCTTTCCGTCCGGCATGCAAGTCACGCTTCCGTAGTCGTAGTCGCCGTCGGTCAGCGCCGTCACTTCGCCGTTCAGATTCGTCTGGTAAACCATGGACCGGGCTTGCCAAACGCCGATGAAATAGAGGGTTTGACTGTCGGGAGCCCAAGAGAAGGCATCGACGCCGCTCTCGAACTGCTCGGTGACATAGGTCTTCTCGCCGGTGGCCAGATAGCAGACACAGAGTCGCGTGCGGTCGCTTTCATAGCCGTCGCGCTCCATGCTCTTCCAGGCAATCTTAGTTCCGTCGGGCGAGAACTGCGGGTCTTGGTCGTAACCGGCGTTGATGTCCGCCTCGCCCTGATTCTTCGCTTGCTGTTCCAGTGAACAAGTCGCGTCGGTCGCAGGCTCGGTGTAGTCGGCGGGTTTGCAGAGATTGGTGGTTTCGCCCGATTCTATATTATAGAGGAAGATGTCGCTGTCCGTGCTGATGGCGTAATCGACGCCCGTTTTCTTGCGGCAGGTGTAAGCGATGCGTTTGCTGTCGGGACTCCAGCAGAACTG
>JABUUA010000122.1:0-1950 GCA_021443405.1 Bacteroidaceae bacterium
TGTTCGTCGTCCGCGTGCTCGTGGTGGTTGTGTTGCCCGCAACTCGCCAAGGCGGCGCAGGCTATGAAAGTCATCGTTCTCCAGGATTTCATTGTTGCAGTTGTTTCAGTGTTGCGACAAAGATACAAAATCTCTTTTGCAACACGATTGCAACTCCGATTACGGACAAGAGTTTTCTTGGGACGAGTCTTCTAAATCTTAATAAAGATGCGGCGTTTCCAGAGTATCCAGGCCACCAGGGAGATGACGGAGACGAACAACAGCGAATAGCAGAGCGATGCTATGGGCGCAGAGAGAACCGAGTGGAACGTTGCAAACAACGTGTCGGGGATATTCAGCCTGCTGACGATGGGCGACAGCATCTCGCTGAGCACATAGAGAAAGAAGGGGTTGACGCCGAACATCTGGAACAAGCGACACCAGCGTTTGTGGTTGAGAATGTCGATGCCCACCGTGAGTAACGACAGCAAACCTGTGGCCAGTCCGCAGGTGACGAGCACATAACTCGGCGACCATATGCGTTTGTTCAGCGGAAAGCCGTAGGAGAGCAACCAGCCGGCAAAAGCCAAAAGCACGGCCCACGAAAACAACTTTACTAATTGTACGATAAGTGGTTGCTCTTTGTTGGAAATCAATCGACCCACGAACACACCGATGAGCGTGTGAGCTATGGAGGGAATGGTCCCCAACAGTCCTTCCGGGTCCACCGGACTTTTGTGATAAAGATGAGCGTCTGTGAGCAACCAGCGGTCTACGATGGCGGCTATGTTCGTTTCGTCCTGAGCATAACCATTGCCGATGATGAGCAACACCATGTAAAGAACCATCAGTCCTGCCGCAATGCGTAGTTGCGTTCGTTGAGTCGTCTTCATCACCAAGAACCCACAAATGCCGTAACACAATGCAATGCGCTCCAGTACACCCCACACGCGCAGATGCGGCAAGACATTCCAATCGCCCCCCACAATCATATCCCACGCGTGGAGAGCCACGCCGATGAGGAACATTTTTACCGTTCGCGAGAGGATTTTCCGCGGCGTAAGGTTGCGACGGGAAAGCCAGAGACTGACGCCGACCATGAAAAGAAAAAACGGAAACACAAGGTCGCAGGGCGTCAGGCCGTTCCATTTTGAGTGGTCGAGCATCTCGAAATGCTGAGGCCCTACGCCGTTGTTCACGACAATCATAAAGAAGACCGTCAGTCCTCTGAGCACGTCGAGGCTTAGCAATCGTTTAGCGTCGTGCATGGCTTGTTATTTCTTTGCAGAGTGAAACTATGTCGCCCTCTGGCGTTGCGGAGTAGGGAGTGCGGTCGAGCGTCCACGGCTCTTCCATGGCATACCAGTCGATGGTCATGGCCGGATTGTCGGTCTTGGGCGTACTTGAATTGCCGACGGGCAACATGGGAAGCCGGCCGTCCAGTTCGGCCTGCAGAATCTCGAAATAATGTTTCCAGCGGGGATAGTAGAAATCGGCCAACAGTCCTTGCCACTCCTTATGAGCATAGTCGCGCAGTCCGCCCGTGTCGGCGCAATACCGATTGCCCCACGTGGTGATTTGCACGCGGGCATTCCATTCGTACATCCGTTTTTCATCATCGGTTGTTCCGAGACTCTTGGCTTGTTCGGTCCAGCGACCGACGCGGAACTCGGGACGTGTGGCCAATAACGTGTCCTGCAACAAGAGCAGGTCTAAGAACTTCTGACTGTCTTTCTTGAATTGCTGGCGGTCGCAGCTCTTGAAATCGGCCACCGCTCGATGGTAAATCATGCGGGCGTGGTCGGCGATGGATTGGCGGGTGATATCGACCAAATCGTAGAGGAAATTGTCGTTATCGGCATATTGTTCTGCCACCGAGGCCATTAAGCGGGCAGCTTGGATGGTGGTCGCCGGGTCGTAATAGTTCGCCATCTTGCTCCACGACGACGCTTGGAAGCACTCCAATGAGGG
>JABUUA010000122.1:2294-5576 GCA_021443405.1 Bacteroidaceae bacterium
CAGAAGAGCCAGCGGTGTTCGCCGTAGCCCTGCTCACGTTGCCAGATGCTCGGAATGCCCCACATGGGCCGACATTCGCTGAAAAGGTCGAGCACCAGCATATCTGCGGGGTCGATGGCGGCCAACATTTCCTCACGCGGATTTTCGGTCCAGCCCTGCACTACCCACACGGCCTTCGGGTTGGCCTGTTTCATGGCCTTGCAAATGCTTTTGGCCGCCTCGCCAAAATCTAAGTCGGCGGGCAGATTCGAGGCCTCGTGGAAGGGGTCAATGCTATAATAATCAGCAGTTCCGTAGAGTTTCTTGGTCTCTTCGTAGAACAGGCGGGCATATTGCTCAAAGCGCGGGTCGTCGGGCATCAGTACGCCGGGCCGCGTGAAACCGTTCCACAAATTCAGGGTTGACTGATTGCTCTCGCCCGATTGTGCGGATGTTCCCGCGGTCAGTTCCGTATTGTTTTCGGCTATTATCAAGGAAGGAACCATGCCGCTATAGCCGGGCAGTACGGGGTGCATCCCGAACTCCTTCATGCGACGAAGGATTTGTTGCTGCAACTTCTGCT
The DNA here is from genome assembly GCA_021443405.1 of Bacteroidaceae bacterium. GTDB lineage: Bacteria > Bacteroidota > Bacteroidia > Bacteroidales > Bacteroidaceae > Physcousia. The sequence continues at coordinate 2,857 of JABUUA010000122.1, forward strand.
GTTGTCCGTACCACGACAGCGGCAGCGGACCGCCCCAACCCTCCAGATTGTTCATCTCCCACCACGCCAAGAAGGCGGGACCGGCAATGAATTTGCCCACTTGTTCCTCCGTAAATCCTTGGCGGAGCAACAGATTGCGCCAGACGCACTCATGACCGACGGCGGCCAACGGCATGTTGATTCCGTGCAGCGCCATCCAGTCGATTTCCTGTTGCCAACGCTTCCAGTCCCAGAAAGCCATGGAATAGGAGAACGTGCAATAGTTGAAGTCGTAGCGCAGACGCAGGCCCGTTTCGTGCCGTTCGACCTTGGGAATACTGGGCAATTTCGCCGGCAACGCGGCTTGCATCTGGTTCCACGAAAGATGGATGCCGCAGTAGTATTTCAAATACCAGTTGACTCCCACGGCGATATTCACCCACGAATTGCCTCGGATGACGGGTTTTGTCCCCTTCATATCCAGTTCGAAGAAGTCGGTCTGTGCCGACTGCAACTGTGTCACGATGCGTTTGCTGGCTCCTGCATCAATGCGCTCCAGCAGTCCGTCCACCGGATTGGCCAGCAGGGTGGAACTGAAGAACAGGACGAATGTCAGTATTTTATATCTCATGTTATTGGTTTTATTTCGTCTCATTGAAAGTATATCTTTTAGCGTATCTTCTCTGCTTTCCAGTTGATTTCCACGGGATTGTTCCGCATTTCCATGATGAGCGGCAGCGTGACGTCGTCGCGAACCCACATTTCCGCGCCCTCGTTTGTGTCCACAAGATGTAACATTCCTTCCTTGCGGTCGCGAACCACACAGGGAGTGTTGCAGAAAGTGCACACGCCATGTTCTTGGGCGTTGCGAAGCGCTTCTTGCGACAGCATGGCGAACAACTGGTCGTCGGGCATTGTGAGTGCTTGTCCGTCAAGCGGTTGCTCGTAACAAAGACTCGTGGCATGTTCTTGGGCCTCTTGCGTCCACGTGTAACTTCCGCGCCACGTCTTCAGGTTGCGTACAATGCTCCAATAGAGCGTCTTGTCACAAATCTCCATACGGAAGCGGCGGGTTTGCCCGTGCAATTTATAGGTAAATAGGTATTGTTGGGTCGAGGGATACTGGCGGAGCACCAGCGTTCCGCCTTGCAACAACTGGTCATGCGTGATGGTGTTGCCGTCCAATGCCTTGCCGTTCAGACGGTTGACATCGCCGCGCTGAATGCGCAACGTATTGCCGTTGGCGAGGCGAAGGGTGACGCCCGGGACGAGCGGTTCGCACAAAAGCCATTGGTCGGTGCCAGCCAAGGGGTAGAGTCCCAGCATGTTGCAGGCCAACCATGAACTCATGGCGCCGCCGTCGTCGTTGCCCGGCAGACCGTTCGGCTGGTCGCTGAAGTTTTCTGCGATGATGTTGCGGATGCGGTCGGCACTGCGATTCGGCTTGCCTATAAAGTGATAGAGCAGCGGAGTAAGGAACGAAGGTTCGTTGGCGACGTTGTAATAGCCATGCTGGAAAAACGTGTCGAGCCGTCGTTCGAAAGCATCTTTGCCGCCACAGACATGGATGAGTCCGGGAATGTCGTGCGGGATGCTGAAGGAATATTCCCACGATGAGGCTTCGTACATAAAGCAGTCCCACCAAGCGCAATACCATGGCCCTTCGTAACTTACGTCGGGCGTGTAGCGGAAGTGGAGCGGCTGGAGCTGGCTATGTCCGTACGGGACGCTGTCGAGCCAGTTACCTTCGGCGTCCCGCGGCATGATGAAACCGCGTGTTCCATCGTGCTCGTAGTCGTCGCGCCACAGATTGCGCCAGCGATGACTCTGCACGAGGTACTGACTGGCTAAGTCCGTTTTCCCCAGTCGGCGGGCAACTTCGCTGATGGCCCAGTCGCAGAAACTGTATTCCAGTGTGCGGTTGCCGGCCCGGGCAATGCCGTAGGGGATATAGCCCAGCGTGTTGTATTCGGCCAAACCTCCGCGGCCTTCGGCTTCGTCGTCCTTGGGCGGCACGGTGGCGTCCTTGAGCATGGCCTCCAGCGCCAGTTCGTAATCGAGCTGGAGTCCGCGTGCCATGGCGTCGGCCAACACAATCTCTGCATTACTACCGCCTTGTGTGCGTCCGTTGCTGTTGCCGCTGCGGGCGTCGGGCATGAATCCATCTTGCCGATAGATGTCGAGTAACGATTGGGCCATGGCGGTGGCGCGGTCGGGAGCTAACAAGGTGAGTAGGGGAGTGCTTGTTCGGTAGGTGTCCCAGATGGCGTAGTAGTCGTCGTAAGGGCGGGCCACTCCCGCCTCGTTGCGGTCGGTCGGCATCAGACACATGTGGTAGAGGGCCGTGTAGAACATACGACGTTGGGCGGGAGACGTGCTATCGTCTAAGGCGAAACGTCCTATTGTCTCGTCCCAAACGTCCCGACATCTTTTCACGGTCGCCTCGAAGTCCCAGCCTTTGATGTCCGTCTTCATGTTGGCTTTCGCCTGTTCGATGCTCACAAACGAAAGGCTGACCTTGAGCAACAGATGGTCGAGGGTGTTCTTTGCCTGGGCATAGAAATAGACCGTGTAGGGCGCGCCGTTGTTCCAACCGCCGCTGATGGTCTGGCTTCCTTGCCATTGTCGGTCGTCCAATTCGGTGAACTGATAGTCCTCGAATTGTTGTGCCTCGCGCGCTTTCGGCGTTTCGCTGCGCCCCAAGAAATGCTTGAGGTCGAACTCCACATGGCGCTCCACGC
>JABUUA010000122.1:5694-10424 GCA_021443405.1 Bacteroidaceae bacterium
TGCTGGTCAGCTCCGGAGAACGGCCGCACTAATATGTTGCCGTATTTCGGGCCTCCGCCCGTGCCGCTTACATGCGTCTGCGAAAAGCCGCTGATGGCGGCGGGCATAGGTGCCCAGCCTGCGTTGTGACTCACCCCGGCATCGGGCGAGGGCTTCGCCATGCCAAACGGCATGCACGGCCCGATGTAAACGCGACCCAGCCCTTCACTGCCGATGGTCGGGTCGATGTATTGCCAGACTTGTGCGTGGACACACAGGGCCCACATGGCTATAAATAGGAAGACGACTCTTTTCATGGTTCTACAAAGATACGAATAAGCAAAGAGATTACAAATAAAATACACTTATATTTTGGCTGAGCTGTGGTAATAGACATTCAGGAATAAGTGCACAAAAGAGGCTGAACCTTGCGGCCCAGCCTCTTGTATCGCGTTAGAAAGATAGTTTAGTAACCAGGATTCTGCTTCCAGTTGGTGTTCACGATGAGCACATTGAGAGAGAGAGGCAACAGACGGTTGTAGGCCTCCTTGCAGTTGGGGTTGAGGTACTTGAAGCCCCAGTCACGCTCAAAGTCGTGGAAGCGGATGAGGTCGTTACGGCGCCAGTGCTCGTCGAGGAACTCACGACCGCGCTCGTCCAGAATGTCCTGCAGTGAGGGAGCGGCGGTAATGGTGGGAGCTCCGGCATACGAACGAATCTGGTTGAACAGACTCATGGGGGTGTCGCCGTTGGTGGCCTGACCACCGCGAACGATTGCCTCGGCCTTCATCAGCAGAATGTCGGCATAACGGAAGATGGGAACGTCGTTGCTTTGGTTGCGGTCGTAGCCATTGTACTCGTCGATGTTGGGGAAGAACTTGATGGAACGATAGCCCTGGCACCAGCCGTTCATGTCGGCACCGCAGTTCAAGTCGGCGGTTTCCTCCTTCAGCGTAATGCTGCGCGTGAAGGTGACGTCTTGGCCCTTATAGGTGTTGCGGACATCGGTGGGCTCACCCGTCTTCACGTCCAACTGATAAACATCGGTGGTTTCCTTCGAACCATCGCCCACGATGCAAGAGTTACGACGGTCGCCGGGCAGGCAGAACAAGGCTGAGTATTCGGGAGTCAGCGCAAAGTTTCCGCCTACAGACTTCGTCATCTCTACGCTGTAAAGACCGTTGGCGTTCTGTCCGCGACGCCATGTGCGGAAGCGGGCGTAGGTCAGACCACCTTGCGTGGCAGCGTCGAAGGGCATGGCATAGATGAAGTCCTTAATCTGAGGACCGTTGTCGTAGAAGAATTTCTTCTTGAAGTCGTTGTTGTCGCCGCCAGCCAAGGCATAGTTGCCGCTGTTGATAACGGCGTCGCAAGCCGCGATGCAATCGTTCAACTTATCGTTGGTGCCGTATTCCCAAGCGTTGTCCGTGATGTCCTTGGTATAGACGGGCCAGTTGATGTAGAGCTTGGCCAGCAGAGCCTCGCACATCCACTTGGTGGGCTTGCCATAGGTGTTGGTGTTCACCTCGCTGGTGCAGTTCTCTTTGCAGGCGAGCAACTCGCTTTCAATCCACTTGGCCACATCGGCGCGGGGCTGACGGTCGATAACTTCGTCTTCAGCTGCAATATGGTCGAGGATGGGCGTGTCGCCCCAGTTGTCCATCAGGAGGAAGTGATAGAAAGCACGCACTGCGCGCAGACGAGCGGACGCAGGAGCGTCCTCACCACCGAGTTCCACGATTACTTTGTTGGCCTGCGTAATGCCCGACATAATGTCGTTGTACGCATCCAACTGGCTCTTACTGTTATCGTAGCTGACGTTGTGAAGTGAGAAACCAGCCAGGTCGCCGTTGTTCAGGTAGTCACCATCGAAGCTGACGCCCGTGTATTCATCGGAATTCATGGAGATGGCTTCGTCGAAGCGACGACCGAGCGCACCGCGGAAAGCGAAGAATGCACCAGAAGCCTTGGCTTCGACGGCGATTTCGTTATTGGGATACTGCTCGTAGTATGATTTGACATCAACATCCAAGTCGGTGCAGGCTGTCATTGCCACGGCAGCCAACGTGCTTGCGAAAATATATTTTGTCTTCATAGGGATTCTTATCTTTAGAAGTTAATGTTAGCACCGAACAGGAAGGTGCGGGTGCGGGGATAGCTGCTCTGTGCCCACTCGATACCGGGAGTCAGACCGCCCAGGCTAACCTCGGGGTCGGTGCCGCTGTAACCGGTGATGGTGAATACATTGTTCACAGTAGCGTAGAGGCGCAGGTTCTGAATCCAACCTCCCAGACGACCGAAGTCGTAGCCCAGCGTGAGAGCCGAGAGACGAAGATAGCTGCCGTTCTCGATGTAGCGGTCAGACAGTGTTCCGTAGCGAGCAACGTCGCTGGCGCGCTTGTTGTCTTCCATCACTGACTCGTAGAGCTTGGTCGAAGCGTTCTTACCAGCGTTGACATTCGCAATGCTGCCGTAGAAGGCTTCCTTGCCGTTGAATATCTTGTTGCCGGCCACGCCTTGGAAGAACATGCTCAGAGACCACTTCTTCCAACTGAACGTGTTGCTCCAGCTGTAAGAAATCTTAGGCTGAGCACTACCGCACTTCACACGGTCGCCGTCGTCGGGAGTCTCCGTTGTTCCTACGTACTGGCCGTTGGCGTCGTAGTCGCTGAAGATAGACTTGCCCTGGTCGTTGAAACCTTCCCAGTGGTAAGCATAGAACTGACCGATGGGGCAGCCCTCCATAATGCGCTGTACCGTGCCGCTGGCACCGGCATCGATGTTGGCCTCGTCGAGATAGTCAACCGAGAACGTTCCGTTGGAAAGTTTCTCCACGCGGTTCTTGTTGTGCGACAGCGTAACAGAGGTGTTCCAAGTGAAGTCCTTCGTCTTGACAGGAACGGCGTTCAAGGTAACTTCAATACCCTTGTTGCTGATTTCACCTACGTTGGCAGGCATCCAGCCATACTGATAGCGGTTGGTGCTCACGCTGTACCAGTGGATGAGGTCCTTGGTCAGTTTGTTGTAATACTCGATAGTACCGCCCAAGCGACCGTCGAGGATTTCGAAGTCAACACCCACGTTGAGCATTCCCGTGCGCTCCCATTTCAGTGAAGGAGCATCGTTGGCAGTAGCGGTCAATACCTTGTAGTCCACTCCGGCATAGGGGAAGGTGCTGCCGGCATAACCGTAGAGCAGACGAGCTGCATAGGGGTCGAAGCCCAGCGAGTTACCGCTGACACCGTAACCCACGCGGAACTTCAAGTCGTTGAACAACGTCTGGTTCTGCATGAACTTTTCTTCGATGATGCGCCATGCGAACGAACCTGAGGGGAAGTTACCCCAGCGGTTGTTGATACCGAAGGCGCTTGAACCATCGCGACGGATGGTGGCCTGGAAGAGGTAGCGGTTGTCGAAAGCGTAGTTGGCACGGGCATAGAAGCTAATCATGCGCAGCGAAGTCATCTGGTTAGAGACGATGCCGTTGAGGTCCATGTTGTTGGCCAGGCCCATGTTGTAATATTGGGTGGCGTCGCTGTAGAAATTGTAAGCGTTGAGACCGAAGCCGTCGTTGTGGTCTTGCTGTTCCCAGCTGTAACCGCCCATGAGCGCGAGCTTGTGCTTGTCGTTCCAGGTGTGGCCGTAGTTCAGATACGTCTCCATCTGCTTATCCACATTGCTGACCGTCGAGCGGTGTGCGTTACCGTTCTTGGCCTTGTAGATTTCCGACTTCGTGGTGTTGTAGTTGTTGTAGATGGCCTGTTGGTTCTGATAGTTGAAGCTCCAGTTCCAGTCCAGACCCTCCACGATGTGGGCGGTCAACTTGGCTACGCCCTGCAGCAACTTCTCGGTGGAATGGTAACGGTCTTCGTTAATCATGCACAGAGGGTTGTAGTTCTGTGAGATGGTAGTGTTGCTGTAGTATGAGCCGTTGTCGTCAACCGGAGCAAAGGGAGAGTAGTAGTACATGGCATTCAGAATGCTCTGGCCCTGCACGTTGGTGCTGCCTGCGCCGCGCTCCTCGCCGTGGTGGTGGTTCTTCACACTACCGTTCAGGCTGATGCTTACGTCGAGGTGGTCCTTGAGGAAGCTGGTCTGCAAGAAGCTGCGCGCCGTGAGGTGGTTCATGTTCGAACCGCGAACCACACCTTCCTTGCTCAGATAGTTCAGCGAAGCGCTGTAGCTGGTCTTGTTGTGACCGCCATTGATGCTGAGGTTATGGTTGTGGGTGAGCGCCGTGCGGAGCACTTGGTCGGCCCATTTGGTGTCGCAGTCGTGACCGATAAGACCTTGTGCATCAACACCGGTGATGGCGGTCAGCGCCTTCAACTGGCTGGCGTCCATCACGTCGAGCGTCTTCATGGTCTTGTCGGCAGCCACATAACCAGAGTAGCTTACGTTGGTGCGGCCGTCCTTCTTGCCCTTTTTGGTGGTGATGATAATCACACCGTTGGCGGCCTTAGAACCGTAGATGGCCGTGGCGGTGGCGTCGCGCAGAACGTCCATGCTCTCGATGTCCTCAGGAGCCACCAGGCTCATGCTTACGCCGGGAACGCCATCGATAACGTAGTAGGGCTCCATGGCTGCACCCTCACGCAGCGAAGAAGCACCGCGCAGAGAGATGGATGCAGAACCGTTGGGGTCGCTGGTGTTGGTGATGACCAGGCCGGGCACCTTACCCTGCAACATCTGCTCGGGGCTGGTGACAACCTGAACGTTCATGTCCTCGGCCTTCAGCGAGGTGATGGATG
>JABUUA010000123.1 GCA_021443405.1 Bacteroidaceae bacterium
CGCCGCCGTGTGGCCCTCTGCCGCCTGCTGTTGCAGAAGCCGGATGTGCTGTTGCTCGACGAGCCGACCAACCACTTGGATGCCGAGTCAATCGACTGGCTGGAGCAGCACTTGCAGCAGTATGAAGGCACTGTTATTGCCGTGACACACGACCGCTACTTCCTCGACGATGTAAGCGAGTGGATTCTTGAGCTCGACCGCGGCGAAGGCATTCCATGGAAGGGCAACTACTCATCATGGCTTGAGCAGAAGAGCAAGCGCATGGAGCAGGAAGAGAAGACCGCCTCAAAGCGCCGCAAGACATTGGAGCGAGAGCTGGAATGGGTGCGCATGGCGCCGAAGGCACGACAGGCAAAGGGCAAGGCACGTTTGAATTCCTACGATAAGATGCTCAACGAAGAGCAGAAGCAGAAGGAGGAGAAGTTGGAGATTTTCATCCCTAACGGTCCGCGCCTTGGCAATAAGGTCATTGAGGCTCAGCATGTTGCAAAGGCGTTTGGTGACAAAACTCTGTTTAACGACCTTGTGTTCAACCTTCCACCTAACGGCATTGTCGGAGTCATTGGCCCTAACGGTGCAGGCAAGACCACCCTTTTCCGCTTGGTGATGGGCATGGAAAGTGCTGATGCCGGCACTTTTGAAGTCGGCGAGACTGTGAAGCTGAGCTATGTTGACCAGCAGCACAAGGACATTGACCCAGACAAGAGCGTCTATCAGGTTGTAAGCCAAGGAAATGAGACCATCCGCATGGGTGGCCGTGACATCAATGTGCGTGCCTATCTCAGCCGTTTCAACTTTAATGGAGCTGACCAAGAGAAGAAATGCGGCGTGCTGTCGGGTGGTGAGAGAAACCGCCTTCACCTGGCCATTGCACTGAAGCAAGAAGGCAATGTGCTGCTGCTCGACGAGCCAACCAACGACATCGACGTCAACACACTGCGCGCACTCGAGGAAGGCCTCGACGCATTCGCAGGCTGCGCTGTTGTCATCAGCCACGACCGCTGGTTCCTCGACCGTATATGCACCCATATCCTCGCCTTTGAGGGCGACTCACAGGTCTATTTCTTCGAAGGCACCTATTCTGAATATGAGGAGAACCGACGCAAACGTCTCGGCGATGACGCACCCCACCGTTTCCATTACAAGAAACTGATGTAACGAATTGCCTTCTACCAATTAGCGTTGTAAATGAGACTCCCTCGCATAATCCTCTTGCTCCTGTGGCTGACACCCATCATTGCCTCTGCGCAGAGCCTCTGTTCCGTCAACCCTAAGGGCGGCAAGGTCCGACAGATGGTATGCACCACCCTGGTGCCCAACGGTCAAGACATGAACCGACAGGAGACCATCGACTGCAATACCGATGGCGTGCCTATCCGTCGCACAGTGAAGGGATTTGGAGGTGAACAGACCTACTCCTTGCCACCTGCCAGCAACATCGCCGACTGCCGCATTGACGCTGATGGCGACACCGTCTATCTATCCTACGCTCCTACTCCTGCACGATACAAAATGGCCACCTATATTGTCTACCGCAAACCGCACTGCCGCAGCGCCGCCAAGACCTATTGCATCGCTGTCGACAGTGCCTTGCTGGAATACTACTCGATGGAGCGATACAATGCCAAGGGGCTTGTCACGCGACGATGCCAGTATGCTCCCGACGATATGCTGATGTCGCAGACCGATGTGAAGTACGACAAAAGGGGCAACAAAGTTAGCATCAAGGAGGCGCAATATGACGAGGAAGGCACTAAACAGACGGTTACTGTCACCGCCTACAAATACACCTATGACGCGCTAGGCAACTGGACCCGCTGTGAACATCGTTATAATGGACAATTGTTCTGCACTGTTCTGCGCGAGATAACCTATTGGTAACGTCCTACTCACCTACAGGCAATGCTTTCTTTCTGCCATTATGACTCCCCAGTGGGCCGCCTCTTGCTGGGAGCCACGGAGGAGGGTGTGGTGATGTGCGACTGGGAGGAAAGCCGTCGTCACGCGGGCAACCTGCTTCGGCTGGGGGTGCGGCAACCTCTCTTGACAGAGGATCCAACCGAACTTATGTGCCTTACTGCCAAACAACTGGACGAGTATTTCGCCAGTCAACGACACTTCTTCACCCTTCCCATCTCTTTTGTGGGTACTCCATTCCAATGTCTGGTGTGGCAAGAGCTCCTCATGGTGCCCTTTGGGACGACCATCACCTACGGCATGTTGGCACAGCGGCTGGGTCGCGCCGCTGCTGTGCGTGCCGTTGCCAATGCCGTCGGCAGCAACCCACTCAGCATCCTCGTGCCATGCCACAGGGTTGTGGGCACCGATGGCAACCTCACAGGCTATGCTGGTGGCCTCGATGCCAAACGACAGCTCCTCCATCTGGAGTCGGCCCCACAATGATTCAGTTGAGGGCGCCTCCTCTGAGTCGTTGGTTGTCCATCCACGTGTCGAGATGGATTTCTCCAAAGCAGGACTTCCCAGTAGGGTGAGTATTTCTTGCGTAGTAGTGGTTGACAGGTTGGCGGCAGCCAGTTTTAGGATTCAGGTTCTAGGTTCCTGGATTCAGGTTTCAGGGTTTGTACTGTCGAACAAGCCGTTACTGCGGCTCGGCACAGCCAAGCGAACGTGACGCTGCACTCGATCCACTGGAAACATCAATTGGCTACACAGTTCTTGGAACCTGAAGCCCTACCACCTGGAACTTGAAAGGAGGAATGTCTACGCATCTCTTGGAATATAGAACCTTGCCACATGGAATTTGGCGGTCGCCAAAAACAAACAGCCCCGAGGCTCACGCTTCGGGGCTGTTGCTAATAGCATTATGAAATTGTGATGATGAATCAGTCAGGCATGCAGAAGAGGAAGGTGTTGAGTTTGGACATGTAGCCATCAGCAGTTACGGTAGCCTTGGATGTCTCGGGGGCATCAGCTGTGCGCTGCTGGGCTTGCACCATCTCTATACGTCTGTCTCGGCCTAAGGCTTCCACCATCTCTGCCCCATTGGGGTTGTTGTGAAGTATGTCATTCATAATACGAACGCGTTCTTCCCGACTCATAGTACTGTTAATATCAGACAAATCCGCAGTATGGGCCGCGCAGACCTCTTGGACAGGGGCGGCTTGGAGCATGGTAGCCATAGATTCCTCTTTGGGAGCCTCAGCCACCTGTGCCGCAGGGGCAGGTGCCTCTGTCACCATCTCTACGGGCTTGACCGTGTTATCCTGAATGGGACTTTTATGAACCACCATGCCAGCGAAGGGGTCATTGACCTCTTGCGCCTTGACAGGTTCTTCGTGCTTCTTAGGAGTGTCTTCATAGAGCGACATCACGTTGCGAACGCCAGTACTACTTGCTTGAGGTACCTTTTGCTCAGTGGCGTTTTCGGGATGCTGCTCGGTATCGCGAGGCTTTGTCACCACCTTCCATGGTTCGTATCCATCGCCACTGTCACCTATCGTAGGCTTATTGCCCGGTTGCTGTGGAGGTTTGGGAGGATCGATGGGGGTTACAGTCTTGATGCCCCCCTCTATCGGCTTAGCACCTGCATTGATGCTCTCGAAACCCGTAGCGATGAGAGTGATTTTAAGCTCGTCACCCAGATTCTCATCCTCGCCAGTACCCCAGATAATGTTGGCTTTACGTCCACCTATCTTTTGGGTGAGGTATTCTGTTGCTTCCTTAATCTCATCCATAAGGATTTCATTGTCGGGATGGAAGGAGAAATAAAGAAGTACATTCTTGGCACCACGGATGTCGTTGTCGCTGAGCAGTTCTGAGGTGGAAGCTGCCATGATAGCTTCCATGGCACGGTTCTCGCCTTTGCCAATGCCAGTACCCATGAGGGCAGTACCGCTTTGCTTCATAACGGTATTAACGTCGCGGAAGTCTACGCTCACATACTTGGACTTGGTGATGATGTCGGAGATGCCTTTCACTGCATCAAAAAGAACATCATCAGCCTTGGCAAACGCCATACTCATTTTCATATTGCCCATTTCACGAAGACGGTCATTGTCGATAATCAGAATGGAGTCAACATGTTTGCGAAGTTTCTCAATGCCTTCAAGTGCCTGAGCTTTGCGGGATTCACCCTCAAATTCAAAGGGAGTAGTAACAACTGCTACCACAAGGATCTCTTCTACGACGGAGTCATCGAGTTTTATCTCCTTGGCTATCTTGGCAATAACAGGGGCAGCACCCGTGCCCGTGCCACCGCCCATGCCAGCAGTAATAAAGAGCATCTTGGTGTTGTGCAGCAAACATTCACTGATTTCCTGCTTATGATCTTCCGCTGCTTGACGGGCAACTTCCGGGTCATTGCCAGCGCCTAAATCGCCCAAAACAACTTTGTTAGGCACAGGGCTGGCCTTTAAGGCTTTGGCATCGGTATTGCTTATGATGAAGTCCACGCCTTCGATACCCTTGCGATACATATTGTTGACTGCGTTGCCACCACCACCACCGACTCCGATGACTTTGATATAGGAGGACTGGTTCAGGGGTGAGTCGAATTGTAGCATGTTATTAACGTTGATTTCGCTGCTGTTGATGATGTTATTATCTTCGTCCATTATTAATTTGATGTATTTTTGTTCCTAATTATTAGATTTTAGTTGTCTTTGATAGTGTTTTGCTGTCTTAAAATTGCATTCAAACAACTCAAATGCAATACTTTGCAAGAGAATTATTACCTACCAAATGATTTGGTAAAAATACTACTTTTCTCG
>JABUUA010000124.1 GCA_021443405.1 Bacteroidaceae bacterium
CGCCAGACTTAGGATCTGGTGCCTTCGGGCGTGTAAGTTCGAGTCTTATCAGGCGTACAGGAACGGGGAAGGGGCAGCCGGCGCGGGTGTCCCTTCCTGCGTTTCAAAGGTTGGAGACAGACTATAATAATATAATAGATAGAAACATGAAAAAACTTTTTGTCTTGTTCGTGGCCGGTCTGCTCGCCGTGGCGTGCGGTCCGCAGCACGATTATGAGACCGTGGAAGGCGACCCTATGGGCGTTCGCATCTATACGTTGAAGAACGGTCTCAAGGTCTATACATCGGTGAACCGCGACGCTCCGCGCCTCGAGGCTTATGTGGCCGTGCGCGCTGGTTCGAAGAACGACCCTGCGGCCACCACGGGACTGGCCCACTATTTCGAGCATCTGATGTTCAAGGGCACTGAGCAACTGGGCACGCAGGACTTTGCGAAGGAGAAACCCTTGCTCGACGAGGTGGAAGCGCTCTTTGAACAATATCGCCAGACCACCGACGAGACGGAGCGCAAGGCCATCTATCATCGCATCGACAGCATCTCGTACGAGGCCTCGAAGTTGGCCATCCCCAACGAATACGACAAGGTGATGGCGGCCATCGGCGGCAGTGGCAGTAACGCCTTCACCAGTTACGACGTGACTTGTTACACGGAAGACATTCCCTCGAACCAGATAGAAAACTGGGCGAAGATTCAGGCTGACCGCTTCGCGCATCCCATACTTCGCGGCTTCCACACCGAGCTGGAAACGGTGTATGAGGAGTTTAACATGTATGCCTCCGACGACAACATGAAGATGCTGAATGCCCTTCTTGCCAGTCTGTTCCCGGGTCATCCCTATAGTCGTGACGTTATCGGTTTGCCCGAACACCTCAAGAATCCGTCCATCACCAGCATACTGAATTTCCACAAGCAGTGGTATGTGCCCAACAACATGGCCGTTATCCTTTCGGGCGATTTCGACCCCGACGAGGCGGTGGCAGCCATAGAAAAGTACTTCGGCGAGCTGGCGCCCAGCGACAGTCTGCCCGAGCTCGACCTTGCGGCAACGCCCGAGCTCACGGCTCCCAAAGACACGACGGTGTATGGACTCGAGCGTGAGTTCGTCAGCATGGCGTGGGCCTTGCCCGGCGCCAATAGCGCGGAGCGAACTCAGCTGGAGATGCTGGGCGAGGTGTTGTGCAACGGAAACACCGGCCTTCTCGACTTCGACCTCAACCAACGTCAGGCTGTCTTGAATGCCAGTGCCGGCGTGGAGATGCTGGCCGACCACGGCGTCATGTTCATGGAAATCCTTCCCAAGGAGGGCCAGACGCTGGAACAACTGAAGGAAATGGCGCTGGTCGAGATGAAGAAACTGCGTGACGGCGACTTCGACGACGCGCTGCTTGAGGGTATCCTCAATAATTTCAAGCGCCGCACCATCAGTCGGACGGAGGATGCTCGTGCTTGTGCCATGTTGATGTTGAACTCGTTTGTCAACGGAACCAACTGGACCGACGAGGTGAAACAACTGGAGGCGATGAAGAAGGTGACCAAGCAGGACATCGTGGCCCTCGCCGGAAAATACCTGCGTGACGACAATTACGTGACGGTGTTCAAGCGGCAGTCGGCCACCAGCAACCAGAAAAAGATTGCCAAGCCCCAGCTGACGCCCATCGAGACGAACCGCGACACGGCCAGTGCTTTCCTCAAGGAGATACAGAACACAAAGGTAAAACCCATCGAACCTCGCTTCCTGAACTTCCAGAAGGACCTCAGCGTCGCCGAGGTGAAGAGCGGTCTTCCCTTGTATTACAAGCAGAACGAGACGAACGATTTGTTCACGCTCGAATATGTGTTTGAGCGCGGGTGCTCCACTGACAAAGCGCTGAAGTTGGCCGCCGACTATATTGACTACCTCGGCACCAGCGATATGTCGCCCGAGGAAATCAAGAGTGCCTTCTATCGCATGGCCTGCACCATGACCATCAACCCCGGCATGTATCGCACCACGCTGACGCTGAGAGGCCTCGACGAGAACATGGACGAGTGCGTGAAGCTCTTCGAGAAGTTGCTCACGGACTGCCAGGTGAACGCCGAGGCTTACGCCAATCTGGTGAAGGACGAACTGAAGAACCGCGTGGAGAACAAGGCTGACAAGTCGCAAGTGTCGGATCGTCTGCGCGCGTTCCTGACGTACGGCGAAAAGAATCACCGCACCCATCTGCTCACGACGGCGGAGCTCACGCAGATGAATCCCCAGGAACTCGTCGACCGTCTCCATATGCTCACCTCTCACGAACACCGCGTGTTGTACTACGGTCCTCGCAAACAGCAGGCGGTCATCGACTTGCTGAAGACGGAGCACAAAGTGCCCGCGAAACTGTTGACCGATGCGCCCCAGCATTTCACCGCCCGTGCCGTGACGGAGCCCACGGTGTTCCTGGTGGATTACGACGATAACCAGAGCGACCTGACCATTTACAACAGTACAGGTCTTGCCTTCGACCCCGCTCGCGTGGCCGTGTGCAGCATGTACAGCGAATACTTCGGCGGCGGCATGAATGCCATCGTGTTCCAGGAGTTGCGCGAGCGTCGCAGTCTGGCTTACTCGGCGTGGGACCGTTATGTGACGCCCGACTATGCTTCAGACCTTGAATATCACCTCAGCGGCATCGGCACGCAGAACGACAAACTGCTGGACGCCCTCGCCGCCTTTACTGAGATTCTCACCGACATGCCGCAGTCGGAGCCCGCTTTCTCGCTGGCCAAGGAGAACGTGCTGACGCGTCTGCGCACTCGAAGAGTTACGAAAATGAACGTGCTCAGCAGCTACATCGACGCTCAAGACTTCGGTCTCGACTACGACCTCTACGAACGTTTGTTCAACGAGGTGCAGTCGCTCACGCTCCAAGACGTGGTTGCCTTCCAGCAGGCCAACGTGAAAGGAAAGCCCAGCTACTACGGCGTGTTGGGTCGCAAGTCCGACCTCGACCTCGAGGCACTGGCCAAATATGGCAAGTTGCAGTGGCTGACGTTGGAAACCATCTTCGGCTATTGATGCCGTTTCTCCGCTACAAAAACAAGGCGTCATTAGGATGAATTTCCTAATGGCGCCTTTTGGAATCTGCGTATAATCTGGTTGTTGTCTCTGTTTGACCGGCATGGTTATGACTGTACACCAGGGAAATCCCGTTATCGCGAGCGAACGCGCCGGACCGCTCATCGGCGGCGTTCTCCTGAGACGTGCCGAGCTTTCCCTGCAGACATCCTTATGTTTGAGTTCAGACAATAGGACGTCTGGCCTCAAACATAAGGACGAATGAGCTCAGACAATAGGATGTCTTGGCGCAGACGCCCGCACGTGTCGTTTCGGAAGTCGGCATTTCGGCGCCCTGTTGGTCGTTTTTGGCGCCTACATACTGCGTATGTGGGATTTTTTTTGTAACTTTGCGGCCGTTTAACAGAGGTGTTAGTGGTAAAAAGTGTTATGCCTGCAAGAATCGAAAGGCTTTTTTGGATGGTGGCGCTGATGCTGACGACGATGACAGCGCGCGCCGATGGTTCGTTCTCCGACTTCACAGGAACGACGGTGGAGCAGCGTCTGGGTCACGGTCGTGACAGTGTTGCCAACCGCAATTTCTTCAATCAGTATGTCCAGGCTTACCAGCGTCAGGACTGGAAGTCGTGCTATCGTCCGTGGCGCGAGCTCATGACGCGCGCCCCCTTCAGCACCTACAACGTGACTAACTACGCCGCCACGGTTCACCTCCTGCTCCAGCAGCTGATGCTCAGCGAGCCCGATTCCGTGGAGCGCTATCTCTATTTCAAGGACGCCATGGAAGTGTTCGACTTCGAGTTGCAGCACTATCGCTCGCTCAACACCATCACCGACCAGAAGCACGAACCGCTGGTGCCGGGCGTCATCCAGTGCCGTCGCGCCTATTACTACAAAGAGTTGGGCCAGCACATTCCCGCGGTGGCTTACAAGAAGGAGACCGCCTACAAGAACTTCGTTGAGGCTTTCGCCACGCTCCGCAACGAGCAACTGACGATGGGCGAAGAGATTGAAGCCTTCTACCTGTCGCATTATTTCCAGGCCTGCCAGGCATTGTTCGAGACCGACCGCGAGCGCTACTACGAGCAATTCCTTACCGACTACATCACCTGTCTCGAGACGTGCGACAACATGATGGAGAAATACGCCAAGGTGGACGAGCAGAAGTGGCAGGAATATGCCGCGGCCCGCAACGACATCCAAGTGTATTTCGGACGGACGGGCGCCGGCAGCCCCGAGGGGTTGATGGCTTATTACGAGCCCCGTCTCACCACGAACGGCAAGAACCAGCGCTTTCTGGACAATGCCGTCCACCTGATGTTCTACAACGGTTGTATCGCCACCGACGTCTTTTACGACGCTTGTGAGCGCGCCTATCTGCTGAAGCCTAACTACGAGAACTGCATTGGCATGGGCCTCTTCGGTATGGACCCGACCCACAACAACGGTCGCATCGACTCCCTTTCGCTGGTCGATGCCAAGCGCTATTTCGACGAGGCCCGTCGGTTGGCCCGAAACGCCAACGAACATTACCTTGCGTCGAAGTTCACGGCCGACGCCCTTGCCCGCACGCCGCAGCCGAA
>JABUUA010000125.1 GCA_021443405.1 Bacteroidaceae bacterium
TGCCACCTTGCCGGCATGGATTGAGAATCATGAGGGAACGGAGGACGTGATAGTTTTGACCATCGGAAAATGAAAACGCTTTTAGACGTCCACACCCATACTTTGGCCTCCGGCCACGCGTACAGCACGCTGCACGAGATGGTTCAGGCGGCCGCTCAGAAAGGATTGCAAGTGCTGGGCATCACCGAGCATGCTCCGTCGATTCCCGGGACGTGCGACCCCATTTATTTCCGCAACCTGCACATCGTTCCGCGGGAGCAGTCGGGCGTGCAACTGCTGTTGGGGGCCGAGCTCAATATCTTGGACACCCGGGGAACACTGGATTTAGACGAGACGTATTATCGCCAGCACTTGGACATCCGCATTGCCGGCATTCATGCCTTGTGCTGGCAGGGAGGGACGTGCGACGAGAACACGGCGGGGCTTATCGCGGCGATTCGGAATCCGTGGGTGGACATCATCTCTCATCCCGGCGACGGCACGGCCGCGTTGCATTTCGAGCCGATAGTCCTTGCCGCAAAAGAAACGCAGACATTGCTGGAAATCAATTCGTCGAGCTTGATTCCCGCCCGGGGCAAAGTGGCGGCGCGCCCGAACAACCTGGAGATTCTGCGCCTGTGCAAGCACTACGGAGTCCCCGTCATCCTCGGGTCGGACGCCCACATCGCTTCGTCCATTGCCGATTATCAGTATGCCTTGCCGCTGTTGGCCGAGACAGATTTCCCGGATGCGCTGGTGATGAACGATAAGCCGGAGGCGTTCCTCCAGTGGCTCTCGCGTGCTCGCGAGTAAGGAAATGGGTGCCAACTACCCTACTCTACCTACGACTCACCCAAGACGACCCAGCAAAGGGAAGGCCTCGACGCTAAAGAACTGCGAGCACATCGGAATCTTGATAGAAGTTGAGCGCAACATCGCTGCCATCATGAAGAAATACAAGGAGAGAAGGAACGCGGTGAACCACGTCCCCCAACAGATTGCAAAGGGAACATGAACAGTAAGTGCCGCGACAGTCAATCCGAGCACCGAAATCAGACATGCTTATGTGTGAGCCCAGACGTCCTTATGTCTGAGGCCACACAACCTATTGTCTGAACGCAGGCGACCTATTGTCTGAATCGAACAAAAAGGAGACCCCGTCAGGAGCCTCCTTGAGTAAGGTTGAAAAAGTCTTCAGGAATAGAATTCCTTTCGCTTAGAATGCTACGTTCACACCTACGGCAACCACGTCGTTTTTGCGGGTGTACACATCCACTTTATTGCCAGCGGCGGTGGGAGTGGTCACGGTACGGTCCTTATAGAACGTGTGCATGTAGCCCAAATCTACCGAGCAATGCTTGTTGCAGTTGAAACGGAGACCCGCACCAATCATATTGTTTGAGTTGTTGAACGACAAGTCGTTCATGTAAGCGTCACTAAGACCATAGTGTGTACTTTGGGCCGAAGCACTGATGGTGACCAGTTTACATGCGTCAAACTCAACGCCGCCGATGAGCTCCCACGTGTTGTGGTCGATGAGGTCCTCCTTATTTCCGTACTTCTTTGCGCTCTTGTCGAAGAACTCATGGAAGGCGGCATTGAGGCGGACGCGCTCAATAGGACTGTACTGAACACCAAACGTCAGGATGCCGGGGATATCTTCACGAACCTTCGCACCATCGGCAAATTGTGAGAGAACACTTGAAGGATCCTTCGACATGCCCTCGGCGTGAGTGCTCAGTTCACTGTCGTTCTTCAGGCTCATCTTAGTAGGAGCCTCGAACTTTGCGGCTACGTTCCACTGGTTGTTTATCTTCCAATCGAGGCCGATGATAGGAGTCACGCCGAAACCTGTCTGGTCGGTGTTCAACGTAATCTCGGCGCTGTGTACCGAACCATCGGGAAGCTGGTGCATGGCCGGCTGCCCGGCAACCATGATGTCTGAGATGGCACCGTTGTAGTTACAAGTAGCATAGGTGCCACGAACGCCCAGATAACCAGCAAGGTTAGGCATAAACTTATAGGTAGCTCCCACTTGGAATCCGAAGTAATAACTGCGGCCCTTCATGTTGCTGCGCAGTGAATAGCCTCCATTCTGCGCCAGAACGTTGTTAGCGGCTTGGGGCAGAGCGGCTGTAGCCTGCTCCAGTGTCATTCCTTGCTGCATCATGCTTTGAATGAGAGCTGGGCCATACTGACCCACGATGCCCTCTAAAGCACTCTGATACGTCAAGGCTTCGAACGAACTAAGACCTTCGGCGAAATCACACTTACCACCACCACCGGTTAGGCCCAGATGGGCGTTTACGCTCCACTTATCGTGGTTGTACGACACCGAGAAACCAGGAACGACGGGAGCAAACGCCTTACCTTCGATATTACGAACGTTGCTGTGATTGTTGGCGTTCAGCATAAACGGGTCAAAGGTAGTTTCAATCAGACGACGCTGACGGGCCGTCTGAGAAGCAAGAGCGAAGTGCCAGCCATTGTTGAGAAAGCCAGTACCAGCGGGATTTGCGTACAAAGCGGAAATGTCGATTACACCATCTTGGGCCATCTGGCGGACGTAAGCAGCGTTAGCATTCGTGTTCGTGAGCAAGCCGCCGGCCATTGCTGAGGTACTCAAGCAGAGCACTGCAGCAGAAAAAACAATCTTTTTAATCATATCTTTTGGTTAATATGTTTTCAAACTGGGCACAAAGGTAACACTTTTTAAGCTTTTGTGCAAACATATCTCCTTATAGTTGCACACACGACCAATGTTTTGTGCAAATTAGTACAAATAGAACAAAAAAGGGAGGTGCAATCGTATGCACCTCCCCGCGCGTATATATATATAATGTATTACTCGGGCAGATTCACCAAGTCGAGATGAAGTTCGTCGAGCTGTGCCTGGTCCAGGAAGCCGGGAGCGTCGAGCATGACGTCGCGTCCGCTGTTGTTCTTGGGGAAAGCTATGCAGTCGCGGATGCTGTCGAGCCCGGCAAACAGACTGACCCAGCGGTCGAGACCGTAGGCGAGTCCGCCGTGTGGGGGCGCGCCATACTTGAAGGCGTTCATCAGGAAGCCGAACTGCTGCTGCGCCTTCTCGGGCGTGAAGCCGAGAATCTCGAACATCTTGGCCTGCAACTGCTGGTCGTGGATACGGATGGAACCGCCGCCGACCTCCACGCCGTTGCACACCATGTCATAGGCGTCGGCACGAACGGCCGCGGGATTCGTGTCGAGCAGCTCGATATCTTCGTCCTTCGGATGGGTGAAGGGGTGATGCATCGCCATCAGGCGGCCCTCTTCTTCGCTCCACTCAAACATGGGGAAGTCGATAACCCAAAGAAGCGCAAACTTATTCTTATCGCGAAGGCCCATGCGCGAGCCCATCTCCAAGCGCAGTTCACACAACTGCTTGCGCGTCTTCATCGCATCGTCGCCCGAGAGGATAAGGATGAGGTCGCCCACTTCTGCGCCCATCGCCTCCTTCAGCTTACCGAGAACTTCGGGAGAATAGAACTTATCGACGCTTGACTTCACGCTGCCGTCCTCCTGCACGCGGGCATAAACCAGACCCTTCGCGCCGATTTGCGGACGCTTGACAAAGTCGGTCAGCTGGTCCAACTGCTTGCGCGTGTACTCAGCCTGGCCCTTGGCACAGATGCCACCGATGTAGGCGGCGTCGTTGAAGACCGAAAATTCGCCCGTGCCCTTCAGCACATCCATCAGCTCGACAAACTCCATGCCGAAGCGAAGGTCGGGTTTGTCGCTTCCATACAGGCGCATGGCATCGGCCCACGTCATACGGGGGAAGTCGCCTTCGATAGTTACGCCGCGCAGTTCACGAAAGAGATGTTTGGCCATGCCCTCGAACATCTGGATGATGTCCTCCTGCTGAACGAACGCCATTTCACAGTCTATCTGCGTGAATTCGGGCTGACGATCGGCGCGCAAGTCCTCGTCGCGGAAGCACTTTACTATTTGGAAGTAGCGGTCCATGCCCGCAACCATGAGCAGTTGCTTCAGCGTCTGCGGACTCTGAGGAAGGGCGTAGAACTGACCGGGATTCATACGGCTGGGCACAACGAAGTCGCGAGCTCCTTCGGGCGTACTGCCGATGAGCATGGGGGTCTCTATTTCCAGGAAGCCCTTGCTATCGAGATAACGACGCACTTCCATGGTCATCTTGTGGCGAAGCTCCAGATTCTCGCGCACGGGATTGCGGCGAAGATCGAGGTAACGATACTTCATGCGAATGTCGTCGCCGCCGTCCGAGTTGTCCTCTATCGTGAAGGGAGGGGTGACACTCTCGTTGAGCACAACGAGGTTCGTCACGATGATTTCGATGTCGCCCGTCGGGATGTTGGCATTCTTGCTCTGTCGTTCGCTCACCGTTCCCGTGGCCTGAATCACGAACTCTCGGCCCAGATGATTGGCTCTCTCAGTAAGTTCGGCATCATACGCATCGTTGAACACCAACTGGGTAATACCATATCGGTCGCGGAGGTCCACGAAGGTCATGCCTCCCATCTTACGGCTTCGCTGCACCCATCCG
>JABUUA010000126.1 GCA_021443405.1 Bacteroidaceae bacterium
CTTTTACCCTCTTTTAATTCCTTTCGCAGATATACCTTATCGTTCCTATTCATCTTTGCAGGTCTCCCCTCTAATCTCTAAGCGCTAATCTCTCCACTCTAAGCTAAGAAAAAGAGGTCATCCCCCCCATCTCAATATCTCATATCTCAAAAAAAATAGTGTGCGCCACCTTGACCACGGGGTCGGGAAAGAAAGAGAAGCTACTTCTCCGGAATCTTAACGAGAGCCGTGACCACGAACGTCACCAGCGTGCAGCCGCAAACCCACACGAAGAACAGGGGGAAGCCCCACAAGTCGGTCAGTCGGCCCGCCCACATGCCCGGCAGCATCATGCCGAGTGCCTGCAACGCCGTGCACAGCGAGAAGACGGACGTCGATTTGTCGCCGCGGGAGAAATAGACCAGGAAGAGACTGTAGGCCGTGAAGCCAAAGCCGTAGCCCAACTGCTCGAAGGCGACGCACGCATCGACGACATAGAGGTTCGTGGGCTGGCAATAGGCAAGATAGACATAGACGGCGTCGGGCAACGAGATGCTCAGCACCATGGGCCACAACCACTTGCGCAAGCCGTGCCGCGACACCAGCCAGCCTCCCACAATGCCGCCGGCGAGCAAACCTATCACGCCGATGGTTCCGTAGGCAAGACCCACGTCGGCCGTCGTCAGCCCCAGACCGCCCTCCTCCGCGCTGCGGAGCATGAAGGGCTGCGCCATCTTGGCCAGCTGCGCCTCGGGAAAACGGAACAGCAGCATGAAGAGCAAGGCGGCCCACAAGCCCGGCTTACGACCGAACGTCAGGAACGTATCGGCCAGCGACTGCCCCAGCGGTGCGCGGACGGCCGAGGCCTGCTCCGGCGAAGAAAGCGACCACCGATGCCACACGGCCAGCAGCACCATCAGCGCCGCCGTGACCAGCAGGGTGATTTGCCACGCCGCGCCCACGGAAGTGAACCGCTCCAGATAACCGGCCAAGATGACCAAGACGCCCTGGCAGAAAATCATGCCGATGCGGTAAAACGTGCTGCGGAAACCGACATAGAAGGCCTGCTCGTCCGTGTCGAGCGCCAAAATGTAGAAGCCGTCGGCGGCAATGTCGTGGGTGGCGCTGCTGAACGCCATCAGCCAGAAGAAGGCCAGGCTCAACTGAAGCCAATAGGGGCAAGAGAGCGTGAAGGCGACACCGGCCAGCGCCGCGCCCACCAGCAACTGCATGGCCAGTATCCACCACCGCTTCGTCCGCAAAGCATCCACCAACGGACTCCATACGGGCTTGATGACCCACGGCAGATAGAGCCAGCTGGTGTAGAAGGCCACCTGCGTGTTGGTCAGTCCGAGGCGGGTGTACAGAATGACGGAGAGCGTCATCACCGCCATGTAAGGAACAGCTTCAGCGAAGTAAAGGGTGGGAACCCAAGCGAATGGTTTCATGTCGGAAAAGGAAGATAAATCCCCAGCTCAGCAGCGAAGTGGCCACGTCGAGCATAAAGAACTGGCGGAAGCCGAGCTGCTCCACCAGCCAGCCGCTGGCCGCCATGGGCACAAGCATCACGCAAGCCACCAGCGGGATGTAGAGATAATTGATGGTATTTCGGTAGCGCTCGCCACTCACATAGCGAACGAACAGGAGACAAACCGGCAAGCCGACGCCGAAACAAAGTTGCGACTGGAACGTGGCCATGCACAGCAGGAACAGCGACGTGGGCGGCTCTATCGTCATCAGCAGATAGAAGAAAGGACTCAACCCCAGGGGAACGACCAGCCACCACAGTATTTGCCGCCACTCGAGCCACGAAATCAGCCGCCGGCCGATGGTAAGTCCGACCGTAAAGGCGATGACGCCCACCGTGCCTTGCGCAAAGCCCACCTCCTGCATCGTGCAGCCGAGACCGCCATCGACCCTCGGCGCCAAGAGGAAAATGACGCGGCTGTAGAACATCAGACTTTGGGGCAGCAGCAACAGCAACAAGCCCGCGACCGCCAGACCGATGTGCGGCTTGTGCTTGATGCGCTCCAGCACACGCACTTCCGCCCTCACCGACTCACGAGCGGTGGCGTGGTGATGAGCGTCGCCCACCAACGGCTGCCGCAGCACGAGAATGTGGTAGAAGGCAAACAGCAGGAAAGTGCCCGCCACCAAGCTCACGCCCACTTGCCAACTGATGGGGATGCGGCGATAATAGACCTCGAACGCCCCCACCCCGATGATGAGAAAACCGTACGTGAGCACCACGGCCACCAGCGAGAAGAAGGCCTTGACGCTGTTGTAGTGCCGCTGTTCGTCGGGATAGAGCATCCGCTCGTAATACATGCGCGCCGCCAGTTCGTGCCACGCCGTCAGCAACGACACGGCAAACAAGCCCATGAACAACCATTGGTTGAAGCGCGAGTAGAGCTGGAAGGTGTAGGCCACATAGACCAGCGCAAGGACGATCAGCAGTTCGCTCCACTGCAACTGACGGCGGAAGCGGCCGGCGCGACGGATGTAGTCGCGCAGAAAGCTCTTGAGGACCCACGGCAAAAACAAAAGCCCGCAGTAACCGGTGGCTACTGAGGGCGGTGTATTTTTCTGCAGGAACATCAGCAGCGCGACATAGGTGATGATGGTAGCGGGAATTTCTTCCGCCCCGAACAGGCTGGGAAGCCAGCCCCAAGGACTACGTCTGCTGCTGCTCACGAACCGAAGGCAGGATTTACATCGTCGGGCAATCGCGTTAATAACTGCGCGCAATCAGCACGCGACAAGTGGCGGGCTTGCCGCTCACCATGTCCACGCCGGGCGTCTGCTCCACGCCGAACGGCACGCAACGTATGGTCGCCTGGGTGTCTTCCTTGATTTTCGCCTCCGTCTCCGCCGTGCCGTCCCAATGGCAAAGGAAGAATCCTCCGTCCTTGACGCGGCTCTTGAACTCCTCGTAGTCGTCGCACTCGTAGATGCGGGCGTCGCGATAGTCCTTCGCCTTCTTGAAGATGTTGGCCTGAATGTCCTGGAGCAAAGCGGGAATCTTCTCCGCAATTCCCTCCAACGGCCACACTTCCTTCTCGAGCGTGTCGCGGCGCATTACCTCGACAGTGCCGTTCTCCAAGTCGCGAGCTCCCAGCACAAGGCGGACGGGAACGCCCTTCAGCTCATAGTCGGCGAACTTGAAGCCGGGGCGCTTGTTGTCGGCGTCGTCATACTTGACGCTGACGCCCTGTTTCTTCAGGCTCTCCACGATAGGCGCAACGGCTTCGCTCACCTTGGCGAGCTGCTCGTCATTCTTATAAATAGGTATAATAACAACCTGGGTGGGAGCCAATGCGGGAGGCAGCACCAGACCGTTGTCGTCGGAATGCGTCATGATGAGCGCGCCCATCAGACGGGTGCTCACGCCCCACGACGTGGCCCATGCAAACTGCTGTTGGTTCTGCTCGTCCATGAAAGTGACATTGAACGCCTTGCCGAAGTTCTGCCCCAAGAAGTGGCTGGTTCCGCTCTGGAGCGCCTTGCCGTCCTGCATCATGGCCTCGATGGTGTAAGTGTCCAGCGCGCCGGCAAAGCGCTCGGTCTCGCTCTTCACGCCTTGCACGACGGGCACGGCCATATATTCCTCGGCAAACTTGGCATAGACCTTCAGCATCTGCTGTGCGCGTGCTTCCGCTTCCTCGCGCGAAGCATGGGCCGTGTGACCCTCCTGCCACAGGAACTCGCTCGTGCGCAGGAACAAACGCGTGCGCATTTCCCAACGCATTACGTTGCACCACTGGTTCACCAGCAAAGGCAGGTCGCGGTAGGAATGAATCCAATTCTTGAACGTATTCCAGATAATGGTTTCCGACGTAGGACGGATGATGAGTTCCTCCTCCAACTTAGCCGCGGGGTCCACCACCACGCCGTCATGCGTCTCGTTGGTCTTCAAGCGATAGTGGGTCACCACAGCGCATTCCTTCGCAAAACCTTCCACATGTTCGGCCTCGCGCGAAAGAAAGCTTTTGGGAATCAGCAAGGGGAAGTAGGCATTCTGCACGCCCGTTTCCTTGAACATATCGTCGAGCACGCGCTGCATCTTCTCCCAAATGGCATAGCCATAAGGTTTGATGACCATGCAGCCGCGCACATCACTCTGCTCAGCCAAGTCGGCTTTCACCACCAATTCGTTGTACCACTTCGAATAATCGGTACTACGCTTCGTCAGAAAATCTAATTCTTTTGCCATATGGATTTTGGTATTTTTTTCTTAAATGTGTTAAATAGCGTACAAAATTACAAAAAAACGATGATAATCCACCTATTTTACAGATAAAAATGCGTATCTTTGCCAGCGAATTGAAACGACAACATTATTTTAATTAAACATTATTATGAAAGGAATGAAGTATTTCGTTGCAGTATTGGCAGGTGCAATGCTGTTTTCGTCATGTAACATGAACAACACCGGCAAGGGTGCTCTCATCGGTACCGCCGCTGGTGGTGCTGCCGGTACTGGTATCGGTGCAGGCATCGGCGCGCTCATCAAGAACGGCAT
>JABUUA010000127.1 GCA_021443405.1 Bacteroidaceae bacterium
ATCGCGGCATGGTGCGGCAATATTACTACAAAAATAAGAAAGACGTCACGGAACACTTCTCGTTCGAAGGCAGAATCTGCTTCTGCATCGAGAGTTTTCTGACCCAGAAGCCGAGTCGAATCATCGTGGAAGCCCTTGAGCCGTCCTACCTTTATGCGATTCCCTATGAGGCATGGCATATTGCGATGATGCAGAATCAAGAGATGGAATTGCTTTACCGGCGCATACTTGAGCACGCACTGATTAGCAGTCAGATACACGCAGATTCCCAGCGTTTCGAGAATGCGCACGAACGTTACGCCCGTCTCGTCGCCACGCATCCGGAGATTGTATTGCGGGCGCCGATGCTGCACGTAGCGTCGTTTCTGCAGATGACGCCCGAGACATTGTCCCGCGTCCGCGCTCAATACAACAAATAACAACTAATAAAGGGAGCCCCACAGCATGAGGCCCCCTTTATTATAATAGTATAACTGGTTTATTGCTTATTCATGGTCCAGCCCAACTTCAAGCCGTTGTAATTGCCAAGGATTGAAGAAAGACTGCTGGTTGCCGAGGTCTTGCTGCTCAAACCTGTGGCGATGCTGAGCAGTTTGCTACTGTCAAACAGCATATACATCTGGCCGCCAACCACGCTGACATAGCACGTTACGTTCGTCATGCCCAGAGCTCCCGACAAAGTCATCGTGCCGGCCGACTGATTATAAGTGTACTTACCCGTGGTATTCTTACCGCCGATGTTCATCACACATGTGCCGTCCTGGTTAAAGGTCATCGTAGTCTTACCCACGGTGAAACCCATCTTGTCGAGCTGGTTCTGCAGAGTGCTTTCAATCTTTGTGCTGGCGACACTGCTACCTATCTTAGCAAGAACGTTCTCACTCTCAAAGGTGACTTTGGGCTGAGCATAGACCCATGTGCCGTAGATGGTGTTGACATTCGTCTTGGTTCCCAGCAGATTGCTGAGCACGCCACCTAATATGCCGCTGCCAAGATTAGCAAGACCGCTGTTGTTGGTGCTGGCGCCCAAGGCTCCTTGTGCTAACGAGCCCAAGATGTTACTACCAGTTGTACCCGTACTTGTGCCGGTTTGTCCCATGGAACCTAAGCCGCATGAGGTCATGGAAATCAGCGAGAGTGCCACCAAGGCACTGCAAAAAAACTTTTTCATAACGTATTGTTTTTAGTAAATAATTGTAAGAACATAGAAGGGTAGGGTGTATCAAACTCCAACAACTCATTGGTTATCGGGTGATAAAGATGCAGTCGATAGGCATGCAGACATAAGCGTCTCAGTGGATTAAGCCCGTTACCATACTTGTCGTCCCCGGCTACGGCATGGCCCAAATCTGCCATGTGAACGCGAATTTGATTCTTTCGTCCCGTATCAAGCCTCATTTCCACGAGCGAGAATTTCTCGTTCGTTTGCATTGTATGATAGTGAGTTACAGCATGTTTTCCGCCATTGTCGGTCGGCGAAGAAAAGGTGATGCAGGCCTTGTTGTCCTTGAGCCAGCTTTCAATCGTGCCGCCTTCTTTCTCCATCTGACCGCACAACACCGCTATGTATCTGCGGTCGAACACACGGCCTTTCCAGTCATCTTCCAGTATTTTCGCCGCTTCGATTGTTTTGGCATATACCATCAAACCGCTCGTTTCGCGGTCAAGTCTGTGCACCACATGTGCGTGGCATTTGAAGTGTCTCTTCTGAAAATATTCGTCGAGCACCGTTTTGACGCAGAATTGTTTTGCGGTCGTTCCCATGCTAAGAATCCCAGGATTCTTCTCAATCACAATAATGTCTTTGTCTTCGTATATGATTTTAAGCCACTTATTGTTCAGGTCAATCTTGCGCTTATGTTTGCTTATGCGAACAACTTGCCCTGCGGATAACGGGTAATCATATTGCGTCACCACCTTGCGATCGACCGATATTCCGCGTCCACGCAAAATATCTTTCAAGCGATTGCGAGAGATTCCCGACAGCGTAACTTCCAGAAATTCCGTAAGTGTGCACGCATTCCGTACGGTGTATTCTGTGTATTTTGTGGCTGCGTACTCAGCACCTGTCTTATTAATCGTCATATTAAATTAGAATGCGCATTATGTTTAATTAGTACTCTCCTCCCAATGAATGCCACGAATCTCGCTGAGACGTTTCGTGATACGTTCTATCATGCTTTCTCTAACCTGCAGTCGTAGATGACAATTCATCTGGAAGTCCTGCTCCAGGATTTTAGGTTGTTCCTCTTTGACTATACGCATGACGGAGTTCATAAGAGCATATTCGAAATCCACTTTTATTATTCTGTCGATAGTTTCTTCAATAATGTTTGCAGCCTGAAGTGCTTCCTCGGTGGCTGCCTGATAAGCATCTATCAGTCCGCTCGTTCCTAATTTTATGCCTCCGAAATAGCGAACCACGACAACGACGACGTTCGTCAGATTGTGACTCATTATTTGCCGGAGGATTGGTTTTCCTGCCGTTCCACTAGGCTCGCCGTTATCTACAGCCCGATAGTTCTCTTGTCTGGGTCCTAACATATAAGCGTAACAAACATGACGAGCATCGTGATATTTGCGTTCATACGCAGAAACGAGCGTTTTTATTTCCTCGGTGTTCTCCACATGATGCGCAATGGCAAGGAACTTGCTACGTTTTTCGGTGTATTCGCCCTCTGCTTGTCCGCTTATAGTTAAGTAGGTATCTGTCATTCAGATAGTTTATGTATCACGAGTCCACTGCGAAGCTTCGGTTCAAACCAAGTAGCTTTGGGAGGCATGATAGCGCCGCTGTCGGCGATGCGTATGATTTCCTCCATGGAAACGGGATAAAGTGCTAACGCCATCTTCATTTCGCCACTGTCCACACGACGTTCCAATTCTTCGTAGCCGCGCAGACCTCCGACGAAATCGATGCGCTTGTCGCTTCGTAAATCCTTGATTCCAAGAAGTTTGTCAAGGACAAGTTGACTGCTGATGGATACGTCGAGTGAAGCAATAGGGTCGGTTTCGTCCGAAAGACCGTCGTGAAGCGTCAGGCGATACCAGTAGCCTTCGAGATAGAGAGCAAACTGGTGTCGGGCCGAAGGATGCACCCCTACTCTATCGCTCATCTCTATGTCGAAGTCGTCACTCAAGGCGGTCAGGAACTGTTCGGGCGTACGACCGTTCAGGTCCTGAACGACACGGTTGTAATCAAGTATGGTCAACTGGCTTGACGGGAAACAAACTGCCATGAAATAGTTGTATTCCTCATCGCCCTGATGATTCGGGTTTTGTGCCCGTTTCTCAGCACCTACCAATGCAGCGGCCGCGCTTCTGTGGTGACCGTCGGCTATATATAAATAAGGTATCGTCGAGAAGATTTTGGTGATTTCATCAATGTCATGCTGGTTGGCGATGGGCCAAAGCTGATGACGGAATCCGTCGATGGGCGCAATGAAATCGTATTCGGGCTGCGACTCGATATATCGAGCCACAATGGCGTCAACGTCTTTATTATCAGGATAAGCAAAGAAAACCGGTTCCATGTTAGCATTGGTGGCGCGCACATGTTTCATCCTGTCTTCTTCCTTGTCCCGACGTGTGAGCTCATGCTTCTTGATGACACCGTTAAGATAATCGTCCACAGCTGCCGCTACCACCAGCCCGTACTGCGTCTTGCCATTCATCGTCTGGGCATAGATGTAGTATTGTTCGGTAGTGTCCTGACATAACCATCCTTGCTCCTGGAACTTACGAAAGTTGTTGGTCGCCTGCTCATACACACGAGGGTCATATTCGCTTGTCTCCACGGGGAAATCAATCTCGGGCTTGATGATATGGTACAACGACTTCTCATTATCGCCCGCCTCGGCACGCGCCTCGGCACTGTCGAGCACATCATACGGGCGGCTTTCGACGAGTTCTACTAAATCCTTGGGTGGACGAAGCCCACGAAACGGTTTAATGGTAGCCATAACTGTTTGCGATTATTTGTTCAACTGGAACTTGGTGTTCCCTTCTTCGATGTAACTGATAATCTGGCGTGCAGCCGCAAGACCCGCGTTCACGTTGGCCTCGGCGGTTTGAGCACCCATCTTCTTCGGCGTGGCGAAATAGCGACCCGCTAACTTCTCTGCATATTCGGCGTCACTATCGGGTTTAATATCAGTAAGATACTTCAAGTCTGTGCGCTCCTGCATCAAGGCGAGCAAGCCCGTCTCGTCGATGACCTCCTTACGAGCGGTGTTGACCAAAATGCCGCCCTTGGGCATGCGAGCCACCAAATCGTAGTTGATGCTCTGTTTTGTCTCGGGAGTTGCGGGGATGTGCAACGAAACAATATCGCATTGCTCAAACAATTTCTCCTGAGCCTCCACCGCATGAACGCCCGCTGCCTCAATCACTTCTGCGGGACAATAGGCGTCATACGCATAGATGTCCATACCGAAACCTTTGGC
>JABUUA010000128.1 GCA_021443405.1 Bacteroidaceae bacterium
CCCTTGCCCGCACGCCGCAGCCGAAGCTGAGCGAGGGCGAAAGCAACGCCGACTTCAATACCCGCCTCGGCCAGTGGCGCAGCGCCATGCGAGGAGCCACGGTCTATTACAGCGAGGCGCTCGATTATGCCCGCGAGGCTCGCGTGGATAAGCAATATCTGGCCGATGTCTATTACGGGATGACCGACTGTTACCGCAAGGCGCAGGAGTTCGACAGCGCCCGCAACACGCTGGCCATGGTGACGGAGACCTATTCGGCTTATTCGCCCGAGCGCGTGGAGAACATGAAGCAAGCCATCGATCGCGGCGCGAGCGTCAAGGCGCAAAACGAAGCCGCCTACCGCGCCCGCTTGCAAAGCAACAGCAAGCAGCTGGCAGAGTACAACCGACGTCAGGAGGCGCTGCGCCGGAAGCAGCGGGCCGAGGACGCGTTCTGGAGAGGAAAATGAGGCAACGAACGGAAAACGATTGCATGATGAAGAAGATTCTTTTGTTCTTGATGGCCGCCCTGCTGAGCATTGCCCTGCATGCCCAGACCGTGGACTTCAGCAAGTCGCCCGAAGACTTCTTCCGTTCCTACGTCCATCAGCGCGACACCACCTTCCGTGCGACCGCTCCGCAGAAGGACTCTTTCTGGAAATGCCTCTCGTTCCACACGAATCTCGTCAACTGGACGTTCACAGTTCCCAATCTCGCCATCGAGTTCGACCTCAGCAAGTCCAAGCTGAACAACCGCTCCTTGCTTGTTTATGGCGAATACAACGGCCGCATGCGCCACGACCAAGCTCCGCGCTTTGTGTTCGACCGCCGGGGAGCCCGCATCGAATACCGCAAGTATTGGCGCACGGGACGCCTCAGCAACACCAGCGAACATCTGGAATATCAGCAGCTCCGTCTGCAGAAGCCTGACACGCTCTTCCGCGACGTCACCGTCTATAATGAGTATGGCGAGGCGGTGGTGGAGAAGGAACCTTACTTCACGCCCGAGGACTCCGTGGTGGCTCGTCAGTACAACGGCGACCCCTACCGCTCGCGCTTCTACAACCGTTATCACAAGGTCCGCCGCGCTTTGTCGGGACGAACCTTGCAAAATCCCCGCAACTGGCGCGCCTATTATCTGGGCGCCTTTGCCGGTTATGAGCGTTACGACTACTGCTTCGGCAAGCGGGGCGAGCGCGGCCGTCTGTTCGCTGCCGGCGCCACGATGGGTTGGAGCATTCCCCTCATCGCCCAGTCTTATCCGCGCGAGGGCGGTCTCGACCTCGACCTCGGCTTGTGTGTGGGCGTTCCCGTCGCGAAGTTCGACGGCTATCGCTACAGCGCTGCCTATTATTGCAACGAGTCCGTCTCGCACTTTCACGCCGCCGAATACTTGCTGGCGCCCGATAGATGCAGCGCGGGCTGGCAGGTGAGTCCCAAGTACGTTCTGCACGACGTCCATGTGTCGCTCATTTATCGCCTCCGCTCCATCGCCCACAAGGTTGACCTTGACTTGGTGGACCGTTACGAACAGACCGAAATCAACCCCTTCCGCGACAGCGCGAACGAGCGGGAAAACCGCATGATGCGCAGTCTGGCCGAAGCCAAAGAGCGCGCCGACTCGCTGGAGGCCGTGAACAAACAAGCCGCCGACTCCGCCTCGTGGGCCGACCGCCGTCAGCTGTCCCGCCTGAAGGCGATGCTCGAACTCAACCCCGACACGGCCCAGTTCCACGGTCGTGACTCGGTGGACTATATCCGCCTCCTCCTCGGTCGCGACACGGTCGAGTATCGTAAGGTGCTGGAGCGCCAGAAGAAANATGCTCGAACTCAACCCCGACACGGCCCAGTTCCACGGTCGTGACTCGGTGGACTACATCCGTCTCATCCTCGGTCGCGACACGGTCGAGTATCGTAAGGTGCTGGAGCGCCAGAAGAAACAACGGGCCAAGGAGGTCAAGCGCCAGGCTGCTCTGGCCGCACAGGAAGCCAAGCGTCAGCAGAAAGAAGCGGACCGGGAGGAGAAACGCCGCTTGAAGGAAGCCGCCGAGATCGAGAAGAAACGGGCCAAGGAAGCGGCCGCCGCAACAGAAAAGGAGGAGCAACGATGAGGACGACAAAGCAAACCCGACAAATGCCGACGTGGCTGATGGGCGTGGTCATCGTGCTGATGACCCTGCTGACCACGGCAGTCCATGCCCAGGGTCTCCACACCATCTACATCAAATATCGGGCGGGCAAAACCACGCTCAGTGCGGGCGGCGTGCAGCTTTTCACGTATCGGACCAAGGCGCAAGCCGACCAGGCCGCCCGTATGATTACGAGCGGCAACCCCGAAGGAGCGCGCCGTTTGCAAGGTTATCTGGGCGACGCAGTGACCGAGACCGAGGACGGAGCCTGTTACATCAAGGCGGCCGACACGGGTTGGATGGTGGTGGACCCCATCAAACTGGCCAACGGCGAGGACTACGACGTGGTGGTGGTCTCGACACGACCGACCAACAGCAACGGTGACGTGGTTTATACGCTGGTGTCGGCTCGCGGTGAATCGGACGAGAAAACCATACAACTGAAGGAAGTGGAGTCGTTGGCCAAGAAGAAACTCAAGAACGCCCAGGACAAGGCGGGCATGAAGATGTGCGGCAACTCCCTGTTCTATCCGCCCGTGCGGGTGAAGGTCGATTCCGCCTATGCCCACGACGACGCTCGCTTCGTGCTCTCGCCCGTGCTGTATAAGGACGGCAAACCCGTGCAGATGTTCCCGCCCACGGTGCTGGACGGCAAGCAGTACCACAGCAGTCAACTGCGCCGTATGGGCTATAACCTCGCCAACGACCCGCTGAGTCCTTATGTGGAGGAGGGGCATTATATGCAGACCCACCGCCCCGACACGGTGTGGACCAAGGCGTTCCGCATCGACAACTACGACCCGACGGCCCGTTACAAAGGCGTGGTCCGCTACTCATTTGAGAACTACAACCACGTTTATTACGAGGGGTCATACGAGTGGTGGGACGGTCGTGTCATGGACCCCATGCGCTTTCTCGACTGGGAAGAAGTGAAGAAGAGCATTCCCATCGACGTGGACCGCTATGCGCGGGTCGGTCGTGTCGAGCGTCACAGTAGTTCCATGAGCGGACTCACGGTGAATTATCCCGTGGGCTCCAACGAGATAGATATGGACGACTCGGTGACCATCGAGAACATAAACTTGATTCGTCGCCGCATTGAGTCGTATTACGGCGACGATGCTTTCATCGCCAAGATGGTTATCAAGGGTTATGCTTCTCCCGAGGGCGGCAGCGCTCTGAACGAACGTCTGTGCAAGGCCCGCGCGGCGAGTCTCAGTTCGTGGGTGCGCTCGACCTATGGCAACATGCAGAAGTTGCAGCGCATAGAAAGTGAGGGTTATGTGAGCACATGGGCGGAAGTGGCCGACTATCTCGAACAGACCATCGGGTCGGATGAGGCCAAGCAAATCGCCCAGTCCATGCGCGCCATCGTGGCCCAGCAGGGAACGGCAGACGCTCAATGGGCGCAAATCCGCAAGTGCGAGTGGTATTCCTTCGTGGCCACGGAGGTGTTGCCCCACATGCGTCGGGTCGATATTGAATTTTCTTACGTCACCGAGCGCGTGAAGACGCAGGACGAGATTGCGGACATCTATAAGACGCAGGGTCAAAGTTACTTGCAAACGGCCAAGCCTTACGAGTTCTACGAGTTGCTCCGTCAGTACGACGCCAGCGACGACCTCGCGACGCTGGAGCAGATTGCCAAGGCGGCTTATGCCTCGGTGACCGAGCCCGTCAGCCGCACCGACCGCGAGGTGACCCGTCGGAATGCGGACGGAACGTATGAATTCTACGAGAAATTCTCCCCCTTCTACGAGCGACCTTACCCCTTGGCCGCTTACGAACTGGCCCGGTGCAAGTTTATGCGCCACGAAGTGGACACGGTGTTGCTGCAGCAATATATCGACTGGAGCAACGACGGACGGGAGAACGAGCGCCTCTACCAAGGGCAGAAAGCCGGTTGGTGGAACGATGAGGCCATCGTGGTCATGCAGGTGCTCATGCTGTGCGAAGCAAAGGAATATCGCCAGGCCCACGTATTGTGCGACCGCCATCTGGGCGACGATGAGAAGTATCAGACGCTGAAGATGTTTGTCCGCTGCATGGATTGCGAGTGGGACAATCCCGAGGTGCGCGACTATGTGGCCCAGTCGTCCCCCATCAACGCCGCCGTGGTGACCATGGCTGCCGACGACGACCCCGACTGTTTCCGCAAGGCCTTGCGCATTCTCGACAGCGACCCCGCTCTCGACCAGCACGACCCCACGGTACTTTATCTGCGGGCCATCTGCCGCTTCCGCAAGGAAACCGACGCCGACCCCGAGGCGTTGCCCTATTTCGCTTACAATATATGGAACGACCCGGACGGAGTCGAGGGACAAGATTTCGCCGCGCCCATGCTGGAGGCTTGCCGGATAGCGCCGGGCTTGGTGCAGCGACTGGAGAACGACGGCTACTTCAACGATTCCTATCGTCTGCTGGTCTGGTTCTTCTGGAAACGACTCAACGAGGGACTCGACATGGCGACGATTGCCACAGAATATAATAATTTCCGCGCCCAATATATGGCGCAGCGGTCACAAGTTCACCCATAACGCAAGACATGAAACGGTATTTGTTCTTCCTTCTTATAAGCTTGGCGACGGTCACGACGGCTCGTGCCCAGATGTTGGCGCTCAAGACCGACGTGGCGGCCGACGCACTCTTCGTGCCGAACATGGGCGTGGAGTTGGTGACGGGAAACAAAACCAGCTTCAATCTCAGCCTGCTCTATGCTTATCATCCGCTGGGGACTGACCTGCGTTCCTTTGTGGCCATGCCCGAGTTCCGCTATTGGTTCGGCGGTCGCGCCCTCACCAGTTGGTTCTGCGGACTCAGTGCCTTGGGCGGAAGTTATCGTTGTCACCGCGACAGTGAAGCGTTCGAACTCGGTCTGCGGGCCGGTCGACTCTATAAGGGCAATGTATTGGCGGGCGGTGCCACATGCGGTTATGTGTGGAACCTCGGCCGCAAGAATCGCTGGAACATGGAGGTGAGTGCGGGCGTCGGACTCTATTACTACCGCCAACTCGGTCGCTATGTTCCGCAGAACGCCGACGGGACGCCGATGGACGCGACCGATTATGAGAACGACAACACGGCGGGACTCACCGAGAAAGGTCTGGCGCTGCTGCCGTATAAATTAGGACTTACGTTTGCCTACATCATTAAATAAACAGATTGATGACGGAGAAGCCACGCATATATACCTATTATATAATAGCTGTTCTGGTGCTTGTGACGGCGGCAGTGTCGGCGCGAGCGCAAGAGCCTGCCGACTCGGTCTCGCAGTTGCGCCAGGACAAGCTGAGCGAGGCTTCGCGTCAGGCAATGGGAATCGATTTCGACCCCTTTGACTATCGTCTGCAGAACCGTCATCTCGAGCGCGGATCCTCCTTTGTCAGCGACTCGGTGTTGCGGTCGTCGCATCTGGCTGTCAACCTCTTTTCGGGCCTTCCCATCCATGCAGTTCAGTACGACCGTGGGGCGGGGCGCTTCTCCAAACTGGACTGCGGCCGCCAGTTCGGCATGGGACTGCAATACGACCTTTCGCGTCTGCACGGCTTGCGTCTCAGTTATGCCAATACGTCGTACCGCCGCAATCCTGAGGTCAATGGAACCCTCACCGTCAACGAAGTGCAGGCCGGTTACCTTTTCAATCTGACAAATTATTTCCGTGGTTTCGACCCGAAGCGCCGTTTCGGCGTGCAAGCCACCTTGGGAGCGGCCGCCGGTCTGGTGAGCGACGGCAGTGCGCGCAGTCTTACAGCTCGCGCCGACATAGGTTTGCTTTTCCGCTATCGCGTGCTGCGCCACCTCTCTTTGTTTGCAGAACCCTACTTGGGTGTTGCGGCCGACAACTACGATTTGCACGGCGGCGTTCACGGTTACGACTTTGTGTCGGGCGTCCGTGCCGGCGCTCAGTTGGAGACAAGTTTTGCCAACGACCTTCGTGACCATATTGCCAGTCATCGCACCGACCTGTATAAACCCGCTCGTTGGTTCCAGAATTTCTATGTGGGCA